>CAIKXV010000022.1 GCA_903831455.1 uncultured Pseudomonadota bacterium | reverse complement strand
CGGACCTCGACATGGTCTTCTCCACCGTGCCCTCGAGGGTGGTCGGCGCCGAGGTGATCGACCGGTTGCCTGCGCATGCCTTCCTCGCCGACCTCGCGGCGCCGCCGGGCGGCATCGACTTCGCGGCGGCCGAGGCCCGGGGCCTGAAGGCGGTGTGGGCGCGCGGCCTGGGCAGCCGTGCGCCGGTGACCGTGGGTGCCAGCCAGTGGTCGGGCGTGCGGCCGCGGATCGAGCGCATCCTGCGCGAGGATTGAGGCGCGTCCCGGCGCAGGCTGCCCCGGCGGGCGAACGCGCCGGTGGCCGCCCGTCGCGGAGCGCGCGCGGAGTACCCTGTCGGTCATTCGGTGCGGGCGCGAGGGCGATGCGCCCGACGTCAGCGGGAGGTGAAGATGCCGGTAGTGACGGTCCAGATGTGGAGCGGTCGAACGACCGAACAGAAACGGCGGCTGGTGGCCGCCATCACCCAGGCGATGGTCGATCACGCGGGGGCCAAGCCCGACCACCTGCACGTGATCATCCAGGACGTGCCCAAGGACAGCTGGGGTCGCAACGGGCGGCTGGGCTCCGAGAACGAGCCGGATCCGGCATGAGCGCGCCCGATGCCGGCGCGGCGGCCGAGCCGCGTACCCTGGGCTTCGCGCACATGCTGCTGCAGGTGCGCGACATCGAGGCCTCCAGGCGGTTCTACATCGACCTGCTGGGGTTCACCGTGCGCGCCGCCAAGCCGCTGGCCGACGGACGCCCGTTCGTGCCTTTCCTGCAGGGGCTGGCGCTGACCACCGGGGCGCCGGAGGCGCGACCGCAGATCGACCATATCGCCTTCCGCGTGCACAACGTCACCGCGCTGGCCGCGCGGCTGCGCGGAGCAGGCGTGCGTTTCTTCGAGGATCTGCACGACGGCATCTACGGGCGCACGATCTACGTGGCCGATCCCGACGGGACGAAGATCGAACTCTACGAGGAGCCGCCGGCGGGTTGAACGCATGCCCGCGACGGCGAGCCGCACTGCCGCCGGACATGGCCTGCGGCACTGCGGCTCCCGCGGGATGCCGACGCGGGCGCCGGCATCCCGCGGGGGGCCGACGGTCAGGTCTTGATCAGCTGGCCCGGATCGGCACGCGGATCGCGGCGGTCCCAGCGTCCGGCTTCCACCGCCGCGATGAACTCGGCGACGTGGTGGTTGAAGAGATCGGGCTCCTCGAGGTTCACCGCGTGCCCGGTCTTGGGCAGCACCACCAGCCCGCAGGCCGGGATGGCGCGCTTGAGGAAGATGCCCGGCTGCAGGCAGTGGTCGTCCTCGTCGCCGACGATCACCAGCGTGGGTACCGGCATCGCGCGGAACTCCGCCTCGAGGTCGTAGAGCGAGGGACGGCGACCCTGGACGCCGCGCATCGTGCACGCGGCCCCGACCTGCGAGTGCTGCGCCAGCCGATCGACGAACGCCGCCCAACCCCGCGGGTTCTTGTTCTGGAACTGCACGCGCGAGGCCGCCTCGCCGTAGATGGGCGCGAAGGCCACGGGCCCCATCGACTCGAAGCGCGCGGCCGCCTCCTCGGCCAGCTGGCGGAACTGGGCCTGGTGGGCTTTCTCCGAACCGTAGCCGGCGCCTGCGGCGGTGAGCGAGAGGGCCCGGTGCGCGTGGTTCAGGCCGAAGTGCAGCGTGGCGAAGCCGCCCATCGACAGGCCGACCACGTGCGCGCGATCGATGCCGAGGTGGTCGAGCACGGCCGCGATGTCGTCGCACGCGCGGCGCTGGGAATACATCGCGACGTCGGACGGGACATCCGACGGCGGATAACCGCGCGCCGCGTAGACGATGCACCGATGGCGGCGTGAGAAGTAGCCGATCTGCTGCTCCCAGCTGCGGTAGTTGTCGCCGAACTCGTGCACGAAGATGACAGGCGTGCCGCTGCCGGCTTCTTCGTAGTAGAGCCTGACGCCATCACTGGCGGTTGCGTGGGGCATGGAAGTCTCCGGAGGCGTGAGGGAGGGCGGGGCGGGCGACGGGCTTGCGGCTGGCGGTGCGCTCAGCCGCGTGCGCCCACCAGCCACAGCGCGATCAGGAAGGCCGCGACCAGGGCCGCAGGCCAGGCCCAGCGCGACATGCCCTGCGCAGCCGGGGCGGGGGCCGAGGGTGCGGACGCGACCGCTTCGGATGCGCTGGGCGCGGCAGGTGGCTCGGCGGCCACCGGGGCGGCGACCGCGGGCTGCGCCGCGGTTTCACTGCCGGCGCTCGCGCCGGCATCGGGCACGATGTTGCGCTCGAAGGCATCGAAGAATTCCTGGGCGAGCTTGGCCGCCGTGCCTTCGATCAGCCGGGAGCCGACCTGCGCGAGCTTGCCGCCGACCTGCGCGTCGGCCACGTAGGACAGGCGGGTGCCGCCGGCTTCTTCGGCGAGGGTGACCGTTGCCTTCATCTTGCCGAAGCCGGCCACGCCGCCCTGGCCTTCGCCCACGATGGTGTAGCGCTGCGGGGGCTCGAGGTCGACCAGCTTCACGTTGCCCTTGAACCGGGCCTTGACCGGACCGACCTTGAGGGTGAGGGTGGCGTTGAGTTCGGTGTCCGAGACCTTGTCGATGGTCTCGCACCCGGGAATCGAGCGCTGGAGCACGCCGGCATCGTTGAGGGCGGCCCAGACCAGTTCGCGCTTCGCGGGGAGTATGCGTTCGCCTTTGATTTCCATGGGGCAGTGTGCGGAGTGTGGGTTGCGGGAGCGACGTGCCGCGACGGCGGTCGACGCGATCAGGGGAGACGGAACAGGCGCCGCGGGTTGCCGTCGGCGATGCGGGCGATCGTGGCGGCGTCGAGGCCGGTGGCCGCCAGCGTGGCGAGGGGATCGTGGTCGGCCGGCGGGAACGAGTCGTCGCTGCCGATCACGATGCGATCGGCGCCCACGCGATCGACCAGCCAGCGCAGTGCCGACGGATCATGGAGGATCGTGTCGTAGGTGAGGCGCGTCAAGTAATGCGACGGTGACTGCTGCGCCACGTGGCGCTGCTGCGCGCGATCCATCCGCCCGTGCATGCAGTCGAAGCGGCCCGCGAGCCAGGGCAGGGCGCCGCCGCCGTGGGAGAGGATCAGTTCGAGCCGCGGGAAGCGGTCGAGCACGCCCGCGCCGATCAGCGAACCCACGCAGAGCGTGGTGTCGAACGTGTACTGCACCACCTGGTTGAGCGCGAAGAAGCGGGTGCGCGGGGTGGGGCCGGGCGCAGCAGGGTGGATGAACACCGGCACGCCCAGCGATTGCGCGCACGCCCAGTAGGGGTCGAGATCGACCTCCCCGAGGTTGGTGCCCTCGATGTTCGCCGCGACCACCGCGCCCACGGCGCCGTCGCGGGTGACCCGCCGCTCCAGTTCGCGAGCGGCGGCCTGCGGGTCGGCCAGGTGCCCCGAGGCGAGCCAGCTGAAGCGCGCGGGCTCGCGGGCGGCGAAGCGGGCGAGGGCGTCGTTGAGCAGCTCGTGCCAGCGCACGCCCTGGGCGGCCGGAAGCCCGTAGCCGAAGATGTCGGTCCAGATCGAGAGGATCTGCCGGTCGATGCCGGTGCGATCCATGCTCGCCAGCCGGTCGGCGACCGGCTCGACCAGTTTCGCGAAGAACGGACGCACCTGGGTGCCGGTGGCGAAGTGCAGGCACTGGCAGCCGGGCGCGGTCTCCACGATCGAGACGCCGTAGGCCGCGGCATCGGCGACGAGCGGCTCCAGGATATCGAGCGGGACGTAGTGGGCGTGGACGTCGATGGGCATGGTCGGTGTCTCGGCTGGCGCGTGGGGATCGGAGGAGTGGACGAGGGGGCGGCGGAACATCGGCCCCGGGTGGGGCGACGCGGCATCGCTCGGTGCCGCAGGGGACTTCGGTCACGGCCTGCACGAGGCGAGGTGGCGACCCAGGCTCGGCCCCGGGCGGGACCCGCGGCGAGGTGGCGACCGTCGTGGCGCGCAGGCCGGGTCGGGCGGCCGATGAGGTGGGGGTCGGGACGCGGGAGTGTTCGGCGGGTTCGGCGGAAGCGTCGATCGTGGCGACGACAGGTCGGGCCAGGGCCGATCGGGACCTGCCCTTCGAGCCGTCGGGCCGGGCCGTTCAGGCCGGGGGTGGGGGAGACGCGCGCGCGGCGCGCAGTGCGCGGGCCAGCCTCTCGGGCGAGAGCGGCAGTTCGGTGAGGGTGACGCCCAGCGGCGCGAGCGCGGTGGCTACCGCATTGGCCACCGCGGCGGCGGTGGCGACGATACCTCCTTCGCCGGCGCCCTTCACGCCCAGCGGGTTGTGCGGCGAGCGGTGCTCCTCGAGCGTGATGGCCTCGACCCGGGGAAAGCCGTCGGCGGTGGCGACCCGGTAGTCGGCCAGCGTCCCGGTCAGCAGTTGTCCGGCCGCGTCGTAGACGAGTTCGTCGAGGAAGGCTGCGCTCAGTCCCTGCACCGCGGCGCCGATCGCCTGGCCGTGCACGAGCAGCGGATTGACCGCCCGGCCGATGTCCTCGACGGCGAGGTGGCGCAGTACCTCGACTTCGGCCGTCTCCGGGTCGACGGCCACCTCGGCCACATGGGTGCCGTAGGTATAGGTGCGCTTGCGCACCTCGAAGCGGTCCTCGACCTGCGTGGCGGCGATCGCCTCGGCATCGCCGGCGGCCGCCTCGGCCCCGAGTTGCGCGAACGTGCCGAGCACCGCACCGCCGGTGCGGTGCATGAACCGCCCCTCCCGGCAGTCGACCATCGAGGGCTCGAGGCCGCTGCGCTGCGCGAGGAGTGCGGCGCAGCGGGCGACGAGCTTGCGAGCGGCGAGATCCACCGCGCTGCCGCCCACCACCACCGCGCGGCTGTGGTACGTGCCGTATCCGTGCTCGACCAGCGTCGTGCTGCCGTGATGCACCACGAAGCGGTCCACGGGCAATCCCATCGCGTCGGAGGCGATCTGCGCGAGCACCGTCTCGTGGCCCTGCCCCATCGTCGAGCAGCCGGTTCCCACCTCGATGCGACCGTCGGGCAGCACGCGCAGCCGCGCGTTCTCGGCGGGTCCGGCGCCGCTCGACTCCACGAAGCAGGCCACGCCGAAGGCGGTCAGCCGGCCGCGCTCGTCCCGCCCCGGCGCCGGCAGCGCGCGCCCACCACCCACCGCGTCCAGCGCGCGCTCGAGCGCCATCGGATAGTCGCCGGTGTCGTACTGCGTGGCGGGCTCGTACGGGCAGAGCACGCCGCAGTCGAAGGGCATTTCGTCCGGGCCGATCAGGTTGCGGCGACGCAACTCCACCGGATCGATGCCCAGGTCGCGGGCCGCGAGATCGAGGAGGCGCTCGCGGAAGAAATTCGCCTCGTAACGCCCCGGCCCGCGGTAGGTTCCCACCGGCGTGCGATGGGTGAGCAGTGCGACGACCTCGAACTCGCAGTTCGGGATCCGGTAGGGGCCGGGCAGGAACTGCGCGGCCTTCGCCGGGACCACGCCGCCATTGGTGCGAACGTAGGCGCCGAGGTCGCCCAGCACCCGGCCGCGCAGGCCGAGGACCTCGCCCTGCGCGGTGCACGCGATCTCCAGTTCGCATTCGATCTCGCGCGAGTGGTTGGTGGCGATCAGGTGCTCGCGGCGATCCTCGATCCACTTCACCGGGCGCCCGAGTTGCCTCGCGGCGAAGGGCACGAGGAAGTCCTCGGGGTAGAGTTCGCCGCGCACGCCGAAGCTGCCGCCGACGTCGAGCTCGATCAGTTCGACGGACGATTCGGGCATGTCCAGCGCGGCGGCGAGCCAGCGGCGATTGAAGAAGGTGACCTTCGACGCGCCCCACACCTGCAGGCGCCCGGCCACCGGGTCGTGCCGGGCCACCAGTCCCCGCGTCTCCAGCGGCAGCGCCGTCTGGCGGTGGCAGCGGAAGGTCTCGCGCCGACGATAGGCGGCCGCGGCAAACGCCGAGGCCGGGTCGCCGCGCGAGACGGTGTATCGGGAGGCGACGTTGTCGGTCCCGGCCTCGTGCACGCTGGCCCGCGCGGCCAGCGCATCGGCGAGGCTGGCGACCACCGGGCCGGGGTCGATGTCCACCTCCACGCGCTCGGCTGCATCCTCGGCGAGTGCGCGCGAGGTGGCGACCACCATCGCGACCGGCTCGCCGACGTAGCGCACGCAGTCCTGCGCGAGCGGCGCCTGCAGGAAGCGGTCGAAGCCCGGCAGCGGGGCGAGCCGTACCGGGATCGTGCGCGCGCACGCGGCGATGTCGGCCCAGGCATAGACCGCGACCACGCCGGGCATGGCGCGCGCCTGCGACGTCTCCAGCGACCGCAGGCGTCCGCTCGCATGCGGGCTGCGCACGACTACCGCGTGCAGGAGATCGGGCAGCACCCAGTCGTCGACGAAGCGCGCGGCGCCGGTGAGGAAGCGCTCGTCCTCGACTCGCGCCAGCGGCTGGCCGATGGCCGGGCGCGTCGGGTCGGGCCGCGCCTGTGCGCGCGGATCGCTCACGCGCCCTCGCGAAGGCGTTGCGCGGCGTCGAGGATGGCCTCGACGATCGGCACGTATCCCGTGCATCGGCACAGGTTGCCGGAGATGCCGAGCCTCACCTCCTCGGCGCTGGGCGCGGGGTTCTCGGCCAGCAGCGCGTGCGCCGTGGCGACCATGCCCGGCGTGCAGAAGCCGCACTGCAGCGCGTGGAGGTCGCGGAAGCTCTCCTGCAGGATCGACAGCGTGGCCTCCCCGCGCGCGACGGCCTCGCCGCGAACCGGGCAGCGAGCGGCGATGCCCTCGATGGTCACGACTTCGGCGCCGTCGGCCTGCAGGGCGAGCATCAGGCAGCCGCGAACCGAGCGCCCGTCGACCAGAACGGTACAGGCCCCGCAGACGCCGTGCTCGCACCCGAGGTGGGTACCGGTGAGTCGCAGGTGCTCGCGCAGGAAATCGGCCAGGGTGAGCCGCGGCTCCACCTGGCCTTCCACGGTTTCGCCGTTGACGCGAAGGCGGATCGGGCGGGCTGCGGGCAGGCTCATGCGAGGCTCCCGGCGATCGGCTTCGCGCGGCGGGGCGGGTGGGCAGGTACCGCTGCCGCGCAGCCGTGCAGGGGGGCGGAGGAGGGGACGCGGGTCATCGGGGGGCGCGCGGGGCGGAGAGTCCGAAAGCCTGCAGCAGGGCCCGGCGCACCAGCACCGGGGCGAGTTCGCGGCGGTACTCGGCGCTGGCCTGGAGGTCGCCGCGCGCGTCCAGTCCGTCGGATGCATGGCCGGCCGCGGCCGCGGCGAGCGGCTCTCCCGCAGGCTGGCCGATCAGCGCCGCTTCGACGGCCGAGGCGCGCACCGCGGTGTCCGCTGCGCCGAAGACCACTACCCGCGCACCGGTGACGAGGCGATCCGGGTCGAGGTCGACCGTGAGCGCGACGCCGACGATCGCGTAGTCGCCGTGGCGACGGGCCACTTCGACGAAGCCGTGCCGACGCCCGGTCGGCCACGCCGGCCAGCGCACCCCGGTGAGGATCTCGTCGGGTGCGAGCGTCGTGCCGAACAGCCCGGTGAAGAAGGCGTGCGCCGGCTGCTCGCGCGTGCCCCTGGCACCGGCGATGATCAGCGTGGCATCGCTGGCCATCGCCACCGCCGGCAGCTCGGCCGCGGGGTCGGCATGGGAGAGGCTGCCGCCCAGCGTTCCCCGGTTGCGGATCTGCACATGGGCGATCCACGGCACCGCGGCGTGCAGCAGCGGCTGGGTGCGCGCGACCTCGGCGGAGAGTTCGAGCGTGCGCGTGCGCACCATCGCGCCGGTCAGCAGGTCGCCCGCGGACGTCCCGCGCAGCTCGTCCAGCCCGGCGACGCGATTGAGGTCGACCAGGATGGCCGGCGACGCCAGCCTGAGCGCGAGCACCGGCATCAGGCTCTGCCCGCCCGCGAGCAGCCGGGCGTCCTCCCCGTGCTCGCGCAGCAGGGCGTGCGCCTCGGACAGGCTGCGGGGCGCCGCGTACTCGAAGGCCGCGGCCTTCATCGGTACCCGCCCCGCGCGGTGGTGGCCGCCGGCATCAGCGAACGAGGGCGCTCAGCTGGGCGCTGATGTCGGCGGCCGCCGCCCGCGTGAGCGAGACGATGCGGCTGCGCTGGCGCCCGGTCAGCCGGTAGGCCGGGCCTGCGACCGACAACGCCGCGATGGTCGCGTCGCCTTCGACGACCGGTGCCGCGACGGCCCAGATGTCGGGGGTGATTTCCTCGGTGCTCTCGGCCCAGCCCTGGCGGACGATGGACTCGAGTTCCTGCTCGAAACGGGCACCGCGCTGGCGCAGCGCCGGGTCGATGCGGCGCGCGCGGACGAGGTAGTCGCCGCGCTCGCGCTCACCCATGGAGGCGAGCAGCACTTTCGGCGAGGCGCCCCGGTGCAGCGGGAAGGCCGAGCCCACGTCGAAAGACAGGCGCACCCGCTGCGCCGATTCCACGCGCTCGACGCAGACCGCCGCGTCGCCGACGCGGCGGATGAGCACCGCCGTCTCGCCGCTCGCCTCGCAGAGCCGCTCCATCACCGGACGCGCGATGTCGAGGAAGCCCACCGCGGCGCGCGGGGCGCGGGCGAGTTCGACCACGCGCGGCGACAGGTGGTAGCCGCCGCGTCCGTCGTCGGTGACCAGCCCGACCTCGCGCAGCAGGGCGATGTAGCGGTAGGCGGTCGACAGCGGCACGCGCACCGAGCGGGCGAGCGCATCGACGGTGACGACCGGCCGCTCGGGCGTGAAGGCGGTGAGCACCTGCAGGACCTTGCGCGAACTGGCGGTGCCGCGGATGCGCTTGGCCGGGGCCAGCGGCACGAGCGCGCGCGGCCGCTCGGCGACGGTACGGGAGGGGCGGTTGCGCTTGCCGGTGGCGGAAGGGGGGGGGGGCATGGCGATCCTTCGCGGATGAGGCGCGGGGTACCCCGGGGCAGGGCAGGCGTGGGCAGCGGCGGCGGTCGGCCGTGGCGACCGGCAAGGGGCGGTTGCGTCGATTGACCGTTCTTAGCGGGCAGTATACCTTTGCTCGAATGTAAGAGCATCCGGCAAGGCCGGCGTGCGTCGGCCGGCAGTCCCGCCGGGCTGGCCGCGGCGAGGGAGACCACATGGATTTGCAGCTCCAGGGCAGGAAGGCGCTCGTGACCGGCGCGAGCATGGGCATCGGCAAGGCGATCGCGCTCGCGCTGGCGCGCGAGGGCTGCGACGTCGCGATCTGCGCGCGCGAGCCCGCGCGCCTCGAGGAGACGGCCGCGCAGATCCGGGCGGAGACCGGGCGCACGGTCAGCACCCACCGCGCGGATCTCACCCGTGCGGGGGATGCCGAGGCCTTCGTGCGCGATGCGCACGCGGCGCTGGGGCGCATCGACATCATGGTCAACAACGCCGGCTCCGCCCCCGGGGGCGTGATCGAGCACCTGTCCGAGGAAGACTGGGCCCAGGCGCTGCAGTTGAAATTCATGGGCTACGTGCGCTGCCTGCGCCATGCGCTGCCGATCATGGTCGCGCAAGGCGGCGGGCGCGTGCTCAACCTGATCGGCAACGACGGCGTGAAGGAGTCCTACTGGGAGATCGCCCCGGGCGCGGCCAATGCCGCCGGCCAGAACATGACGAAGGCGCTCGCCGGCCAGTACGGGCGCCATGGCATCAGTTTCGTGGCGGTCAATCCCGGCCCGGTGCGTACCGAGCGCTGGGCGGGGCTGGTGCGGGCGATGGCGCGCGACATGAAGCTCTCCGTCGAGGACGCCGATCGCCTCGCGCCCTCCAGCATCCCGCTCGGCCGCATCGCCGAGTGCGACGAGGTGGCCAACCTGTGCGCCTATCTCGCCTCCCCGCTCGCCCACTTCGTCAACGGCACCATGATCGAGATCGACGGCGGGCAGCAGAAGGCGCTGATGGACCGGTTGCGCGACCGCTAGCGGGCGATCGGTCGCAGCGCGCATGGCGAACGCGCGCGCGCAGGTCGAAGCGGCGCTCGATCGCATCGGCGATGGCGCGGCTGCGCCCGGCGCGCTGACGAGCGTCATCGCCCGGCATGCCCGGGCCGCTGCCAGCGCGCTGGACACGCGGGCCCCGGACGCGTTCGCGCGCCTGCCGCTCGCCGGCTGGCCGATGGTGGTCAAGGACCTCATCGACACGCCGCCCGCCCGATGTTCCGGCGGTCTCGACCTGTTCGCCGGTCGGCGCCCGCGTACGCCCGCCGAGGCGGTGATCCGCCTGCGCGAGGCCGGCGCGGTAGTGGTCGCCGCCGCGGCCACCGATCGGGCGGGCTTCGGCGTGCGCTCGGCCGACGTCGGGCATCCCCGGTGGCCCGGGCGTACGGTCGGCGGGTCGAGCGGCGGCAGCGCGGCCGCCGTGGCTGCAGGCTGGGTGGACGCCGCGCTGGGTACCGACACCGGCGGCAGCATCCGCATCCCGGCGGCCTGCTGCGGGGTGGTCGGGTTCAAGCCGACCTGGGGTCGGGTGTCGACGCGCGGGGTCCGCGCGCTGGTGCCCTCGCTCGACCATGTAGGGCCGATCGCGCGCGACGTCGGGGCGGCGCGCGCGGTGGCCGCGGTCCTGGACCCGGGCTTCGTCACGACCGGCGACGCGATGCCGCCCGTCGACCTGGCGGGACTCGCGATCGGCGTGGATGAGGCCGCCCTGGCGGCGTCGGCCCCGGAGGTGGCTCGGTCGGTTCGCGCCGCGCTCGCCCGTGCCGTCGGCCTCGGTGCGCGGCTCGAGCCGGTCGCGCTGCCTGCCGACCCGCTGCTGGGGGCGGTGCACGAGACCGTGTTCTGCCACGAGGCGGCGATCGCCTGGCGGCGGGTACTCGCCGACCCGGCGGCCTGCGCGCGGTTGCCCGAGGAGGTACTGGGCACGCTGCAGGCGGGGCAGTCGATCACGACGCTGGAGTACAGGGCGGCGCTGGTGGCGCGCGCCCGGCTGCGGGCCGAGGTCGACGCGCTGTTCGAACGCGTCGACCTGCTGGCCCTGCCGACGTTGCCGGTGCTGGCTCCGCCGGTCGAGGCGAGGCGGGTGCGAACCGGCCGCGGAGAACTCGGCTTCACCGCGGCCCTGATCGCCTGGACGCGGCTTTTCGACCACACCGGGCATCCCGCCATCGCCCTCCCTCTGCCGCCTTTGGCAAACGATCCGGTGGGCGCGAGCCTGCAACTCGCCGCCCGTCGCCACCGCGATGGCGAACTCCTCGCGCGTGCGGCCTGCCTCGAGTCCGCGATCCGGTCTGGCGCGGTCCCCGCCGCGTGAGCCGGGTCGTCTTTGCGTGCTCGATCCGCCGGTCGCCGCCCTCCGGCCCCCGGCCGCAGCCGTTCGCGATCGGCGGCGGGCGGCGGACGGCATCGCCGACCTGCCCGGGTGGGCGGCCCGTCCCCGCTCGCGCGACGCCTGTCGCGGCGGGCCTCAAGAAATCGCCGGATGCTCCGTTAATCGATCAGGTGTGTCGGCGCTGCGCGGGGGCAAACCCCGCGCGGGCGCTGTGCGCGTGCACCGGACGGCGCCCTCGGGCGTTCGTGAGGTGGACAGTTCACGCCGAAACAGGGGAGACTGAGGTAGGCTGACGCAGTACGTCCTTCACGCGGTTGTGCGCCGCGGCAATCCAGCGCAAGCGCGGCGGTCGCCGCCCGTGCAGCGCCAGGCCGCGGTGGCACGAAAGGCAGGTCGGGACGACCCTCGAACGCGGTGCGGATGCGCCGGGCTCGAGGGACGGGGCAAGCGGGTGCCGTGCGCCTTGCACGGACGGGGGTGGATCGGATGGCCAGGCGGATACGAAGCTTTCGGTTGAAGGCCGGGGTGCAGCGGGCGCTGGGCGTGGCCGCGGCCCTGTCGGCTGCCTACGGCGGCGCGGTGCATGCGCTGCCGACCGGGCCGCAGGTCGCCGCGGGTGCCGCCCAGTTCGCCAATCCGGCGGCCCATGCGCTGCAGGTCACCAATACGCCGGGCGCGATCATCAACTGGCAGAGCTTCTCGATCGCGCCCAACGAACTGGTGCGCTTCGTCCAGCAGAACGCCGCCAGTTCCGTGCTCAACCGGGTGACGGGCACCCAGATGTCCGAAATCCTCGGACGCCTGCAGTCCAACGGCCGGGTCTTCCTGGTCAACCCGAACGGCATCCTGATCGGCCCGGGCGCGGTGGTCGACGTGGCCGGACTGGTGGCGTCCACCTTGCCGCTGTCCGACCGCGACTTCCTCGACGGGCGGCTGCGCTTTTCCGGGCAGGGCGGCGCCATCCTCAACCAGGGGGTGGTGCGTGCCGGGCCCGGGGGTTCGGTGCTGCTGGTCGGCCCGGATATCCGCAACGAGGGCCTGATCGAGGCGCCCGGGGGCCAGATCACGCTGGCCGCGGGCCGCACCGTCACGCTGACTTCGCTCGATGGCAGCGGGGTGAGTTTCGAGGTGCAGGCCCCGGCCGACTCGGCCGTGAACCTCGGGCGGCTGGATGCAGGCGCGGTGCGCGCGTTCGCGGGCACGTTGCGCCACAGTGGCGAGATCCGCGCGCGGTCGCTGGCGCTCGACGAGGGCGGGCAGGTGGTGCTGCGCGGCGGCGCGGAGACCACGCTGGCCGCCGGCAGCCGCACCCAGGCCGACGGGGTGGCGGGTGGCCAGGTGCGGATCGAGTCGGCGGGGACGACCTCGGTCGAGGGCGCGGTCAGCGCGGTCGGTGCCACCCGCGCCGGCGGGCGGATCGACGTGCTCGGCGACCGCGTGGCGCTCGCGGGAGCGGCCACGGTCGACGCGTCCGGCGCCAGCGCAGGCGGGTCGGTGCGCATCGGCGGCGGACTCCAGGGCCGCGAGGCGGACGCGCCCAACGCATCGCTGACCTACGTCGCGCCCGAGGCCACGGTGCGGGCGGACGCCACCGTGCGCGGCGAGGGTGGCCGGGTGATCGTCTGGGCCGACGAGGCCACCCGCGCGTACGGGACGATCAGCGCCCGCGGGGGCGCGGCCGGCGGCGACGGCGGCTTCGCCGAGGTGTCGGGCAAGCGGTTCCTCGACTTCGGCGCGCGGGTCGACCTCGCCGCGCCGGCCGGGCGCGGCGGCACGCTGCTGCTCGACCCGTACGACGTCGAGATCGGCAACTTCCCGATGAACAGCGGCGGGGTGGGCAGCGGCGACCCCTGGACCTGGTTTCCGACCGGCTCGCCTTCGCAGGTGGGCTGGACCTCGATCGCCGGTCAGCTCTCCAGCGGCACATCGGTGGTCGTCACCACTGCAGGCGTGGGGTCGCAGGCGGGGAACATCACGGTCACCGGCGCCTCGGGCACCCTCACCGGCACCGGCACGCTGTCGCTGCTGGCCACCGGCGACATCCAGGTCAACCAGCCGATCAAGTTTTCCTCGGGCACGCTGCTGCTGACCGCCGGCTGGAACGGCACTGACGTGCTGGCTCCGGAAGTCGTCGCCGGCAGCGGTCGAATCGCCCAGTCCAGCACCGGGGTGATCACTGCCGCGGGCCTGCTCCCGCGCGCCGGGGGCTCGGTCGACCTCCGCATGGCGACCAACCAGGTGCAGCGGGTGGCGGGCTTTGCCGGGGGGACGTTCGGACTGACCTCGGGCAGCCCGCTCACCGTCGGCGTGGTCGACGGGGTGGAGGGCGTGACCGCCTTCGGGGTGGCCGGTGGCGGCGCCGCGGTCGACCTGTCGGTCGTCGGTGGGTCGCTGATCGTCGAGCGACCGGTCATCGCACGCGGCGACGGCTATTCGCCCATCGCCCGGCAAGTGTCGGTGGAACTGTCCGCGACCGGTGACCTTCAGGTGGTCGGCAACTCCGGCGGGAACCCTGAAACGCGGGTGCTCGCCGATGGCGGGCCGGGGATCGCTGCGCAGTCACGCAGCGCCCAGGTCAGCCTGACCAGCACGGGTGGCAACATCCTGGTCGACCGCGCAGTCGTCCGTGCGAGGGGCGCGAACACCGACGCGTCCATCGCCGCGGCGTCCGGAGGCGACGCCGACGTCTCGCTGGTGTCGACGGCGGGTCGGGTGGACCTGCGCTCGGGCAGTCGGATCGAAGCGGTCGGCGGGCGGCTCGAGTCGCTGGAGGGTTCCGCCTCCGGGATGGCGGGCGGCCGAGGGGCGATCACCCTCGCGGCCTATGCCGGCATCGGCGTGGGCGCCGGTGCCCCCGACGCGTCGGGCCTGACGGTCGCCCTGAGTGCGACGGGTGGTGCGTCCGGCGCGAGCGATGGCGCCGGGGGGGCCGCGACCGTCTCGCTCATCAGTGCCACCGGCGACATCGAGGTGGCCCGTACGGCGGCTGCGACCCTGACGGCTTCGGGCGGCGAGGGGGCGGTCGGTGGCAGCGCCGGCATCAGCCTCTCCGCCCAGGGCTCGATCACGCTCGGCAACTACGACGACCCGAATGCGCCGAAGGCGGCCCAGATCATCGCCCGCGGCGGTCAGGCACCCTGGGAAGGCGGCATCGGCGGTGCGGCGGTCATCGAAGTCGCGGCCACCGGCGTTGGCTCCAGCATCACCCTCGACGGCGGCAGCCAGGCCGGCGCCGAGGCGCAGGTCTCCGCCTCGGGGGGCGACGCCCGATTCATCGGCGGCGCGGCCAGCGTCATCCTCGACAGCCATGGCGCGCTCGCGATCACCGGCCGACCGGTGCAGGCGCTGGGCGGACACGGCGAAAGCTGGCCGGCCGCGCAGCCCGACGTCGTGTCGGGCGCCGGCCCCCAATCGGTGCAGGTCGTCGACGCACCGGTGGCCAGCGGAGGGGCAACCGAAGTCGCGCTGCTCGCGCGCGGCGGAGACCTCTCGGTGACTGCTCCGGTCATCTCCCGGGGTGGCGCGGTGGATGCAGGATCGAGCGGTGCCGTCTTTACCGCCCCGAGCCTGCTGCGCCTGCATGTCGGCGGCCCTGGCGGGTTCTCGCGCGATGTCGCCGACGGATCGGCGCCACTCCAGTTCGACGCGGTGGATGTCACCACCGCGAACCGGGCGGTGGACCTCCGGCTGGGCTCCGACCCGTGGGTCCGCTTCAACCCCGGGGATGCCTCGCTCGTCGCCGACGGCACCCGCTACGGCCCGATCGGATATCTGCGCTCGCTGCGGTTCCACAACATGGCGGGCGACCTCGCCCCGCAGGACGTCCGTGGCGCCTACGCTGGGCTGCTGGCGGTCGACCTGCAGGCCTCCGGCCAGTTGCTCGGCCGTCCGGACGGGGCGTTCTCGGTCGGCGACGGCGTGCGCAGCGTCACGCTGGCGGCCACCGGGATCGGATCGGCTGCCCAGCCCGTCAACATCAAGTGGAACCCGTGGACGTCCTCTTCGCTGGCCGTGACGGCCGGGTCCGGCGGCGCCTACGTGGATGCGTACCGTCCGGACAGTTACGTCGACAGTGCGCAGGCGATCGACCTGTCGGTGGCGAGCGCCAACGCGCCGTTCCGCATCCGCTGGGGGGGCACCAGCCTCGCCGGGCCGCTCAACGGGTCGATCACCTTCGACCCGGCGACTTCCCGCCTGCTGCAGGCAGGGGCCGCGGAGAGCGGCGACGGCAACCTGATTCCGTCGACGCTCAGCGTGCACAACACCGCCGGCAGCCTGCGGACCGGGTCGCTGGACGCCGGCACGCGGATTGCCCTGACCGCCAGCGGCGACATCCGGGCGGACTCCGCGGACGCCCAGCTGCGGCTGCGCTCGTACGTGTACTGCTTCGAGCCGTCGTGTGCTCCGCGCATCGACCTCGACGCCGGTGGTTCGATCGGGCAGTGGACGCCGGGTAATCCCGAAGTGTTCTCGCCGGTGGGCTTCCGGTTCGCGCCCTATTCCTCGGGGGTGCTGGCTGTCCGCGCCGGTTCCGGGGGTGTCGCGCTGCGCGGCCCGGCAGACGCCTGGGAAGCCCCCGGCACGGTCGAACTGACGGTCGGCAATGCGGACGCGCGGATCGATCTGGACAGCGGGGGTGCCCGGTACCTCACGTATCGCGGGGCAACCGACCAGGGGCGACTCGACGCCGCACTCGACCACACCGACATCCGTTTCAGCCAGAGCGCGCCGAGCGCGGGCCACGTCAATGCCGGCAGCATCGGCCTGCTGGGCAGCCTGCGCATCGAGACGGCCAGCGGCAATATCGACGCGGCCGACCCGGGATCGACGGTATCGGCGACCGGCGGTCTCGTGCTGCGCGCCCCGACCGGCCGTATCGGGGGCAGTTCGCCGAGCGATCGCCTGCGCACCCGGTCGGACCTGATCGATGCGAGCGCCTCGGGCACGATCCGCATCGCCAACGACGGCTTGCCCCTCGAACTCGTGGTCACGACGACCGGGCAGGACGTCGACGTGCGCCGCAGCTGGACGGGTAGCGCGGGCTCCGGCCTGCTCGAGTTCAACCCGAGCAACTCGGTGCTGAACATCGAGGGCGCCGACATGGGCTCGGGCCGGTCGATCCACTTCCGCAACACGGATGCGGCCACCGGCATTGCCGTGAGGGACGTGAACGTCGGCACCAGTGCCCTCGTCCTCGAGACCGCCGGCCACCTGCGCAACCACAGCGCAAGCGATCCGACGATCCGGGCGGGCGCCCTCACGCTCAGGGCCGGGCAGGGCATCGGCGGCCCGCAGGTCACGGGCAATCCGTCCGGGCGGGCGCTGAATGTCGTGCTCGACGACGGCAGCGGAACCGGAACCGGTACGCTCATGCTGGACAACCGCTCGGCGACGGCGGGCGCGTACGTCGACAACCAGACAGGCCTTGCCAACCCGCTGCTCGATTTCACCACCCGCGGCGGTGATCTCCGCCTGAGCTGGGTGGACGGCGCCAGCACGCGCCGGATCGATTACCGCGCGGCGGCG
>CAIKXV010000021.1 GCA_903831455.1 uncultured Pseudomonadota bacterium | reverse complement strand
GCTGGCTGCGCTCGCGGTGCGCGGTGGCGAGGCGGTGCTGCCGGTGGCCGAGAGCACGCGCGACTGGGTGTACGCGCCCGACGTGGGTCGCGGGCTGGTGGCGCTCGCTGAGGTCCCCGCGCTGGGCCACTTCGCCTACAACCTCTCGGCGGGCATCGACTGGACGGGCGATGTCGCCGCATGGTGCGATGAACTCGCGCGTCGCTTCCCGCGCTTCTCCTGGCGCCACGCGCGCGAGGGCGAATCGCCGACGGTGCACTACACCGATCGCGCACGCAGCAACATGGAGGTCAGCCGGCTCGAGCAGGACACCGGCTTTCGCGCGCTGCGCGAGCGGGCGGCGATCCACTCCGCCTTCGGCGAGTGGGTCGAGCGGCACGGGGCGGCATGGTGGGCGGAGGCCGACTGAGGCGGTTGCGCGCTGAGCGAACTGCGTGCCGCGGCACGTCAGGCGCCCGGTACCGCTTCCGGTCGGGGGCGTCCGCGCGGTTCACACCCCAGGCCGGCTGGCCATGGCGACCCCGACCGGTTGCCGCGCCCGCATGACCCGGGCGTGGGGTCGCCCGGCTCGGGCGGGAGCGAACCGCGCGCTCAGGCCGAGGCCGGCCGCGCCCGCCGCCACAGGCGCCACAGCACGGGCACCGCGAGCGCGAGGGCGCTCGCGCAGAGGAAAACGATGCAGATCGGGCTGCGCAGGAATACCGTCGGGTCGGCGCCGGAGATGGTCATCGCCTGGCGGAACGACTGCTCGACCATGCCACCCAGCACCAGCGCGAGCACCAGCGGGGCGACCGGCACGTCGAGGCGCCGGAACAGGTAGCCGAGCAGACCGAAACCCAGCGCGAGCCACAGTTCGAACACGTTGCCGCTGACCGCGAAGATGCCGATGGCGGAGATGGAGATCACCATCGGCAGCAGCAGGCCGATCGGGATGCGCAGCAGCCGCACGAACACGCCCACCAGCGGCAGGTTGAGGATCAGCAGCACCACGTTGCCGATGTACATGCTGGCAATCAGCCCCCACACGAGGTCGGGGCGCTTCTCGAACAGCATCGGCCCGGGCTGAAGGCCGTACATGATGAAGGCGGCGAGCAGGATGGCGGTCGACCCCGAGCCGGGCACGCCCAGCGTGAGCAGCGGCACCATGGCCCCGCCGGTGGAGGCGTTGTTGGCCGCCTCGGGGCCGGCCACGCCTTCGATCATGCCGGTGCCGAAGCGGTGCCGCTCGCGCGAGAGCATGCGCTCGACGCTGTAGGAGACGATGGTCGCGATGGTCGCGCCCGCGCCGGGCAGCACGCCCTTGAAGAACCCGATGCCGGTGCCGCGCACGATCGGCATCACCGAGCGTCGCCATTCATCCCGGGTGAGCCACAGCGAGCCGGACAGGCGGACCACCTCGGGGCGACCGCGCAGCAGGTCCTCCAGGCCGCTGAACACCTCGGCGAGCGCGAACAGGCCGACCACGACGACCACGAAACCGATCCCGTCCTGCAGTTCCGGCAGGTTGAACGTGAAGCGTTGCTGCCCGCTCTGCAGGTCGATGCCGACGGTGGCGAGCATCAGCCCGAGGAACAACGAGAGCAGGCCGCGCGGCAGCGAGGGCCCGGTCAGCGCGGCCACCGAGGTCATCGCGAACAGCATCAGCGTGAAGTATTCGGCCGGGCCGAAGCGCAGCGCGAAGGCCGCCAGCGGCTTCGCGAGCAGCGTGAGCAGGATCACCGACACGGTGCCGGCGACGAACGAGGCGATGGCCGACACCGCGAGCGCGGCTCCCGCGCGGCCGTTGCGGGCCATGCGATAACCATCCAGCGCGGTCATCACCGAGGAGGACTCCCCCGGGGTGTTGATCAGGATGGAGGTGGTCGAGCCGCCGTACATCGCACCGTAGTAGATGCCGGCGAGCATGATCAGGGCCGAGGTGGGCTCGACGCCGTAGGTGATCGGCAGCAGCAGCGCGATGGCCGCCGCGGGCCCGATGCCCGGCAGCACGCCGATCACCGTGCCCAGCACGCAGCCCAGGAACACGTAGCCCAGGTTGGCCGGCGTGGCGGCGACCGAGAAGCCCTGCAGCAGGTACCCGAAGGCGTCCATGGATCAGAGGGGAAGCAGCCCCGCGGGCAGGCGGACCGCGAGCAGCTTCGTGAACAGCAGCCAGGCGCCTGCGCTGAAGCCCACCGCGCAGGCGAGGCTCACCCAGGCACGGCCATGGAAGACCATCATCAGCCCGGCGAGGAACAGGGTGGTGGCGATCGGGAAGCCCAGGCGCTCGAAGCCGAAGATGTAGAGCGCGGTCCATGCGGCGATGCCGCCGACCACGCGGATCGACTGCAGCGCGGGCGGGCCTTGCGCGGTATCCGGAGCCGCCGGGAGACCGTGCCAGGCCTCCAGCGCGAGGAGCAGCGCGGTCAGCAGGAGGCCGCCGGCGATCAGCAGCGGGAAGATCTGCGGACCCAGCGGGTCGGCGATCGCCGGCGAGGGCATCGCGAGGGTACCCGCGAGGTAGGCGACCGCGAGCGCAAGGGTCGCCGCGGGCAGCATGAAGCGAGTGGCCGCATGGCGACGCGACCGGGCTGCGGTCGCCGCCGTGGCGCCGACCGTGCCGGTGCTCGCTGTCGATGGGTCGCCCGCGGGCGGCAGCCCCACGCCCACCTCAGGCTTTCAGGACGCCGAGATCCGACATGATCGAGCGCGCTTCCTCCCACTCCTTGCGCAGGAAGGCCTCGTTCTCGCGCGAGGGCTTGAAGCCATATTCCCACCCGTTGTCGGCGACGAACTTCTTCCACTCCGGCGTCTTCATGGTACGGGCGAACACGTCGTCCCAGAACGCCACCTGGGGCGCGGCGAGGCCGCGCGGACCCATGAACACGTACCAGCTGTCCTGCAGCACGTCGAAGCCCGATTCGCGGAAGGTGGGCACGTCGGGCAGCGAAGCGACCCGCTTGGGCGAAGCGAGCCCGAGGATACGCATCTTGCCGGCCTGCACGTGCGGCACCGCGTTGTTCGAGGCGTTGACCATCGCGTCGATGTGTCCGCCCAGCACGTTGGCGGCGGCCTCGGCGCCCCCGCCGAAGGTCACCATGCGCAACTTGCGCGGGTCGGCGCCGACGGCGCGGGCGAGCAGGGCCACCACGAAATGGTTGGTGCTCGCCAGCGTGCTGCCGGGGGAGATCGTGAGCGAGGACGGGTCCTTGCGCAGCCGGTCGGCGAAGTCCTTCAGCGTGCGGATCGGTGAGTCGGTACGCACGGAGAGCGATACCGGCTCGGTGCCGATGTAGGGCAGTACCGTCATGTCCGCGAGCGACAGAGGGGTGCGGCCGGCGAGCTGGTTGGTGAGGATGCCGGCCTGCGCGATGGCGATGTAGTGGCCATCGCCGGCCTTCTGGCTCACGTAGCTGTAGGCGAGCGTGCCGCCGCCGCCGACCCGGTTGGCGACCACGGCATCGACGATCTTGTTGTCGGCCCAGATCTTCTGCAGCGCGCGAGCGGCCTTGTCGTTGCCGCCGCCCGGGCTGGCGAACACCACCAGTTCGACGGTGCGCGAGGGTTTCCACGCCGGCTGGGCGGAGACTCCGCCCACGGCCAGCGCACCGGTGGCCGCCAGTGCCGTGCAGAGGCTGCGCCGTTCCAGGTCGGGGCGAGGGGTCGCGGGCGACGAGCCGCAGGGATGGGGAGCGAGCGTCTTCGGGTCGGTGGGGGGCATGATGTCCGTTCGGGAAGAGGAGACAATACGGGAGGGAGGCGAGCACCGGATCCGGCGGGCGTTGCGTCCGGTCGCCGGGGATCCCGGGTGGCCGCGATGTTGAAGGGTAGCAGGCCGCTGACATCCGACGTGCCCGCAGGGGCGATCGATCTCTGGCGCCAGCCCGCCGACACAGCGCCCGTCCGCAGCCGAAGAGCGTACGCGCGGATCGAGCAAATCGCGTGCCCGAGACCATCCGCTTTGGGGTCGTCGGGTCGGGACACGGGAGCCATTGGGTTCGCGGGTGCCGTTGTGCCCGCCCGCGCGCCTGCCCGCCCGCGGGCGACCCCGTATGATCCGAGCCACGCCGGACCGTCGGCGGCTGCGAGCGGAGGGTACCCGCGGAGGCGTCCGGCTCGTCCCGCCGGCCGGAGCCCCGGGTCGCAGTGACCCCGGCGCCCGCGTGTCCGACGTGGGCCGATAGAACCGCGGAGACCCTGATGGATTCCCCTGACACTCGCCCCGGCGCGCCGAACACCGCCGCGCCGTCTTCCCGCCCGCTCGACGGCCGCACCGCCATCGTGACCGGCGCCTCGACCCCGCATGGCCTCGGGCGCGCGATCGCCCGGCGTTTCGCGCGTGCGGGCGCCTCGCTGCTGCTGGTGGCCGAGGGGACGTCCGCGCAACTGGCGGAGGCGCGCGCCCAGTGCGCCGCCGAGCCCGGGGCGGGGCGGGTCGAGTCCGCCTGCATCGATCTCGGCGTGCCGGGCGCACCCGAGCGCATGGTCGAGCAGGCCGAGGCCTGCTTCGGGCGCGTCGACGTGCTGGTCAACAATGCGGGCATCCGCATGCCGGTGGCCTTCGGCGAGTACACCCGCGAACAGTTCGATCGCGTGGTGGCGGTGAACCTCGCCGCGCCGTTCTTCGCGAGCCAGGCGGTGCTGCCGCTCATGCGCCGCCAGGGCGGCGGTCGCATCATCCACGTCGCCTCGCAGCTGGGGCATGTCACGTTCGACCGTCGCGCGCTGTACGGTCTCACGAAGGCCGCACTGATCCACCTCACCAAGTCGATGGCGCACGAACTGGCGCGCGAGAACATCCTGGTCAATGCGATCAGCCCCGGCCCGGTGTTCACCGAGGCCCCGGTCAACACCGACCCGCAGGTACGGGCGCAGCGCATCGAGCGCTACCTGCCGGGCGGGCGCTACGGCGAACCGGAGGAGGTGGCCGAACTCGCGCTGTTCCTGGCTACCGCGGCGCCGGCGTTCCTGCAGGGTCAGGACATCCTGATCGACGGCGGCTACACCAACCACTGAACGCCGGGTGGTCCCGCGCTCGCGCGGCGAAACAAGACGCCCCGCCCGCGCGCGGCTCAGTCCGCGCCGGGCGTCGCGGCGACCTGCGCCTCGTCCCGCACGATCGTGCCGTCGCGCAGTTCCACCACCCGGTCGCAGCGAGCAGCCAGCCGGGGGTCGTGGGTGACGATCAGGAACGCGGTGCCGCGGCGGCGGTTGAAATCGCGCAGCAGCGCGAAGACGTCGTCCGCGGTCTGGGTGTCGAGGTTTCCGGTGGGCTCGTCGGCCAGCACGAGGTCCGGCGACAGCGCAAGCGCGCGCGCGATCGCGACCCGCTGCTGCATGCCACCGGAGAGTTCCGAGGGCTTGCGGTCGAGGACCTGGCCCAGTCCCACCGCCTCGAGCAGCGCAGCACCTTCGGCGCGTGCCGCCGCGGTGACGACGCCGTCGCGCATGAGCATCGGCAGCGTCACGTTCTCGAGCGCGCTGAAGGCGGGCAGCAGGTGATGGAACTGGAACACGAAGCCCAGGGTGTTCAGGCGTGCGCGGGTGCGCGTGTCGTCGTCGGACTGCCCGATCGCCACCCCCTTGAGCCGGTACTGTCCCCCGGAGGGCTGGTCGAGCAGGCCGATCATGTTGAGCAAGGTGCTCTTGCCCGACCCGGAAGGCCCGATCAGGCACGCGAACTCGCCGCGGTGGACGTCCAGATCGATGCCGTGAAGCACCTCGGACTCGATCGCGGTGCCCTCGTTGAACCGCTTGCGCAGTCCGCGCAGTTCGATGATGGGCGTGCTCATTGCGTTAGAGGCGAATGGCCGTGGCCGGGTCCAGTCGCGCCGCCCGCCGCGCCGGTGCGACCGCGGCGAGCAACCCGACCACCGCCGCACCGAGCAGCGTGGCCCCGTAGAGGGGCAGGTCCAGGTGCGCGGTGATCAGCCGTGTCCCGTCGGCCGAGCGGAGCAGGCCGGCCATCATCCGGGTGAGCCAGTAGCCTCCGATCGAGCCCAGCGCCGCGCCCACGAATCCGATCAGCGCGCCCTGCAGCAGGAACACGCGCAGCACGCGACCGCGCGAGGCCCCCATGGCGCGCAGGATGCCGATCTCGCGAGTCTTCTGCACGACGGCCACGATCAGCACGCTGGCGATGCCGATGGCCACCACCAGCCCGATGGTGATGCGGATGAGCCGGGTCATCAGCGTTTGGTTGGCGAGTCCGATCATCAGCTGGGCATTCGCCTGCATCCAGCTCTCGACCTGATGGGGCACCTCGCGCTGCAGGCGCAGGGCCACCGCCTCGGCCGTCCAGAGGTTGTCCACCTTCAGGTCGATGCTCGACACGCCGCCGGGCAGCGCATGCAGCGCCTGGCCGACCGGCAACGCGACATACGCATAGGAGCGGTTGAAGGCCTTGGCCCCCAGGTCGTAGATGCCGCGCACGCGGTAGGCATCGCCTGACGAGACCGGCGTGGCGATGCGTACCATGTCGCCGACCCGGGCGCCCAGGTCCTGCGCGAGCTCGCGGCCGATGACGGTATCGCCCGGGGCGAGCGTGAGGCTGCCGGCGACGATGCGCGCGCCGAGCTGGGTGACCGAGGTGTAGCGATCGGGCACGATGCCCACCAGCGTGACGACCCGCGCCGCGTCCCCGCGGGTGACGGTGGCCGGCCCCGACACGATCGGCGACACCGCCCTGACCTGCGGATCCGCGTCGAGCGCACGCGCGATCGGCTGCCACTGGTCGATGGAACGCAGCCGCTGCGCCCGTGCCTGCACTTCGGGTTGTGCGCCCGGCTCTCCGGCTGCGCGCCATTGTGGTCGCGCCACCTCGTCCTGCGGACGGATCGTGATGTGGGGCTGCACCCCCAGCGTGCGCTCGACGATGTCGCGCTGCAGGTTGGTGAGGATGGCCGTGATGAACACGATGAAGGAGATGCCCAGCGCGGTGCCGGTGATGATCAGCATCGTCTGCAGGCCACCCTCGCGCAGGAAGCGAAGTGCGACGATCCACTCGAAGCGCATGGTGCCGGGCGTCCGCGCGCGGGCCGTATTCAGCGCGGGCGCACGCGCGCGCCCTCGGCGATGTCTCGCGCGAGAACGACGAGCTCGCCCGGTGGCGGCCCCGCGGTGATCTCGGCCCGGGTGCCGGCACGCAGGCCTACGGTGACCGGTATCCGCCGCGCGCGGCCGTCGCGCAGGACCAGCACGAAGGTGCCCGCGGCATCTTCGCGCAGCGCCCCCACGGGTAGCGTGACCGCGCTCTCACGGCGGGCGACCTCGATGTCGATCGACACCGTCATGTCCGAGCGCAGCGAGACGGGTGGTTTCGGCACCCGGAAGCGCGCCTCCACCGAGCCGCGCGCCACGTCCACGCCCGGGCTCACGTAGTAGAGCCGCGTCTCGAAGCGATCGCCGGGGAAGGCTTCGCTCGCCGCCAGCGCCGTCTGGCCGACCTGCAGCCAGGGCAGGTTGCGCTCGTCCACCAGGGCGCTCAGCCGTGTGTCGCCCGCGGCGGCCAGCACCAGCAGGCGCCGGCCTGCGGTGGCGATGTCACCGGGCTCGACGTTGCGCACCAGCACCGTGGCGTCGAGCGATGCGCGGATCGTCGCCTGCGCGAGGCGCGATTGCGCGAGCTCGCGCGCGGCGGTGGCCTCGGCGACCCGCACGGCCGCCTCCCGTGCCTGCACGCCGCCTTCGGCCTGGGCGCGCTGTTGCGCGCGCGCGCTCGCCGCCTGTGCCCGCGCGACCGCGAGCGCGCGGTCGGATTCCTGCAGCCGTGCGTCGCTGATGAAGCCGCGGTCGCGCAGTTCGCGGTTGCGCGCATGCTCCTGTTCGGCAAAGCGCAGCTGGGCCATCGCCTGCTCCAGCCCTTCGTTCGCCTGCGGCAAGGACAGGTCGGCCACGGCGGCGAGTCGTGCGCGCGCGGCAGCCTCGGCCGCCTGGGCCTGGGCGAGGGCGGCGCGCAGTTCGGTGGTCTCCAGCTGCACCAGCGGCTGGCCCGGGCGCACACGATCCCCCTCCACCACCAGCACGTGTTCGACCCGCCCGGTGTAGGTGGTGCCGATCTCCACGCGGTTGGGTGTCTGCACCCGACCGCTGACGACCAGCGTATGCACGAGCGGCCCGGATTCGACCGGCGCGGTCTCCACGCGTGGACCGCCGGCACGCCACGCGACCGCCGCGGCCGCGAGCACGGCGGCGAGGATGAAGACGACCAGGGACCTGCGATGCGACCGAATCCACGACATGGATCGGAGCATACGGACTTCCCGAGCCTGCGTCCTTGACCTGTCTCAAACGCGGTGCGGTCGCAGGCCGTCACCCCGCTCGCTTGCGCGACCGGGTCTGCGCGTCCGGCCGTGGCGGGTCGCCCGCACGTGTGCGCGCAGTCGCCCCGGCGCTCGTCGAGGGCCGGGGCAGCCTGACGGTCCGTGGCCCGCCGCGCCCGGGAGACTGGCCTGCAGCCCGGCCGGCGAAGCAGCACGGTGGCACGCGATCGCCACGATGGCCCGCCCGCGCGCAGGCCGAGCCAGGTCCGGCGACCCGGGTTCAGCCCGCGTTCGCCATGCGCTGCACCGCTACAGCGTTCGGGACAGGTCGATCCCGCAAAAGCCGGGAAGGCGCAGGTCCCGGGTCGCGCTCCCTTTCAGCAGGGCCATCGCCTTGAAGAGTTCGCCCATCTCGGCGGGCGAGAGCAGCCTCTGCACCGCCGCGGCCTGCGGCAGGTAGCGGGAGGCGTCCTCGGCAGGCGTTCGCGCGAGCAGGTCGAGCAGGCCCGCGTCGACCAGCAGGCCGGCCTGGGAGACATAGCCCGCAAGGCGACCGCCCACCTCCAGCGCGGCCTCGGCGACCGCGGTGAAATCCACGTGCACCGTGAGGTCCTGCAGGCCCGGCAGGAAGAACGGGTCGGTGTGCGCGTGCTGCCGGTAGTGGCACATCAGCGTGCCCTCGCGGCGTTGCGGATGGTAGTACTCGCGGCGGCCGAATCCGTAGTCGATGAACAGCGCGAGTCCGTCCTCGAGGCGCTCGACCAGCGTGCGCACCAGCGCGGGCACCGCGAGCGCGAGTTCGGTGTCGTAGGGCCCTTCGATCCCGGCCTCGCGACCGATGCGCTCGGCAGCCTCGGCCAGCGGTCCCGGCGCGAGTGCGCGTTCGCACCATGCGAATCCGTCGCCCTCGCGCCGCACGCAGCGCTCGGCTACCGTTCCGTCCCGACGCCAGCGCAGCGCATGGGCGGGCAGCACGTCGAGGACCTCGTTGGCGACGATCGCACCGCGCCAGCGCCCGGGCATCGCGTCCAGCCAGCGCACCCGCGGTGCGAGGTCGGGATGGCGGCGGGCGATCAGTGCCTGCTGGCGTTCGCGAAGGTCGGGCGACACCTCGAGGATCGCGTAGTTCGCCGGCAGTGCCTCCAGCGCCGCGAGCCCGTCGAGGAGATCGCAGGCGAGCCGGCCGGTACCCGCGCCCAGTTCGAGCACGCCGCTCTCGTCGCCCGCGTCCCGCCGCGTGCCTGCGGTGGCTGCGAGCACCGGTGCGAGCGTGCGCGCCAGCGTCTGGCCGAAGAGGGGGGAGAGTTCCGGGGCGGTGGTGAAATCGCCCCCGGCGCCGAACTTGTGCGCGCCGCCCGCGTAGTAGCCCACGCCGGGCTCGTAGAGCGCGAGCGACATGAACCGATCGAAGCCGATCATGCCGCCGGCCGCATCGATGTCCCGGCCGATCCGTTCGGCAAGTCGAGCGGCGGCGTGCGCAGCCTCGGCGTCGGGCGGGGGCAGGGTGGAGAGCGGTCTGAGGGTGGAGGTCATCGGGTCGCGGGCCGTGGGGCCGGCGGGGGAGTCGTGCGGATTCGAGGTGCGCGGAGCCGCGGGTGGCGGTGGTGGGGTCGTCCGCCGGCGGTGCCGGGCGCGACGGTGGCGCCCGGTCGCCGACGTGCGGGGCGTCGTGCCGGCCGCGATGGCCGATGCCGGCGGGGCGCGAACAGGCGCGGTGCGCTTCACCGGGCGCGGGGAGCACGACCCGGAAATCTCGCCCGCGTGCCGGCGAGCCGATTGGATCACAGGCGCGCGGCCCATGCTGCAGGCCGGGGTGCGGCGTGCCCCGATGCCGGTTCGGGCACACATGGGGCAGCCCGGGCGGTGGCGGGCGGGCCGGTCTCGCGCGTTACTATTCGCCACCTTGAGCCGGGGGATGGCATGGGCGCGCGGGTGGTCCTGATCACGGGTGGGGCGAAGCGGGTGGGGGCAGCGATCTGCCGTCGCCTGCACGCGGCTGGCGCCGACCTCATGGTCCACTACCGCAGCTCGGCCGACGATGCCCGCGCCCTGCAGGACGAACTCAACGCGAAGCGCCAGGATTCGGTCGCGCTCGTACGCGCCGACCTGCTGCGCTCCGGGGCCGCTGCCTCGCTGGTGGCCGATACCGTCGATCGCTTCGGCGGCATCGACATCCTGGTCAACAACGCGTCGAGCTTCTACTCCACGCCCGTGGGCGAGATCACCGAGCAGGCCTGGGACGATCTGGTGGGCACCAACCTCAAGGCGCCGCTGTTCCTGTCCCAGGCCGCGGCGCCGCACCTGCGCCGCCGGCAGGGGTGCATCGTCAACGTGATCGACATCCACGCCGAGAGACCCCTCAAGAACTACCTCGTCTACAACGCAGCCAAGGGCGGCCTGCTTGCCCTCACCCGCTCGCTCGCCCGCGAACTCGGCCCCGAGGTGCGGGTCAATGGCGTGTCGCCGGGTGCGATCATGTGGCCCGAGGATGCCGAGTGGCAGGACGAGGTCGCCCGCCAGCGCATCGTCAACTCCAGCCTGCTCAAGCGCGTGGGCGACCCCGACGACATCGCGCGCGCGGTGGCGTTCTTCGTGCACGAGGCGCCCTACGTCACCGGGCAGGTGCTGGCCGTCGACGGGGGGCGCAATGTCCATATCTGAACCGGCAGCGCTGCCGGGCGTCGAGGCGCCTCGCGCGGCAACGGGCGCCCGGGCGCGCGATCGCGAGCGGCGCGAAGGCATCAAGCTCGAGCGACGCCTCTGCCGGCTGGTGGGCCAGGCGATCGCCGACTACCGGATGATCGAGGCGGGCGATCGCGTGATGGTCTGCCTGTCGGGAGGCAAGGACAGCTACGGGCTGCTCGACATCCTGCTCACGCTGCGCGAGCGGGCGCCCGTCGACTTCGAGATCGTCGCGGTCAATCTCGACCAGCGGCACCCTGGCTTCCCCGAGCATGTGCTGCCCGACTACCTGCGCGCGCGGGGCGTGCCCTTCCGGGTCGAGGTGCAGGACACCTATTCCATCGTCAAGCGCGTGATCCCCGAGGGGCGAACGATGTGCTCGCTCTGCTCGCGGCTGCGGCGCGGGGTGCTCTACCGCGTGGCCTCGGAGATCGGCGCCACCCGCATCGCGCTCGGCCATCACCGCGACGACATCCTCGAGACCTTCTTCCTCAACCTGTTCTTCGGCGGCAAGCTCAAGGCGATGCCGCCGCGGCTCGTGTCCGATGACGGCCGGCATGTGGTGATTCGCCCGCTCGCCTATGTCGAGGAAGCCGATCTCGAGGAGTGGGCGCGGCTGCAGGCTTTCCCGATCATCCCCTGCGACCTGTGCGGCTCTCAGGAGACGTTGCAGCGCAAGCAGGTCAAGGCCATGCTGCGCGAGTGGGAAAAGCGCCACCCCGGGCGGGTGGAGACCATGTTCCGCAGCCTCACGCAGGTGGTGCCCTCGCACCTGCTCGACCGCAACCTGTTCGACTTCGCGGCGGCTCGGGCCGATGGCATCGGGGGCGAAGCGGGCCGCGACGCGGACGCCGCCTTCGACGTCGACCCGGATCTCGAGGCGGCCATCGCGCGCGCGACGCACGCCGCGCCCGAAGGCGCCGGGCTCGCGGCGCCGATCGTGCTGCACCCCTCCGCCGGCCGCCGCGCCGCCGACTGAGCCCGCGGCCCCGGAGGCTCAGCGCTCCAGGTCGATGGCCCCGTCGCGACCGATGCGCGAGGTCTCCAGCGCCGCGCGGATGCGCGAGCGCTCCGCCTCGCTCACCTTCAGCAGCGGGGGGCGCACGGCCGCGCAGGGGATGCGGCCGAGCATCACCAGGGCCTCCTTCATGCGGTTGTGCATGTCGACGAAGGGGTCCGCGTAGAACGCCTGCGCGAGCGGCCAGATCCGCTCGTTGAGGCGTCGCGCGCGTGCAAGGTCGTCGGCCTGCACGGCCGCGAACAGTGCCGCCTGCAGGTCGGCGATCACGCTGCCCGAGCCCGACAGAAGGCCGTTGCAGCCGAGCACCAGCGAGCTGAACAGCCAGGAGCTGTGCGTGCTCAGCACGTGCACCGGTCGCGCGCGCGACTGGAGCAGCCGCACCTGGCGCTCGTGCTGCATGACGTTGTTGCACCAGTCCTTGATCGCACGGACCTGCGGTACCTCGTCGAGCAGGCGCAGCAGCGTGTCGACCGGGTAGCCCAGACCGCTGGCCAGCGGATACTGGAAGGCAATCAGCGGCAGGTCGGTCGCCTCGGCGATCGCGCTGAAGTGGGCGATCACCATCTCCGGGCGGCTCGCGGCTCCGAGCGACAGCGGGTTGGGCGGGAAGACCAGCAGGGCCGACGCTCCCCCGGCGGCGGCAGCGCGCGCGAGCCGGGCCGCCTCGAGACTGCCGTCGGCATAGACGCCATTGACCACCGGGACCCGGTCGCCGACGGTATCCATCGTGAGGGCCAGCACCCGCTGCTGTTCCTCGAACGTGCACGACGCCACTTCGGTGGCGTGGGCGTTGACGGTGATGGCTGCGATGCCGGGTACACGGGCCACGTCGCGCAGGTGGCTGCGGTAGGCGGCCTCGTCGATCGACAGATCGGGGTGGAACGGCAGCAGGCAGGCGGGAATGACGCCGCGCGGATCGAAAGGCTGGGCAGGCATGGGGGACTCCTGGGCGATGCGGGTGGGCGGTCGGCAGGCCACGCGCGGCTCGGGCAATCGGCCCGAGCGCTTGCGCGCGCACCGGCTACTGGGGCTGGATGCCCGCCGAGCGGATGACCTTCGCGAACTTCGCGATCTCGGCGGCCATGAACGCCTCGAACTGTTCGGGCGTATTGGTGCGCACTTCGGTGCCTTCCCGGGCGAGGCGCTCGCGGATCGGCGGCTCGTTCATGAAGCGCGCCACTTCCTGGTTGATGCGCGTGACGATCTCCCGTGCGGTGCCGGCGGGAACCGACAGGCCATGCCAGGGACTGGCCTCGAAGCCGGGAAAGCTCGAGGCCACCGGGGGCACCCCCGGCAGCGCCGCGACCGGGCGGTCGCTGCTGACGGCCAGCGCGCGCAGTCGCCCGGACTGGATGTGCGGCAGCATCGGGAGCACCGAGCCGAACATCCAGGCGACCTCGCCCGAGAGCAGGGCGTGGGTCGACGGGCTCGCGCCCTTGTAGGGGACATGGACCATGTCCGTGCCCGCGCGCAACCGGAGCAGTTCCCCCGCGAGGTGGGTGGAGGTTCCGTTGCCTCCCGACCCGAACGCCATCTGCCCCGGCCTGACCCTGGCCAGCCGGACCAGTTCATCCACCGATCGCGCGGGTAGCGAGGGGTGTGCGACCAGCACGTTGGGCGAGGAGGCCATCAGGATCACGTGGGTGAGGTCGCGCATCGTGTCGTAGGGCAGTTTCCTCACCAGGCTCGGGTTGGTCGCCGTGGTCGTGGACACGACCAGCAGGGTGTAGCCATCGGGCGCGGCCTTGGCGACCAGGTCGGTACCGATCACGGTCCCGCCGCCCGGGCGGTTGTCGATCACGACCGTCTGGCCCCAGGCCTCCTGCAGCCTCTGGCCAGCCAGCCGACCGAGGATGTCGTTCGGCCCGCCGGGGGCGAACGGCACGACGATGCGCAGCGTGCGCGCTGGATAGGCCTGGGCGAGCGCTTCCATCGTGGCGACCGGTGGCAGCGGCAGGGCCAGGGCTGCGAGCGCGAGACAGCCGCGGCGCGCAAGGGGGCGGGTGGGCATCGGATCCTCCGGAGGGGGCGCGGGTCGACGGCGCGTGGCGACCTTCAGGGGACGCACGCTAGCACGGGCTCGCCGCGACGGTCAGGTGGCGGTTCGGCCATGGGTCGGACAGCAGAACCGTTCTTGTCAAAAGCATTTTGACGAGCTAGATTCCGCGGCTCCTGGAATCCAGGGGTTCCGGCGCAGCCGGATCCTGTCGGGAGGGGTGATGAACTGTGCGGAACGGCTGGTCGAGATGTTCGGTTCGCAGGCCGAGGTGGCCCGCCGCCTGCAGGTCGACCGCGCAGTGGTCAGCCACTGGGTGAAGGTCGGCTACGTGCCTGCGCGCTGGGGCACGGAGATCGAACTGGCCAGCGGCGGCCGGATCACGGCCTCGGAGGTGGTGGCTGAAGCGAGCAGCCGCAAGCCGATCAAGGTGAAATCTCGCCCCGACGGGGAAGGCCCGTTCGGTTCCTATATCCAAGGGAGTGACGCGATGAGCCTGCAGTACGCACCGTCGAAGCGAATCACCTCGTTCCATCCGCCGCAGCGCACGCTGATGGGGCCGGGCCCGACCGAGATCCACCCGCGCGTGCTCACCACGATGAGCCAGCCCGCCATCGGCTACCTCGACCCGGTGTTCGTCGAGATGATGGAAGAGCTCAAGTCGCTGCTGCGCTACGTCTACCAGACGAAGAACCCGCTGACCTTCCCGGTGTCCGGTCCCGGCTCGGTCGGGATGGAGTACTGCTTCGTGAACATGGTCGCCCCCGGCGACAAGGTGATCGTCTGCCGCAACGGGGTGTTCGGTGGCCGGATGATCGAGAACGTGGAGCGCGCCGGCGGCATCCCCGTGGTGGTCGAGGACGAGTGGGGCTCGCCGGTCGATCCGCAGAAGCTCGAGGACGCGCTCAAGGCCAACCGGGATGCCCGCGTGGTCGCCTTCGTCCACGCCGAGACCTCCACCGGCGCGCGCTCGGACGCGAAGACGCTGGTCGAGGTCGCGCATCGCTACGACGCGCTCACCATCGTCGATGCGGTGACTGCACTGGCGGGTATCCCGGTGCTGGTCGACGAGTGGGGCATCGACGCGATCTACTCCGCGAGCCAGAAGTGCCTGTCGTGCACGCCCGGCCTGTCGCCGGTGTCCTTCTCGGAGCGGGTCGTCGAGCACGTGAAGGCGCGCAAGGACAAGATCCACAGCTGGTTCATGGACATGAACCTGCTGCACAGCTACTGGAGCGGTGGCGGTGGCGGCACGGCGGGCGCGCCGGTGCGCACCTACCACCACACCGCCCCGACGAACTCGCTGTTCGCCCTGCACGAGGCGCTGGTCCTCATCCGCGAGGAAGGCCTGGAGAACTGCTGGGCTCGCGCGCAGCGCCACCACCTCGCGCTCAAGGCCGGCCTGGAGTCGATGGGCCTGCACTTCCTGGTCAAGCCCGAGTACCAGCTGCCGCAGATGAACGCGGTGCTGTGCCCCGAGGGCATCGACGAGGCGCGAGTGCGCCGCACGCTGCTCGACGAGTACAACCTCGAGATCGGCGCTGGCCTCGGGCCCCTTGCCGGCAAGATCTGGCGGATCGGCCTGATGGGCTACTCGTGCCGCACCGAGAACGTGATGCTGTGCCTGTCGGCGCTGGACCAGGCGATGGCCGAGCAGGGCGCGAAGGTGCACGTGGGCGAGGCACAAGGGGCCGCGCACGCCGCCTATGCCACCCTGCACGCGAGCATCGCGCAGCAGAAGAAGGAGCGGGCGAAGGTCGCGCGCGCGGCCTGACAGGGCCCGGGCCAGGGTCGTGCCGCCTGCGGCCGGCCCTGGCCGTTGTCCCGCCGCCCGTCCCCGCCGCGCGACCCTGTCGCGCCGTCCTGTCGCCCGGTACCTCGAGGGGTGTACACTGCCACGCGTTGAGATCCTTGGCGTCCGTGCAACTCCAGGGAGCCTCGTGGCGATGTCCGGGCTCGTGGCCGGTCCCACGATCCGGCGTGCCCTTTCGCGGGAGCTGCTTCGCGACGGGGTGGCGCCGAGTCGGCACTTCGCGCGGGCTCCGGCGCCTGTCCTGGCTTGAGCGACTTCGATTCCTCACCGCCCGTCCGCCGTCCGTCGTCGGCACGGAAGACCAGTCACCTCGCTGTCCTCTTCTCGGACATCGCGGGAAGCACGCGCCTGTACGAGGAGCTGGGTAACAGCCGCGCCGTTGCCCTGATCGACCAGTGCCTGGGCACGATGCGGGCGGCCGCGCTGGAGTCGGGCGGGCGGGTGGTGAAGGAGATCGGGGATGAACTGATGTGCGTGTTCCCCGATCCGGAGCGCGCGTTCCTCGCGGCCACCGAGATCCAGCTGCGCATCGGCGAGCTGTCGTTGCGCCCGGACTGGGGCGACGACGACGACCTCAAGCCCGCGCCGCACGCAGTACGCGTGCGGATCGGGTTCCACTACGGCGAGGTCATCGAGGAAGGCGGCGACGTGTTCGGCGACACGGTGAACATCGCCGCGCGCGTGGGCAACCTCGCGCGGGCCGACGAGGTGATGACCACCGGCGCGACGGTGGCCCTGCTGCCGGCGCTGCTTCGAAGCAGCACGCGGGAGATCGCCGGGCGTGTGATCAAGGGGCACGGGACGACGGTCGACATCCACGAGGTGCTCTGGCAGACCGGCGTCGAGTTCAGCACCACCATCACCATGCATCCCATGGTCACCCGCGAGGCCCCCGCTCGCCGGCAGTCCCTGCGGCTGGAACGCGATGCGAAGGAGGTGGTGCTCGCGCTGGGAGATGCCCCGATCGTGCTGGGTCGAGACCCGGCCGCGCTGTACTCCACCGCCGACCGGCAGGCCTCGCGCCGTCACGCCCGCATCGAGTCGCGCCGGGACAAGTTCTTCCTGATCGACCAGAGCACGAACGGCACCTACGTGGCGTTCGAGGGCGAACCCGAACTGCTGCTGATGCGCGAGGAGGTCATCCTGCGCGGCCGGGGTTCGATCTCCCTCGGCCAGTCGTCGCGCAACAACCCCGAGGCGATCCGCTTCTGGCTGGCGGATTGAGTCCGCGCGCTACAGCCCCAGCCGCTGCCAGATCGTGGTGGTGAGCCCCGCCTGGTTGAGCGAATAGAAGTGCAGGCCCGGTGCGCCCGCCTGCAGCAACCGGTCGCACAGGTCGGTCACCACGTCGAGCCCGAAGGCGCGGATGGATGCCCGGTCGTCGCCGAACTCCTGCAGGCGCAGCCGCATCCAGCGCGGGATCTCGGCGCCGCACATCTCCGAGAAGCGGGCGAGCTGGGAATAGTTGCCGATCGGCATGATCCCCGGGACGATGGGCAGCGTGACGCCGACCGACTCGCAGCGGTCGATGAAATCGAAGTAGGCGTCGGCGTTGAAGAAGTACTGCGTGATGGCGGAGTTCGCGCCGGCCTCCACCTTGCGGCGGAACGCGGCGAGGTCCTCCCGCGGCGAGCGGGCCTGCGGGTGCGTCTCGGGGTAGGCGGCCACCTCGATGCGGAACCAGTCGCCGGTGCGCTCCCGGATGAAGGCGACCAGCTCGTTGGCGTAGCGGAATTCCCCGGCATCGACCGTGCCGGAGGGAAGATCGCCGCGCAGCGCGACGATGTGCCGGATTCCATGCTCGCGGTACTGCTCGAGGATGGCGGTGATGTTCTCGCGCGTGGATCCGATGCACGAGAGGTGCGGGGCGGCCTCGCTACCCGAGGCCTGGATTTCCAGCACGGTCTCGAGCGTGCGATCGCGCGTGGAGCCGCCCGCGCCGAAGGTCACCGAGATGAACTTCGGCTTGAGCTGGGCAAGCTGCTCGCGGGTGGCGCGCAGCTTCTGCACGCCTTCCTGCGTCTTGGGGGGGAAGAACTCGAAACTGAACGTGCGGGGGTGCGCGCGCTGGCTCTGCATGGGGCGGAATCCGTGGCCACCGGGTCCCGGGGCGGCAGGCGGCCCTCGCCGTGCCCCGGGACCGTGCGGCATGGGCCGGTCAGTACCGGTAATGCTCGGCCTTGTACGGGCCTTCCTTCTTCACGCCGATGTAGCGCGCCTGCTGGTCGGACAGCTCGGTCAGCTGGGCGTTGAGCTTCTTCAGCTGCAGCCGCGCGACCTTCTCGTCCAGGTGCTTGGGCAGCACGTACACGCCGACCGGATACTTGTCGGTCTCGGTGAAGAGCTCGATCTGGGCGATCGTCTGGTTGGCGAAGGACGAGCTCATCACGTACGACGGGTGCCCCGTGCCGCAGCCCAGGTTCACCAGCCGGCCCTTGGCCAGCATGATGATGCGCTTGCCGTCGGGGAAGATCACGTGGTCGACCTGCGGCTTGATCTCCTCCCACCGGTACTTCTCCACCGAGGCGACGTCGATCTCGTTGTCGAAGTGGCCGATGTTGCAGACGATGGCCTGGTCCTTCATGCGCGACATGTGGTCGTGGGTGATCACGTGGAAGTTGCCGGTGGCGGTGACGAAGATGTCCGCCTTGTCCGCGGCGTAATCCATCGTGACCACGCGATAGCCTTCCATCGCGGCCTGCAGCGCGCAGATCGGGTCGACTTCGGTGACCCACACCTGGGCCGACAGGGCGCGCAGCGCCTGCGCCGAGCCCTTGCCCACGTCGCCGTAGCCGGCGACCACCGCGACCTTGCCGGCGATCATCACGTCGGTGGCGCGCTTGATGCCGTCGACCAGCGACTCGCGGCAGCCGTAGAGGTTGTCGAACTTCGACTTGGTCACCGAATCGTTCACGTTGATGCCCGGGAAGGCGAGGCGACCTTCCTTGTGCATCTGGTAGAGGCGATGCACGCCGGTGGTGGTCTC
>CAIKXV010000020.1 GCA_903831455.1 uncultured Pseudomonadota bacterium | reverse complement strand
CTGTCGATGGTCAGGGTCTCGCCCGCGTTCGAGCCGATCTGGAAGGCCACGTTGCTGAACGAGCCGTCGAGCAGCTTCTTGCCGGCGAACGAGGTCTGCTCGGCGATCCGGTTGATCTCGCTGCGCAGCTGGCCGAATTCAAGCTGGAGGGAGTCACGCTCGCTCGCCGTGTTGGTCCCGTTGGCCGACTGCACCGCCAGCTCGCGCATCCGCTGCAGGTTGGAGGTGACCGAGGCAAGCGCGCCTTCGGCGGTCTGCGACAGCGAGATCGCGTCCTGGGCGTTGCGGGCCGCCATGTTCAGGCCGCGGATCTGGGTGTTGAAGCGCTCGGAGATCGCGAGGCCGGCGGCGTCGTCCTTCGAGCTGTTGATGCGCAGGCCCGAGGACAGGCGCTGGATCGCGGTGGCCTGCTCGGCCTGCGACGTGTTCAGGTTGCGCTGGGCGTTGAGCGAGATGACGTTGGTGTTGACGATCTGAGGCATGGTCGACTCCCGAAGTGAACTGGAAAGGTGGTCTGGTCAAACGTGGGGGTTTCGGTTTGACATCGCTCATCCCTCGCCACTTAAGGCCTTGCGAGCCGCTGTCCTGAACATTTACGGCCAGGGTCTTGAAAACTTGAGTCTTTTCAGCTCGGGCCGCGGCGTGCACACGCGGTCGCCCTGCTCCCTGTTCGAGTGCAGTTACGGCAGGAGTCCGGGATTCTTGAGGCCGCGCTGCGGTCCTCCTTTTCGACACCGACCATCCGGCGTCCCCGCCGATCGGTCTGGCCGGCGACGCGTCCTCCGCGGTCACCGCAGCCCGCTGTGCCTCCGGCCTGCTCGCACCGGGGCGCTCGGTGGATCCGCTCCGGTGCGACGAAGCCTCGCATCGGCCCGAGCAGGCCCGCCCCGCGCGAGACGGGCTCGGCCCCGGCAACGGCCCTCGGGACAATCCCCGGCGCTCAGTCGGCCCGCACCGCCGAACCGGCCGCCAGCACATCCGCGAAGCCGAACCGGGAGAAGTCGCGGATGCGCATCGGATACAGGATGCCGTCGAGATGGTCGCACTCGTGCTGCACCACCCGCGCATGGAACCCCTCGACCTCGCGGTCGATCGGCTCGCCCTGCGGCGTGAACCCGCGGTAGCGCAGCCGCCGCCAGCGTGGCACGTACCCGCGCAGGCCCGGCACCGACAGGCAGCCTTCCCAGCCCTCCTCCGTCTGCTCGCCCAGCGGCTCGAGCACCGGGTTGACCAGCTCGGTGTACGGCACGACGGGCGCATCCGGGTAGCGCGGGTTGAACCCGGCGCCACCGAAGATCACCACCCGCAGCGGCACGCCGATCTGCGGGGCGGCAAGCCCCGCGCCCGACAGTGCAGCCATCGTGTCGCGCATGTCCTGCAGCAGCGCGTCGAGTTCGACTGTTGCGAACTCGGGTACCTCGGCGGCGCGCGCGAGCAGTCGCGCATCGCCCATGCGCAGGACTTCACGCCGCATGGCACTCGACGCACTGCTCGAGGATGTCGTGGACCTTCTGCATCGCGGACTCCAGCACCGCGCCGATCGCCTCGAGCGAGATCGCGTGCCGGCTCTCGCCGCGCCCGGCGGCGGCGTTGACCACCACCGCGATCGCCGCATACGACAGACCGAGTTCGCGGGCGAGCACCGCCTCCGGCATCCCGGTCATGCCCACCATGTCGGCGCCATCGCGCTCGAGCCGATCGATCTCGGCTGCAGTCTCCAGCCGCGGCCCCTGGGTGACTGCATAGGTACCCCCGTCGAGCAGCGGATGGCCTGCCCGGCGTGCCGCCTCCATCACGCCGGCACGCAAGCGCGGGCAGTAGGGCTCGGTGAAGTCGACATGGGTCACCGGCTGGTCGGGACCTTCGAAGAAGGTCGACCGTCGACCGTGGGTGTAGTCGATCAACTGGTCGGGGGCGACGAGCACGCCGGGGCGCAGGTCGGCCCGGATGCCGCCCACCGAGGCGACCGAAACCACCCCGCTCGCCTTCACCGATTGCAGCGCACAGAGTTTCAAGAGTCCGGAGTAGTCCACGTGTAGGTTATGTCCGTCGGAGGTGATGTTCAGGTATTGGAAGGGGTCGTCGTTGTCCGTAACCACGTTGTTGATGAAGTTGCTGAGGTCGATGTTGCAAATGTCCGGGTCAGGAACTATTTGCGCAAGAACGGTTCGGAGGTTCTCGGTGTTGAGCCTTAGGGAGCTGCCCGTCTTTACCAGAGAGATGAGCTGGGTCGCCTGGTTCGGTTCATCTGTCACCGACCTCACGTAG
>CAIKXV010000019.1 GCA_903831455.1 uncultured Pseudomonadota bacterium | reverse complement strand
TTTCGAGCGGGCTCGCGTCAACGAGCGAAGGACCGCCGGATTCGCTGAAAGTGTCCAATTGATCGGCAAATGCCCGACCGGCCGTCGAGGCCGGACCCATAATTTACGCGCGCGCGGACGGCCGGGTTCACGCGGGCCGCACCGTTCGCTGCTCGATGCGCTTTTCCGAGCGGGTGACCACGATCCGGTCCACGAAGATGCCGGGGGTGTGCACCTGGTCGGCGTCGATGGCGCCCAGCGGCACGATCTCCTCGACCTCGGCCACGGTGACCTTGCCCGAGGTGGCGACCATCGGGTTGAAGTTGCGGGCGGTCTTGCGGAAGACCAGATTGCCGAAGGGGTCCGCCTTCCAGGCCTTCACGAGCGCGAGGTCGGCCCGGATGCCGCGCTCCATCACGAAGGTCTCGCCGTCGAACATCTCGTAGGGCTTGCCCTCGGCGACCACCGTGCCCACGCCGGTGCGGGTGTAGAACGCGGGAATGCCGGCACCGCCCGCGCGCAGTCGCTCGGCCAGCGTGCCCTGTGGGCAGAACTCCAGCTCCAGCTCGCCGCTCATGAACTGCCGCTCGAACTCGGCGTTCTCGCCCACATAGCTCGAGACCATCTTGCGGATCTGGCGGGTCTGCAGCAGAAGTCCAAGTCCCCAGTCGTCCACGCCCGCGTTGTTCGAGACGCAGGTGAGGCTCTTCGCACCGCTGTCGCGGAGCGCCAGGATGAGCTGCTCCGGGATGCCACAGAGACCGAAGCCTCCGACCGCGACCGTGATGCCGTCGCGCGTGAGGCCTTCGAGGGCCTTGGCCGCGCTGGAGAAGACCTTGTCCGTTGCCATGCGCCGGAGTGTAGGGCCCGACCCGGGGGCGCTAGCCTGCGGTTGCGTGCCTCTGGTGCTCCTGCTCATCCTGCTTTCGGCCCTGCCCGACGCGATGCTGGCGGTGGTGCTTCGAGACCTCTTTGTCGAGCGATACGGCGTTTCCGCCGAGGCCGCGCAGATGTTCCTTGCGGTGAACCTGCTCGGCGCGGGACTTGCGGTTCCGCTCGTGCGATGGCTGCGCGCATCCTGCCCCGCATGGTCCATCGTGGCCGCGGGCGCGCTCGCCGACGCCGCGCTGCTCGGCTTGATGTGGCTGCCGGTGGGCTTCGTGCCCACGCTGGCGCTCCGGGTGCTCGAAGGGGTGGCGGATGTCGCGACCTTCGCGGCGCTCTTCCAGATCCTGGGGCAGGTCCAGAATCGACCGGCCGCGTGGCGCATGGGGGTCGGGGCGTCGATGCTGGTGGGCGGGTTGGGGGCGGGTGCCGCGATCGGCGGCGCGATGGTCCGGATGAGCGCGATGGGGCCGACGATCGCCTTCGTGCTGGGGGCCGGAAGTTGTCTGGCGACGGCGGTCGGGGCGTGGCTTGGAGCGGGCGTGCTCGAGCGTTCTGCGCCATGTGCGGAGCAGCCGGAACATGCCACGCGAGAAGTACGGCGACCGCTCTGGCCCATCCTGCTGATGGCGGCGTCCGATCGGGCGACGGGCGCTGCGTTGACCGCGGTGTTCGCCGGATTCCTGGCGCGGAACCTTGGCTACGACCCGGCGCAACGAGGTCTGCTGGTCGGGCTGCCGCTCATTCTGATGGCGGTGGGGGCTGCGCCTGCGGGGTGGATCGCGGATCGGCTCGGGGCGCTCCGGGTGCGGAGCGGTTGCGCCGTCGGCTACGCACTGTGCTTC
>CAIKXV010000018.1 GCA_903831455.1 uncultured Pseudomonadota bacterium | reverse complement strand
GCGCCGATCATGCGCTGCGTGATGGGGGAACTGGATCCGGCGTTCCTGGTCGACGTCGGCGTGCGCAACCTTCGTGCGTCGGCGCAGGCGATCGAGAAGTGGCTGGGCAGCCAGTCGTTCCAGCCCGTGAGCGGCGCGGGTACCGCGGTGCCCGCGATCGGCGGGGCGAAGCCGCCGTTGCCCCGTGGCCAGCACAGCAGCGGCGTGGATTCGTTCTGCCTGTACTACGACCAGCCGTTCTCGTGGAAGACCTTCTCCATCGCGATGGAGGTGCTGACTTCGCTGCGCGGCCCCGACCTGCTGCGGGTCAAGGGGCTGGTCGACATCGCCGGCGAGCGCGGCCCGGTGGTGGTGCAGGGCGTGCAGCACCTCTTCCACCCGCCGGTCACGCTGGATGCGTGGCCGAGCGAGGATCACCGCACGCGGCTGGTGTTCATCACCCGCAACATCCCGCGCCCGATGATCGAGAACCTGCTGGGCGCGATCTTCGCCACCGCCGCGAGTGCCGGCGAGTCCTCCGCCGCGGCAGGCACATGAGCACGCCCTTGCGGCCGGGCTGGCGGGGCTGCCCGCCTGCGCAGCCGGTGAGGATTGCGGGGCGATACGCGCGGCTCGAGCCGCTGCGCGATGCCTTGCACGGGGACGCGTTGTTCGCCGCCTGCAGCGTCGCCGACGCGCCGGCCCGGTTCCGCTACCTGTTCGACGAGCCGCCGGCCGATCGCGCCGCGCTGGCGGCATGGATCGATGCCCGCGCTGCGCTCTCCGACCCGCTGTTCTTCGCCGTGGTCGACCTCGCCAGCGGGCAGGCGCAGGGCCGGCAGGCGCTCATGCGCATCGTGCCCGAGCATGGGGTGATCGAGATCGGGCACATCTACTGGGGGCCGGCGATCGCGCGCACCCGTGTGGCGACCGAGGCGCAGTACCTGCTCGCCCGGCACGTCTTCCGCGACCTGGGCTATCGCCGCTACGAGTGGAAGTGCGACGCGCTCAACGCACCCTCGCGGGCGGCGGCGCTGCGCTTCGGCTTCCGGTTCGAAGGCATCTTCCGCCAGCACATGGTGATCAAGGGCCGAAACCGCGATACCGCATGGTTCGCGATGATCGATGCCGAGTGGCCGGTGCTCGAAGCCGGGTACGAGCGCTGGCTCGATCCTGCGAATTTCGACGCCGGGGGTCGGCAGCGGCGGACGCTGCAGCAATGCATCGCGGCCGTGGCCTGATCCGCCGGGCGGGACACGCCCCGGCGCGGATCGGGGCCGCGGGCCGGTGGCCGTGACCGCGGCAGGCGACGGCCTGCCGGCCGCTGGGGTGGAAGGCGCGGCGGGTGGCTCGTGCCCGGTTCAGAACCCGACGGCTTGCCCGTCGCAGCGAGGCTCGGAACCGGCGCAGTAGCCATCGTCGAGCTTCTGGATCAGTTGTGCTCGACCGAAGTCGGTGGATCCGCGCTCGGCGACCGTGATCTCGTGGCCGCGGCCGCGCAGATCCTCGACGACATCGGCCGGGAAGGCGTGCTCCAGTGCGACCCGACGACCGTCGTCCACCCGCCAGCGCGGGCCGTCGGCCATCGCCTGGGGGTTCTGCCCGTAGTCGGCGAGGCGCAGCATCATCTGCGAGTGGCCCTGCGCCTGCATCGAGCCGCCCATCACGCCGAAGCTCATGTGGGGCTTGCCGTCGCGGGTGATGAAGCCGGGGATGATGGTGTGGAACGGGCGCTTGCGCGGGCCGACCTCGTTGGCGTGCCCCTTGGCGAGCTTGAAGCCCCAGCCGCGGTTCTGCAGGCTGATGCCGGTGCCGGGCACGACCACGCCCGAGCCGAAGCCCTTGAAGTTGGACTGGATGAACGAGACCATCATGCCCGAGGCGTCGGCGGCGGTGAGGTAGACCGTGCCGCCGCGCGGCAGATCGCCGTGCCCGGGGTCGCCCGCGCGCTTCATGTCGATCAGCTTCGAGCGCTCGCGCAGGTAGGCCGGGTCGAGCATGTCGGCCGGCGTGACCCGCATGGCGGCCGGGTCGGCCGCGTACTGGTACATGTCGGCGAAGGCGAGTTTCATCGCCTCGATCTGCATGTGCACGTGGTCGGCGCTGTCGCACTCGTACTGGCCCGGATTGAGGTGGCCGAGGATGCCCAGCGAGATCAGCGCCCCGATGCCCTGCCCGTTGGGCGGGATCTCGTGCAGCCGGTAGCCCTTGTAGTCGACATGGATCGGCTCGACCCAGTCGGCCTCGTGGGCCGCCAGGTCGGCGACGTCCATCACGCCGCCGTTCTCGCGGATCCAGCCGGCGATCTTCTCGGCGAGTTCGCCCCGGTAGTAGGCCTCGCCGCGGGTCTTCGCGATGAGCTCCAGGGTGCGGGCCTGGTCCGGATAGCGGAACAGTTCACCGGCCCGCGGTGCGCGTCCGTTGGGCGCGAAGCCCTCCTTCCAGCCCGGGTAGGCGGAGAGTTCGTCCACCGACTGCGCCCAGAGCTTCGCGATCGTCGGCGACACCAGGTAGCCGTCGCGTGCATAGCGGATGGCCGGCTCGAACAGATCCTCGAAGGGCAGCTTGCCCCAGCGCTCGGAGAGCATGCGCCACGCCGACACGCAGCCGGGTACGGTCACGGCATCGACGCCGCGTTCGGGCATGCGGCCGTTGTATTTCTCGAAGTACCGCGGGGTCCAGGCCGCCGGCGACCGACCGGAGGCGTTGAGCCCGTGCAGTCGCTCGCCGTCCCATATCAGCGCGAAGGCATCCGAGCCCAGCCCGTTGCTGCAGGGCTCGACGATGGTGAGCGTGATGGCCGTGGCGAGGATGGCGTCGATGGCATTGCCCCCGCGCGCGAGCATCTGGCTGCCCGCCTGCGCGGCCAGCGGCTGCGAGGTGGACACGATGTTGCGCGCGAAAACGGGGCTGCGCTGCGAGGCGTAGGGCAGGTGCGGATCGACGTGACCCATGGTCGGGCTCCAGCGGTTCGGAGAGCGGGCGCAAGCGCCGGGATCGCGATGATACACCCCGGTCGGTGACCGTCCGGCCCCGGACGCCGCGGGCGTGACGGGGTCGCTCGGCGGCGGATCGACGTCCCGGGGAGACGTCAGTTCGCCGCTCGCTGCTGTCGCCCGGCGGGTGTCGACAGGGCGACCATGTCCTCGGCATACGACTGCAGGCGTTCGCCCGCAGTGCGCCGCTGCGAGGGGGTCAGCAGCCGGTCGACCTCGGCGAGGATCTGCGCGCGCTGCTGCGCGGTGCGGTCGGCGAGGCGGGCGTACTGCGGATCGCGGCCGCGCTCCCACTGGGGCAGCCAGTCCCGCAGCCAGGCGGCGAGTTCCGGCGAGCTGCGCGCGGCGCGAAGCGCGGCGAGCAGCTCGCGCTGGCGGCGCTCTCGGTCGGCGAGTCGCGCGTCGGCGGTGAGCGGGAGCGGTTCGACCAGGGAGCGCACGCGCTCGACCTGCTCGCCCGACAGGCGCCCGGTGAAGCGTTCGACCTGCGCGATCAGGCGATCGGCGCGCAGGCGCCGCTGCTCGGCGGGGGAACGACCGACGCCCCACTCGCGCGCGACCTTGCGATTGGACTGCGCGAAGCTGCGCTCGAGTTCGGCGAGCTGCGCGGGCGTGAGCGAGGCGAGCAGCTCGGCGATGTCGTCGGCCGAACGGATCGCCAGCGCCTGCGCGGCGATGCGCACCCGCTCGGTGATCCAGAGCACGTCCTCGGTGGACAGTCCGGCCTCGACCCGCGAGCGCGTCTCGCGCAGCAGCGCGCCGTAGCCGGGCAGTTGGTCCGCGCGATGCCACGCATGCAGTTGGCGGAAGCGCTGCGAGAACAGTTCGCGCTGGCGCGAATCCAGTTCCACGTAGCCGGACACCGCCCAGTCCGCCAGCCACTCGGCCTGGTTGTAGCCGAGCCGCAGCCCCGACCCGCAGCCGGCGAGTACCAGCGCCGCGCACAGCAGCAGGGCCGCGAGCGAGCGCCGGTTCATGCCGACCTCAGCGCGGCGACCACCCGGGCCGCGAAGTGCGCGTCCAGCGGAGGGCGCCGCGCATCGAGCGCCAGCGCCGCGATGTTCTCGGCCATGTGGGTGGGGTCGGCGGTGGCCGGGATCACGCAGGTGACCGCCGGGTGGGCGACGACCCAGGCGAGCAGCAGTGGCGCCCAGCCGGTCCATCCCTGCGCGCGCGCCCACGCCGGCAGCGAGCGGCCGCGCAACCGGCGCAGCAGTTCGCCCTGGCCCAGCGGTCGGTTGACGAGCACGGCGGTCCCGCAGTCGGCGGCCGCAGGCAGCAGGCGCGCCTCGGCCTCGCGGTCGAGTGCGTTGTAGTTGAGCTGGACGAAATCGAGGCGGGCCGAGCGCACCAGGGTCTCGAGCGCGGCATGCGCGCTGCCATGGTAGTGGGTGACGCCAAGGTAGCGGATGCGGCCCTCGGCCTTCCACGCGCGCAGGGTGTCGAGGTGGGTCTCCACGTCGACCAGGTTGTGCACCTGCATCAGGTCGATCGTCTTCGCGCGCAGCCGATCGAACGAGCGCTGCATCTGGGCGATGCCCTCGCGCCGTCCCTGGGTCCAGACCTTGGTCGCGAGGAAGGCTGGGCGACCTTCCAGCGCGCGGCCGACCGCCGCTTCGGCCTCGCCGTACATCGGCGAGGTGTCGATCAGTCGCGCGCCGCTCGCCAGGAAGCCGGTGGCGACGGCCGACAGTTCGTCGTTGGCATCCGACTGCGCAGGCACGTCGAACGCGCGGAAGGTACCCAGCCCGAGCACCGGCAGGCACTCGCCGCTGCTCGGGATCACGCGCTGCGGAAGGCTGCCCGGCGCCGCCGCGGCACCCGCCGCGAGGGCCGGGGGGGGACTCACCGTTTCGCGAACTGGCTGGCGCCGAACATGATGTCGCGCTGCTTGTCGTCGATCGGCGGGTTGGTGGCGTCGGCGAGCACCTGCAGCGCCCGCTGCACCGCGGGACGCGCGCCGATGGTGTCGAACCAGCGTTTCACGTTGGGGTAGGCGGCCAGGTCCACGCCCCGCTTCTCCGAGCCCCGCATCCACGGGAAGATGGCGATGTCGGCGATCGTGTACTCGTCGCCCGCCACCCACGGCGACTGCGCGAGCCGCTTGTCGAGCACGCCCGTGAGCCGGTTCGATTCGTTGGTGTAGCGCTCGATCGGGTAGGGCTGCGGCTCCTTGGCGTAGGCGCGGAAATGGTTGGCCTGTCCGAACATCGGACCCACGCCGCCCATCTGCCACATCAGCCACTGCAGCGTGCGATAGCGCGCCTCGCCGGAGGCCGGCAGCAGTCGACCGGTCTTGTCGGCGAGGTAGATCAGGATGGCGCCCGACTCGAACAGCGACATCGGCCGGCCGTCCGGGCCATCTGGATCGACGATGGCCGGGATGCGGTTGTTCGGGCTGATGGCGAGGAACTCCGGCTTGAACTGCTCGCCGGTGCGGATGTTGACCGCGTGCACGCGGTAGGGC
>CAIKXV010000017.1 GCA_903831455.1 uncultured Pseudomonadota bacterium | reverse complement strand
GGCGAAGCCATCGTCGCCGCCGCACTGCAGGCCTGGGGGCGCATCGACGGGGTGGTCAGCAACGCGGGCATCCTGCGCGACCGCTTCTTCCACAAGATGAGCGAGGTCGAGTGGGATGCGGTGATCCGGGTGCACCTCTACGGCTCCTACCACGTCGCGCGCGCCGCGGCCAACCACTTCCGCGACCAGGGTTCGGGGGCCTTCGTGTTCATGACCTCGACCTCGGGACTGGTCGGGAACTTCGGCCAGGCGAACTACTCGGCGGCCAAGCTCGCGCTCACCGCGCTCTCGAAGTCGATCGCGCTCGACATGCAGAAGTACGGCGTGCGCTCGAACTGCATCGCGCCCTTCGCCTGGAGCCGCATGATCGCCTCCATTCCCACCGACACGCCCGACCAGCAGGCCCGCGTGGCGAAACTCCAGCAGATGACGCCGGCCAAGATCGCGCCGCTCGCCGTCTACCTGCTCTCCGACGCCGCGGCGGCGGTCAACGCACAGGTCTTCGGAGTGCGCAACAACGAGGTGTTCCTGTTCAGCCAGCCGCGACCGATCCGAAGCGTGCATCGTGCGGAAGGCTGGACGCCGGAGACCCTCGCCGAGCACGCGATGCCTGCGCTGGCGCGCGACTTCTATCCGCTGGACCGCTCGCAGGACGTGTTCAGCTGGGACCCGGTCTAGGCCGCCCCGTCCCGCACCGGAGCCCTGCCACGATGAGTGTCGATCCCTACGCCTCGGCCACCTCGCTCGCCCGCGGCATCGCCTCCGGCCGGACACGCGCGATCGACGCGCTGGAGGCCTGTCTCGAACGCCAGGGGCGACTGCACGGCGAATTGAACGCGATCGTGGTCACCGATCTCGATCGTGCCCGGCGCGAGGCGCGTGCGATCGATCGCGCGATGCGCCGGGGCGAGCGCCCCGGTCCGCTCGCCGGCGTGCCGATGACGGTGAAGGAATCCTTCGACATCGCGGGCCTGCCGACCACGTGGGGGGTGGCCGCCCACCGCGGCAACATCGCGACCCGCGACTCGCGGGTCGTCGAGCGCCTGCGCGCAGCCGGCGCGGTGATCTGGGGCAAGAGCAACGTGCCGGTGATGCTCGCCGACTGGCAGACGTTCAATCCCGTCTACGGCACCACGAACAATCCCTGGGATCCCGCGCTCACGCCGGGAGGCTCGTCGGGCGGCGCCGCGGCCGCGCTCGCCTCGGGGATCAGCACCCTCGAATACGGCTCCGACATCGGCGGGTCGATCCGGGGTCCGGCGCATCTCTGCGGCGTGTACGGACACAAGACCAGCTTCACCGTCGTGCCCGCCGGCGGCCACGCGCTGCCCGGGGTGTGGTCCGGTCCCGAGATCTCCGTGGTCGGACCGATGGCCCGATCGGCCGCCGATCTCGCGCTCGCGTTGCGCGTGACCGCGGGTCCCGCCGGCAACGATGCGCGGGCGTTCCGCCTGCGCCTGCCGCGGCCGGGCTTTCGCAGCGCGCGCGGACTGCGCATCGCGGTCCTGCCTTCGCATCCGGCAACCCGGGTGTCCCGGGCCGTGTCCTCGGCGATCGAGTCGCTGGCCGACCATCTCGGCCGCCGCGGCGCGCGGATCACGATGCCGGTCGAACTGCCCTTCGATGCCGCCGAGCACGACCGGCTCTACCTGAGGCTGCGCCGGGCCGCGACCTCGATGCGCGCGGGCGACGAGACCAGCCATGCACGGGCGCTCGAGGAGCGCGCGCGACTGGATCCGGCCGACACCAGCTACTACGCCGACCAGCTGCGCGGCAACACGCTCGGCCACCGCGAGTGGCTGCAACTGGAGAACGAGCGGGCGCGCATGCGCACGCTGTGGGACGCGTTCTTCCAGCGCCACGACTTCCTGCTCTGCCCCGGGGCGGCCACGGTGGCGTGGCCGCAGAACCCGCACGGGCTGCGCTGGGAGCGGATGATCGACGTCGACGGCGTACCGATGGCCGATGCGCTGCAGATCTTCTGGATGGGCTTTGCCAGCCTCGGCTGCCTGCCCGCCACCCAGGCCCCGATCGCGATCACCGGATCGGGGCTGCCCACCAGCGTGCAGATCATCGGTCCGCAGTACGCGGACCTGTCCACCATCGCGCTCGCCTCGCTGATCGAGCGCGAGTGGCACGCGTTCCAGCCCCCCCGCCGCCTCGACGATGTCATCCGCAAACCGCGCCATGCCTCCGCTGCCTGAGCCAACCCGTTTCGCCCCGCGCGCCGCCTGCTTCGCCCGCACCGCAACACGGCACGGCCGCCCCACGGGTCGCGCGCGCGGGCTCGTCCGCGCCCCTGATCGCCGGCCGATGGCGGTCGCCATCGGCCTCGCGCTGCTGGGGTTGGGGTTAGGGTTGGCGTTGGGGTCGGGGTCCGCACAGGCGCAGTCCGCATGGCCGACCCGCCCGCTGCGCATGATCGTGCCCTATACCCCCGGCGGGTCCACCGACCTGCTCGCGCGCGCAGTCGGCACTCGGCTGGGCGAGGCGATCGGCCAGCCGGTGGTCTTCGACAACCGCCCCGGTGCGAACACCATCGTCGGCTTCGAACTCCAGGCGCGGTCCTCGCCCGACGGCTACACCGTGCTGGCGGGCGGCTTCAACGGCCTGGTACTCAACCCGCTGCTCTATCGGAAGCTGCCCTACGACGTCGACCGGGATCTCGCGCCGGTGGGCATGATCGGCGTCTCGCCGCTGATGGTCGTGGTGCATCCCTCGCTGCCGATCCGCTCGGTGCGCGAACTCGTCGAGTACGCGCGCGCCAACCCGGGCAAGCTGGACTTCCAGTCCTCGGGCAATGGCAACATCACGCACGTGTCGGTCGAACTGTTCATGGCGATGACCGGCACGCGCATGCAGCATGTCGCCTTCAAGGGCGGCTCGGCGGGCGTGCCCGACCTGCTCTCCGGAGCCGTGCCGCTCAAGTTCGACGTGCCGATCTCCGCGTTGCCGCACGTCAAGGCGGGCAAGCTGCGAGCCATTGCAGTCACGTCGGCTCGCCGGCTGTCGATCGTACCCGAGCTGCCCACCGTCGCCGAATCCGGCCTCGCGGGCTACGAAGCCGCGACCTGGTTCTCGATCGTCACGCGAGCGGGCACCCCGCCGGCGATCGTCGAGCGGCTCTCCCGCGAGACACGGCGCATCGTCGAGCAGCCGGCACTGCGCGAACAGTTCGCGCAGCAGGCGATCGAACTCGTCGGCAGCACCCCGTCCGAACTCGAGGCGCGCGTGCGTCGCGACCGGGCTCGCTGGACCGACGTGATCCGCAAGGCCGGGATCTCGCTGGACCCCTGAGCCCACGGGCCCTGGATCCTGGGCCGGAAGACTCGAGTGGAATCGGGCGCCCGGGCGGCCGGCCGCGCGCGCGTCCCGAGCGGGGACGGGCGTATCCGCGCGGCTCCCGTCCTGCCCGGTCAGCGGCCCTGCAACGCCGCCGGGTTGAGCAGGTTGGGCGGCGTCTCGCCGCGCAGGGCGGCCAGCGCGTTGCGCGCCGCGAGCATGGCCATCGCGCGGCGAGTCGCCACCGATGAACTCGCGATATGCGGCGACAGCACCACGTTGTCGAGGTCGAGGAAGCGTCGGTCGAACGCAGGCTCGCCCTCGAACACGTCGAGCGCAGCCCCCGCGATGCGGCGTGCGGCCAGCGCCGCGATCAGTGCCGCGTCGTCGACCACGCCGCCACGGGCGGTGTTGACCAGGAAGGCCGAGGGTTTCATCCGCGCCAGTTCGTCCGCGCCGATCAGGTGGTGGGTCGCCGGCGAGTACGGCACCATCAGCAGCACGAAGTCGGCGGTCTCCAGCAAGGTGGCCTGGTCCACCCACCGCGCCGCGAGCGACTGCTCGACCGGTTCGGGCAGGCGGGTGCGGTTGCAGTAGAGCACGTTCATCCGGAACCCGGAGGCCCGGCGCGCGATCGCCTGTCCGATGCGGCCCATGCCGACGATGCCCAGCGTCGCACCGTGCACGTCGGCACCGGCCAGCTGCTTGAGCTGCCAGCCGGTCCAGCGGCCCTCGCGCAGGTATCGCTCGGCCTCGGTCAGCCGACGGGCCACGCCCAGCAGCAGCGCCCAGGCGAAATCCGCCGTGGTCTCGTCGAGCACGCCCGGCGTGTTGGTCGCCAGAACGCCGCGCGCGGTGCAGGCCGCGAGATCGATGTTGTTGTGGCCCACCGCGATGTTGGCCACCGCCCGTAGGCGTGGCGCCGCAGCCAGCAGCGCGTCGTCGATGCGGTCGGTGAGCGCACAGACCAGCGCGTCGGCGGCGGACGCCCGCTCCGCCAGCGCCGCGGGCGCCAGCGGTTCGTCGGTCGGGTTGTCGATGACCTCGGCGTGCTCGCGCAGCAGCGCGAGCACGTCGTCGAACACCTCCCGGGTCACCACGACGGTGGGACGGCCCATCGCCTAGTCTCCATCAGGCCCGCCGTGGCGGGCTTACTTGTACAGGTACTGCGGCAGCCACAGCCCGATGCCGGGGAACTCGTAGAGCATCCACATCGCGAACACCTGGATCGCCATGAACGGCATCATCCCGGCGAAGATCTGGTTCAGCGTCACGTGCGGCGGGGCCACGCCCTTGAGGTAGAAGGCCGCCATCGCCACCGGCGGCGAGAGGAAGGCCGTCTGCAGGTTGAGCGCCACGATCAGGCCGAAGAACAGCGGGTCGATCTGGAAGTGCTCGAGCAGCGGGATGAAGATGGGCATGAAGATCACGATGATCTCGGTCCACTCCAGCGGCCAGCCGAGCAGGAAGATGATGGCCTGCGAGAGCAGCATGAACTGGATCGGGGTGAGGTCCATCGACAGCACCCAGCGCTCGATCAGTTCCTGGCCGCCCAGCAGCGCGAAGGTGGCCGAGAACAGGGCCGAGCCCACGAACAGCCAGCACACCATCGCGGTGGTGCGGGCGGTGAGGAACACCGACTCCTTCAGGCGCTCGAAGGTGAGCTGCCG
>CAIKXV010000016.1 GCA_903831455.1 uncultured Pseudomonadota bacterium | reverse complement strand
GTTGACCCCGGCGGTGATCTCGAGGTTCCCGGTCGGGTTGCAGGCGGGCAGCGCCCAGTACTCGCTGCCACCCCGATGGCGACGGTGGCTGTGCACCCAGGCCTCGACCTGACAGCCCCCCGATGGCGTGATCCGCGCATCGTCGGTCACGTACGGGCGCGCCGCATGCGCCGGCGGCACGGCCGCTGCCAGCGACAGCGCTGCGCACGCAAGCAGCGCGCGCACCGGGGAGACGACCTGCCAGCATGCCAGGGACATGGCGCGAGCATGCCACGTCCGCGTGACGGCCACATGGCAGGGCTCGGGATGCCCGCAATCGCCGGCTGCGGGGCAATGCTGGCCACCCCCGGGATCGTCGATCGCTGCGGACCGGTCCCCGCGTCCCGGTCCGCACGCCAGGCCCCGACGATGCAGCGCTGAGGACGGCGCCCGGGACGGGGCGCCCGGGGGCTACAGGTCTTCCACGCTCACCGGGAACAGCGGCTCGAGCGCATCGACCTGCATCACGTGGTACACGTTGAAGCGGTAGGCCGTGCCCGCCATCAGTTCGGGCGGCGTGACCGGGAACGCCACGTTGCCCGCCGTGGACAGCCGTCCGGGGAAGCCGTGGTGCAGCAGGTACTGCTTGGTGACGGTGGCGGCCGCCTTCGCGAGGTCGACGGTGGGCGCGATGATCTCGCCGAGGATGAACACCTCGCGCGGCAGCACCTCGGGCGGCGTGGGCCAGCGCACCACGCCGTCGATGCCGTAGACCCGGAACCAGATCTTCCAGTCGCCCGCCACGATGCCGCGCACGACCTGCTCGACTTCCGGCAGGATGCGATCGATGGCCGCGATGACGCGCGGGTCGGCCGAGCCGGCCAGCAGCAGCGCGCGTTCGCCCACGCGGCGCGCGCCCTCGATCTTCACCGAGGGACGCTGCGCGGGCACCCAGCGCGCGCCCTCCACCCGGCAGCGATGCTCGTCGAGCGCGACATAGCGCGCGTCCTCGACGTGCAGCGTGCCCTCGGGCTCGCTCACCGTGTAGGGGTCGGCCTGTTCGTAGAGACTGTGCGCGGCCACCGACAACGGCGTCGCATGCCGGGCGGGGTTCAGGCTCTCCATCGTGAACCCGGTCTCGTCGAGCGTGCCCAGCGCCGCATCGCGCCCTCCGGGCATGCAGGCGATCGAACAGCATTCGATGATCTTCGCCATGTGCATGGCCGGGCCCAGCGGGTAGCCCAGCGCGGCCGGGAGCGCGGAGAAGACCGCGGTATCGCAGGCGCGCCCGGCGACCACGACATCGGCTCCGGTGGCAAGCGCGCGCTGGAAGGCCTCGATACCCATCTGGCCGACCAGATGGCTGCAGGCATCGACCTCCTCGGCGGTGAGCGGGGCGATCGCCCCGATCGGCCTGACCTCGCCGCGGGCCACCGCCTGCCGCACGACCTCCCGCGGCATGTCGGCGGCGATGGAGGCCAGGCGGAAGTGCAGGCCGCGCTCGCGGGCGATCTCGCGCACGAGCGCGAGCGTGTGGTCGAGATGGGGGCGCGCGCCGCCAGTGCCGGCCGAGCCGATCAGCAGCGGCACGTCGAGCGAGCGCGCCGCCTCCAGCACCAGCCCGAGGTCGCGGCGGGCGATCGCATCCGAGGGTGCCATGCGACCGCTGCCCAGGTAGTTGGGGCCCGGGTCGACCGACCCCATGTCCGCGCCGATCGCGTGCGGCGCGCGCGCGAGGCCCGCGCGCAGCGCCGGCTCCAGCACGCCGTTGCCCAGCTGGCCGGAGGCGGACAGCGCGCGAAACGGCGCGCGCCCGCCGGGCCCGCACAGCTCGGCGCGCAGTCGAGCGAGGTGGTCGCGGCCGCTCACAGCGACACCGACAGCAGCGGGCCGTGCTGCTGCGCCCCGTAGACATCGCGGTCGCCGGGATCGCCGGCGACGAGGTCGCGGTCGAGCACCACCTTGATCGCGAAGGCGGGGGGATACGGGATCACGGCCACCCGATCCGGCGCAAGCCCGTAGAGCGCGGCGATCGCGGGCGCGGCGAGCGCCGGCGAGGCGAGCGCCTGGCGAAAGCGCGGCTCGTCATCGAACAGCAGGTCCAGCGACAGCGTCGTCGGGCCTGCATTCTTGCTGCGGATCACCCGCGCACAGTCGACCAGTTTCATGGCTTCCCCTCCACTCGCCTTCGATGCCCCTGCCGGCCGCCTGCGCCCGGAGCCGCACGCCCCGCCCGCAGGCGTGCCGCGCCGCCGTCGCGGGACGGCCACGCCCGCACCGGACCCGTTCGCCACGCCGACCTGGCCTGCGGATCGCACCCGCCGCCGGCGGATGCTCGGCCGCCGGCGGCGCCCGATCCCGTGCCCTGGCCGCGCACCGCGAGGCGCCGCCCCACGTTCAGCGCGACTGACCATGCAGGCTCCGTCCGCGCTGCTCCTCGGGCGGACGCACCGTGC
>CAIKXV010000015.1 GCA_903831455.1 uncultured Pseudomonadota bacterium | reverse complement strand
GCAGGAAGTCACCGCGGGGTGAGGGGTGAGGGGTGAGGGGTGAGGGGCTAGCGGCCCCTTGTGACCCGCCGGAGCGAACGCGCAGGTCGTGTCCTGGCGGAGAGGGTGGGATTCGAACCCACGGTAGGCTTGCACCTACGCCTGATTTCGAGTCAGGTACATTCGACCACTCTGCCACCTCTCCGTGCCCCGCATTTTACACGCATCCGTTCGCCGGTTGCCTCGGCCTCGCGGCTGACACGCCCGGGGACGCGCGGCCCGGAAGACGAGGCGCAGCGCCGTGGCACAATTCAACCCCGCCAGCGCCCGCCGGGGAGGTCGATGAACGAGGTGAGGCATGCCCGCCGCCAGCGGATCGGCCAGCGGCGATCGGCATCCACGACCGGGGCTGCCGCGACGACAGCCGACGCGGCCCCCGCGCGCCGACGCACCCTCGGTGCGCTGGGCGTCATCGCCGCCGGCTCCCTGCTGCCCGGCTGCGGGGGCGGCAATGCGGTGCCCGACCTGCGCCCCGGTGGCGAGCTGGTCGTGCTCACCTACCGCAGCGCGACGACCTGGTACGAGGACGCGGACAACCGTCGTGCCGGGTTCGAGTTCGAACTGGCCGATCGCTTCGCGCGCGAGGCGGGCTACGAGCTGCGCTTCGTGGTACTGCCCCAGCTCGCCGACGTCCTGCCGGCGCTGGAGCGTCGACAAGGGCATCTCGCGGCCGCCGGCATCGCGGCGACTCCCGAACTGGAGAGCCGCTTCCGCTTCGGCCCCGCCTACCAGGAGGTCGGCGTCGTGGTCGCCTACGACGTGGATGCCCGGCGCCCGCAGACCCTCGCCGACCTGGTCGGCCGCCGCGTGGAGGTACTCGAGGGCTCCCAGGCACAGGCCGAACTCGAGCGCGCGCGCAGGACTGCAACCGGACTCGAATGGGCCGTCAGCGACGCCGGCGATACCGAGGAACTCGTCGCGAGGGTCACGCAGGGCCGGATCGACTACGCGGTGGCCGAATCGCACGCCGTGAGCCTCGCCCGCAATTTCCACACCACGATCGCCTCCGCGTTGCCGATCGGCACCCCACGCCGGCTCGCCTGGGCCATGCCCTCTCGTCCGGACGAGCGACTGCCACGCGAACTGGCCAGCTTCTTCGAGCGAATTCGCGGCGATGCCACGCTCTCGCGCCTGCTCGATCGCTACTATGGCCATCTGCAACGGCTCACCGAGGCGGATCTCGCCCACTTCGCCGCGCGCGTGCGCACCGTGCTGCCGCAGTACAGGCGCTTCTTCCACGAGGCCCAGGATGTCACCGGTCTCGACTGGCGCCTGATCGCCGCGCTCGGGTTCCAGGAATCGCACTGGGATCCGAAGGCGGTGTCCCACACCGGCGTGCGCGGCCTCATGATGATGCAGGACGACACCGCGGCGAAGATGGGCGTGAGGAACCTGCTCGACCCGCGCGAGAACATCCTGGGCGGGGCACGCTACCTCGCGATGCTGCGTGACCTTCTCGCCCGCGCGCCGGAGCCCGACCGCACGTGGATTGCCCTGGCCGCCTACAACATCGGCTTCGGCCACCTCGAGGACGCGCGCACCCTCGCCCGCGAGCGCAAGCTCGACCCGAACCTGTGGGTGCACCTGAAGGACGTGCTCCCGCTGCTGATGCGCCCGGAGGTGGCCGCGCGCACCCGCTTCGGCATCGCGCGCGGCGGCGAGGCGGTGATCCTGACCGAGAACGTGCGCCAGTATTTCGACATCCTGCGCCGGATCGAACCTGCGTACCGACCGGCCTTCGAGAGCCTGCGCGAGGAGATCAGCCTCGTGCCCTCCGGCGCGCGGCTGCCACGACTCGGGGGGCGCTGAGGGCGAGTCGAGGATGGGGCTGCGTTCGATGCGCAGGCGATCGGCGCGAGCCGCGTGCCCGTCCCGGCGGGCGCCCAGCGCCCGGGAACGGGGCCTGAGCGTGGTCGCGCGCCGGGTGCGGGTCCGGAGCCGGGCCTGCGCTCGGGCCCGGGCCTGTGCCGGGCCCTGAAGCCGGCTCGGCGTCCGGATCCGACCCTGGGTCGGCCTGGGCCGGGCGGCGTCCGGCGTCGCTCAGCCGCGGGCGATGGCGGTCAGGCCGCCCATGTAGGGCTGCAACGCCGCGGGGATGCGGATGCTGCCGTCGGCCTGCTGGTTGTTCTCCATGATCGCCACCAGCGTGCGGCCGACCGCAAGGCCGGATCCGTTGAGCGTGTGCACCAGTTCGGTCCGGTTCTTCTCGCCGCGGGTGCGCGCCTGCAGGCGTCGCGCCTGGAAGGCCTCGAAGTTGCTGCACGAGGAAATCTCGCGGTACGCCTGCTGCCCGGGCAGCCACACCTCCAGGTCGTAGGTCTTGGCCGACGAGAACCCCATGTCGCCGGTGCACAGCAGCACCGTGCGGTAGGGCAGATCGAGCCGCTGCAGGATGGACTCGGCGTGCGCGGTGAGCGACTCGAGCGCAGCGTAGGACTCGCCCGCCCGCACCACCTGCACCAGCTCGACCTTGTCGAACTGGTGCTGCCGGATCATCCCGCGGGTGTCGCGGCCGTAGGAGCCGGCCTCGCTGCGAAAGCACGGGCTGTGGCAGACCCAGCGCAACGGCAGTTGCTCGGGCGGGACGATCTCGTCGCGCACGAGGTTGGTCACCGGCACCTCGGCGGTCGGAATCAGGTAGAAGCGTTCGTCCCCGCCACGCGGCACGACGAACAGGTCCTCCTCGAACTTCGGCAACTGCCCGGTGCCGCGCAGGCTCTGCGCGTTGACCAGATACGGCGCGTAGACCTCGGTGTAGCCATGCTCGGTGGTGTGGACATCGAGCATGAACTGGGCAATGGCCCGGTGAAGTCGCGCGAGCGGGCCGGTCATGACCGAGAAGCGCGAGCCGGCGATCTTCGTCGCGCGCTCGAAGTCGAGCAGGCCCAGCGCCTCGCCGAGGTCGACGTGGTCGCGCGGCGTGAAGGCGAACGACGGCGGCTCGCCGACCGTGCGCACGACCGGGTTGTCGTCGGCCGAGCGCCCGGCCGGCACGCTGTCGTGGGGCAGGTTGGGGACGGTGGCCAGGAAGGCGTCGATCGACTCCTGGATCCCGGCAAGACGACGCTCGTTCCCGGCCAGCTCGTCGGCGAAGCCCGCGACCGCCGCCTTGAGCGCGGCCACGTCCTCGCCGCGCTTCATCGCCTCGCCGATGCGCTTCGATTCCGCGTTCCGGCGCGCCTGCAGGTCCTGCGTGTGCACCTGCACCTGCCGACGCTCGGCCTCCAGCGCCACGAAGCGCTCGCGGTCGAACACGAAGCCACGGTCGGCAAGGCGGTCGACCACCCGGTCGAGATCGGAGCGCAGGGTCTGGATGTCGAGCATGGCAGCGGGCCGCGCGGCAAGGACCGCGAGGCGAGACGATGGATGCAACGGGGGGAGCACGCCGGTTGGCCCGAGGGGCCCTGCCTGCGGCCGCCCGGATTCTACTGGCTCCCGGGGCTGTCGGCGCCTTGACAGGTGCCCGACCTGCCCCTACCGTCCCCGGCCAGTCCCGCCCGATGGAGTCGGCCTCATGGGCAACCCCGCCACCTCACCCACCATCCGCCCCCCGGATCCCCACCTGCGAGCGCCGGCGATCCCGCTGCCACCCGGCAGCTGCGACTGCCATGCCCACGTGTTCGGGCCCGCCGACCGTTTCCCGTATGCGCCCACGCGCGCCTACACGCCGGTCGACACCCCGACGCCGATGTACGTCGCGCAACTGCGCGCGCTGGGCTGCGAGCGCGCGGTGCTGGTCCAGCCCTCGTGCTACGGCACCGACAACACGGCGATGCTCGACGCGCTGCGCTCGGGAAGCTTCCCGTTCCGCGGCGTCGCGGTGATCTCCGGACACGAGCCCGACGAGGAACTGGAGGCGATGCACGCCGCCGGCGTGCGCGGCATCCGCCTCAACCTCTACACCCGCGGCGCCCTGCTCTCGCTCGACGACGCGCAGCGGCTCGCGGCCCGGGTGCGACCGTTCGGCTGGCACCTGCAGATCTACGCCTCGCTCTCGACGCTGTCCGACCTCGACGGCCTGCTCGACCGCCTCGACCGCCCGGTGGTCATCGACCACCTCGGACACCCCGACGTGGCCGCCGGGCCGCAGGCGCCCGGCTTCCGCGCGCTGCTGCGCGCACTCGCCGACGGCCGCTGCTGGGTGAAACTGTCGGGGGCCTATCGCCTCACGCAGCGGCACCCGCGCTACCCCGAGGCCTTGCCGTTCGCACGGGCGCTGGTCGCAGCGAATCCGGAGCGGCTGGTGTGGGGCAGCGACTGGCCGCACACCAACTTCGCCGGCCCGATGCCCAACGACGCCGAACTGGCCGACCTGCTCTGCGAATGGGCGCCCGACGACACGGTGCGCCACCGCATCCTGGTCGACAACCCGGCCCGTCTCTACGACTTCCCCTGACCGAGGCCGCCATGGACCATCCCTCGCCACGCCCGGCGCAACCCGCAGCCATGGGCCGCTGCCCGACCCGGCCCGGTCCGGCGGCATCCGGCCCGGGCGCGCCCCTGCGGCGCATCGTGCCCTGCCCGACCGTCCTGCTGCTCGCACTGGCGCAGGCGCCGGCGTGGGCGCAGGCGGGTTTCCCGGCCAAGCCGATCCGGCTGGTGGTGCCGGTGGCCGCCGGCGGCAACCAGGACCTGATCGCGCGCAACCTGATGCAGCGCGTCTCCGAACTGCTGGGCTCGCCGGTGATCGTCGAGAACCGCCCGGGGGTGAGCGGCGTGGTGGGCTCGGAATTCGTCGCCCGTTCCGCGCCGGACGGCTACACCTGGCTGTCGATCTCCAACACCTTCGTCACGGTGCCCGCAGTGCTGCCGTCGGTACCCTACGACCCGGTGCGCGACTTCACCGCCGCCAGCGTGATCGCGATGATTCCGCAGGTGCTGGTGGTCACCCCGGCGCTGCCCGCGCGCAGCGTGAAGGAACTGATCGCGGCCGCCCGCGCTCGACCCGGGCAGCTGAATGTCGCGATGTCCGGATCCGGCTCCACCGGCCACATGGCCTCGGTCGCCTTCACCAGGGCGACCGGCATCAGCGTGACCTACGTGCCCTACAAGGGCAACGCGCCGGCGCTGATCGACCTGATGGGCGGGCATGTCGGGGCGATGTTCGACCAGGTGAGCACGTCGATCCCGCTCATCCGCAGCGGCAAGCTGCGTGCGCTCGGCGTGACCAGCACCACCCGCTCGGCCTTGCTGCCCGACGTGCCCACCATCGCCGAGGCGGGCGTGCCCGGCTATGAATCGGCCACCTTCAACGCGGTGATCGCCCCCGCTGCAGTGCCGCGCGAGATCGTCACCCGCATGCATGGGCTGCTCGCGCAGGCCTCGCGCACGCCGGAGCTGCGTGCGCGCCTCGCGGAGCTGGGCATCGAACTCACGGCCAGCGCCTCGCCCGACGAGGCCACGACCTACGTGCGCAACGAGACCGCGCGCATGGCGAGGCTGGTGCGAGAGGCCGGCGTCAAGCCCGACTGAGCCGGGCCACCGCGATTCAGCCGGTGCCGCCCCCGGGCCCCGGGGAGCCGGGGTCCCGGTCCTGCGGGGCGCGCGCGCGGGCGCGGCGAGCGGCCGATCGCCGGAAGAACTCGCCGCCGCCGAAGAGCATCGCCGCGCACCCGGCGAACACCGCGACGTAACCCGCCGCGCTCGCCATCGCGCCGAAGGTGATGGGGATCACCACGTGCGTGAGCTGGTTGATCATCACGCGAATGCCGGTGCCCTCGGCTGCGCGCCCCTTCGGCGAGAGGTTGTAGATCAGCGTCATCGTGATCGGCTGCCCGCAGCCGCAGCCCAGCCCGATCACGAACGAGATGGCGGCCAGCGCGACCGCGCCATTGGCCAGCGGAAACGCGGCATACCCCGCGGCCGCGCAGAAGATCGCACCGACCAGCACCGCCGGCTCCCCGTGGCGCCGCGCCAGTTGCGCGGTGACGATGCGCACGACGAAGGTGGCGGCGGCGAACACCGCCATGATCACGCCGATCGCGGAGGCCGACAGGCCCAGCGATCGCGCGTACACCGGCAGCAGGAAGTTGAACAGGTCCCAGGCGGTGGCCAGGATGCCGCCGGCGATGAAGATGTCGCGCAACGCCGGGATGCGCCAGAGGTCGCCCGAGGATCGCCGTTCGCCCCGCGACTCGGCCAGACGCCGCCGCGGGATCCAGCGCGGAAAGCCCCACACCGCCACCAGCGCCACCAGGGGAAACACCGCCAGCACCGCGTACGCGATGCGATAGCCCAGCAGGTCGATCGACACGCCGGCGATCACCGGTCCGATCAGCCCCGAGGCCGAGAACCCCATGCCGAGCAGGGCGAAGTTGCCCGCGCGCGTCTCGGACGTGCTGAGCGTGCCGGTCATCGTCTGCGCCGCGACCTGCCAGGCCATGAAGCCCACGCCCAGCATCGTCGCCGACACGCAGACGGCGACGAGGTTCGGGAAGGCGAACGGGACCAGCAGTCCGGCGACGATCATGATGCCGCCGAACACCAGCGGTGCACGCAGCCCGACGCGATCGATCAGTTGCCCCGCGCGAACCGCCAGGAACAACGGCAGCAACGCATAGAGTGCGACCACGATGCCGATCAGCAGGGCCGAGGCACCCAGGTGCAGGGCGAACAGCGATGCGAGCACGCGGCTGCCCCCGAAGCCGATGTGGGTGGCGAGGCTCATCGTGATGATGAGCAGGAGCGGCCGGGGGACCGCGGTCATCGGACGGGATGGGCTCGAGGGGACAGGGCAGGCCGCAAACACGCGACGACCGACTCGCCATGAATGGACGCCCATGGCTTGTCGACACACGCGCACCACGCTGCGCCACGCGTCGCGCCGGGGGAGGCGCGACGCCGCGGGTCGCGCCTCCATTATGCGAGTAAACTGCGGCGCAGTCGAACGAGGATGCCGCACGATGGATGCAGCGCGCAGGAACGTGATGGTGCTGGCCGGCTGCCAGGCCCTGACCCAGGTCAAGATGACGCTGCTCATCACCATCGCGGGGCTGGTCGGCTACGCGCTCGCCAGCAACAAGGCGCTGGCCACGCTCCCGCTCACCATCTACGTGGTCGCCTCCGCGCTCACCACCCTGCCCTCGGGCGCCTACATGAGGCGCAACGGGCGGCGCCAGGGCTTCACGCTGGGCGCGAGCTTCGGCATCGCCGGCGGACTGGTATGCGCGGCATCGGTATGGATGCACGCGTTCTGGCTGTTCTGCATCGGCTGCGCGATCCTCGGCGTGTTCGTCGCCTTCGGCCGCGCCTACCGCTTCGCGGCGGCCGACGCGGCGCCGCCCGACTTCAAGGCCAAGGCGATCTCGCTGGTCCTGGCCGGGGGCATCGTCGGTGGCGTTCTCGGCCCCAACGTCGCCAACTGGACCCACCTGAGCATCGACGGGCTGCCGTTCGCGGCTTCGTTTCTCGCGATCAGCGCACTGGCCACGCTGACCATCATCGCGCTGCGCCCGCTGGCCATTCCGCCGCTCACGGCCGCGCAGCTCGCCGAACCGGGGCGTCCGATGCGCGAGATCATGCGCCAGCCCGCATTCATCGTCGCGGTGACCGCCTCGGCGGTCAGCTACGGCGTGATGAACCTGCTGATGGTCGCCACGCCGATCGCGATGCACCACCACGACTACCCGTTCTCGAGCACCGCCCTCGTGCTCGAGTGGCACGTGATCGGGATGTTCGCACCCTCCTTCTTCACCGGACACCTGATTACCCGCTTCGGGGTGCTGCCGATCATGGTCTGCGGCGCCCTGCTCAACGTGGCCTGCATCGCGGTCGCGCTGTCCGGCGAGAGCGTCCACCACTTCTGGCTGTCGCTGTTCCTGCTCGGCATCGGCTGGAACTTCCTCTTCACCGCAGGCTCGACGCTGCTGACCGAGTGCTATCGCCCGGTCGAGCGGGAGCGCACGCAATCCGCCCACGACTTCATCACCTTCTCGGTGATGTCGGTGACCTCGCTGATCTCCGGCGCGATGCTCGCGCACGAGGGCTGGGGCTGGAACGCGATCAACTACGGGTCGCTGCCCTTCATCGGTGCCGTGCTGGTCGCGGTGGGCTGGCTCGCCGTCAAGCGCAGGCCTGCAGCCGCCTGACCCGCGCGCGGCGGGACGACGCCGACCTCCACCCCGACGGCCGCACCGACGCGAACGATCGACGAGGTCCGCACGCCGCCATCGACGATCGCGCGGCGTGCATCGAACGCGCCGCGCCACGGGCAGCGCGTGCCGCCCGGGCGGGCGCGCAGACTAGCTCGAGGCCCCGCGCTGCCCGAGCCAGGCCGCCCGTGCGGCGCGAGCCTCCGCGGACGCCTCGGGGTCGATCTCCAGCCAGGCGGTATCGGCGGGCGCACGCTCGAGCGTGACCTCGCAGCGGAACAGCTCGTCGCGGCGAAACGCGTGCACGTCGACCGTGCTGCCGGGCGCCCGCGCGGCCACCAGCGAGTCGACGCTGCCTGCGCGCAGTCCGTCGAAGGCCAGGATCTGGTCGCCCGCCGACAGCCCCGCGCGCTGTGCCGGACTGCCTTCGTGGACCACGGCGATGCGTCCGTCCGCGCCAACCCGGGCACCGAACCAGGAACGCGGCGCCGCGGACTCGGCAGCGGGGTCCGCGCGTCCTCCCTTGTCGCCGTCGGAGAGGGCGGCGCGGAAGCGGCAGCGTACGCCGACTGCCTCGAGCAGCGACTCGAGCGGCAGCTCGTCGGTGCCATGCACCAGCGCATGCACCTCGGCGGACAGGTCCGTCCCGGCGAGTTCGCCGGCGAGCTGCTCGATGCGTCCCTCGGGCACGCCGACGCCGGTCTGGCCGTGGTCTCGCCATAGCCGGCGCATCAGGTCATCGAGCGACCGGGCACCCGCGGTGCGCTCGCGCAGCATCAGGTCGATCGCCAGCGCGACCAGCGAGCCCTTCGCGTAGTAGCTGACGATCGCATTCGACGCGTTCTCGTCGGCGCGATAGAACTTGATCCATGCATCGAAACTCGATTCGGCCACCGACTGCACCCGCCGGCCATGGCCTCGCCGCACCCGGGTGAGCGTTTCGCCGAGCATCTGGAGATAGTCGCTCTCGCCCAGCAGACCGCATCGGACCAGGGCGAGATCGTCGTAATAGGACGTGATGCCTTCGAAAGCCCAGAGCTGCCGCGTGTAGGCCTCGCGGGAGAGGTCCATCCCGACGAAGGCCTGCGGGCGGATGCGCTTGACGTTCCAGGCGTGGAAGTACTCGTGGCTCGCCAGCCCGAGGAACCCGCGATATCGCTCGCTCGTGGATTCGTCTCCGGCCCGGGGCAGGTCGTCGCGGCTGCACAGCAGGCTGGTCGAGTCGCGATGTTCGAGCCCCCCGTAGCCCTCGCCCACCACGGTCACCAGGAACAGGTACTGCCTGAACGGCGGCGGTGCGCCGAACAGGTCGATGTGCGCGCGGCAGGCGCGGGCGAGATCGATGGCGATGCGCGAGAGGTCGCCGCGATGCCGGCCGGTGATCGCCACGTGATGCTCGATCCCGAGCACGTCGAAGGACACGAGGTCGAAGCGGCCGCATTCGACCGGATGGTCGATCAGCGTGTCGTAGTCGTCCGCGCGGTAGCTGCCGAAGCACCAGGGGGCAGCCCCCCCGCGCGGCAGCGTCGTCGCCACCCGCCAGTCGTCGCCGATGCGACCGGGCGGAGGCGCGATGAACACGCCGCAGGGTTCGTGCTCCCGACCGGCCACGGCGAGGAAGACCGCCGCGCCGTTGAAGTAGGCATGCGTCGCGTCGAGGTGGGCGGCCCGCACCGAGAGATCCCAGGCGTACACCTCGTAGCGGATCTCGACCGATGCGCCCGCGGGCGCCGGCGCGCAGCGCCAGGTGTTCTTGTCGATCTTCCCGATGGCGAGTGGCGCGCCCGCGGCCGTCGCATCGATGCGCAGCACGTGCCTTGCGAACTCCCGGATCAGGTAGCTGCCCGGTACCCACGTGGGCATCCAGACCCGCAGACCCTCGGGATCGGGATCCTCGACGGTCAGCCGGACCTCGAAGCGATGCGCGTGCGGCTCGATCGGCTCGATGCGATAGCGGATGCGCGCCATGGTCAGCCCAGCGCCCGGGTGGCGACCTCGTAGACGTCGCGAGACAGTCCCGGCTGGTCGGCGATCGCGCGCAGCGCTCCGCGCATCAGCGCCTGCCGTGCGGCGTCATGCTTGCGCCAGCGGTTGAGCGCGGCGAGCAGGCGGGCGGCGATCTGCGGGTTCTGGCGATCGAGGCGCAGGACCTCGTCGCGCAGGAACGCGTATCCCGACCCGTCCGGCGCGTGGAATCGAAGCGGGTTGCCGTGACAGAACGTGCCCACCAGCGCGCGGATGCGGTTGGGGTTGCGCGGGTCGTAGGCGGGATGCGCCATCAGCGCGCGCACGTGGGCCAGCGCGCCGGACGACTCGGACCGCGCCTGCAGCGCGAACCACTTGTCCATCACCAGCGGTTCGCGCGACCACTGCCGGTAGAACGCCTCGAGTGCGGCGGCACGCGCATCGTCCTCCTCGCCCTCGGCGATGCAGGCCAGCGCGGCGATCTGATCGGTCATGTTGTCGGCGGCACGATACTGCTCGTAGGCCGGCGCACGGGCATCGGGCTCGCCGCTGCGGCACAGGTAGGCGAGGCAGGCGTTGCGCAACGCGCGCCGCGCGATCGACGCCCCGTCGTTGCGATAGGGCCCGTCGGGCACCAGGGCCGACCATGTGGACGCGAACGCCGCGCGGTGCCGTCGCGCGAGCGCACGCACCACCGCTTCGCGCGACGCGTGCAACCGCTCGACGTCGATCTCGGCCATCTGCTCGCCCAGGTAGACGAAGTCGGGCAGCGACAGCGCGAGCGCACGGTAGCGTCCGTCGAGTCCGGGCGCGTCCAGCGTGAGGCCGAAGGCGTGGATGAAGGCCTCGGGCACCTCCACCTCCCGTCCCACGCGCAGGGCCTCGACCCCGCCGAGCACGACACGGACCGCGAGGCGTTGCCCTGCCTCCCAGCGGTTGAACGGATCGTCGTCGTGGCCCATCAGGAAGGCGAGGTCTTCGTCGGACACGTCGCCCATCAGCCGGACCGGCGCGGAGAATCCGCGCAGCAGCGAGGGCACCGGCTCGGCCGCGAGCCCGGAGAAGGTCCAGCTCGCACGCGCATCGAGCAGCGAGAGCACGGTCTCGGAGCCGCCCGCTGGCTGTCCGTCGATGACCAGCGGCTGTGCCCGGCCGCTCGCACGGTCGATCAGCGCCACCCGCACCGGGATCTGCAGCGGCTGCTTCTCGGGCTGCCCGGGCGTGGGCGCGGTGTGCTGCTCGAGGGTCAGCCGATACTCGCCCGCGGATGCATCCCAGCACCCGCTCGCGCGCAGCTGGGGGGTGCCTGCCTGCGCGTACCAGCGTCGGAAGCGCGACAGGGCGACCCCGCTCGCATCCTGCATCGCCTGCGCGAAGTCGTCGCAGGTCACCGCCTGCCCGTCGTGGCGCGCGAAGTACAGGTCCATGCCTGCCCGGAACGCCCGCGGCCCGAGCAGGGTATGCATCATCCGGATCACCTCCGCGCCCTTCTCGTAGACGGTCGCGGTGTAGAAGTTGCTGATCTCGATGTAGGCATCCGGGCGTACCGGGTGCGCGAGCGGGCCGGCGTCCTCCGGGAACTGGTGGCTGCGCAACGTGCGCACGTCGTGGATGCGCTTGACCGCGGCCGAAGTCATGTCGGCGGTGAACTGCTGGTCGCGGAAGACGGTGAGTCCCTCCTTCAGCGACAGCTGGAACCAGTCGCGGCAGGTGACCCGGTTGCCGGTCCAGTTGTGGAAGTACTCGTGGGCGATCACCGCCTCGATCGCCTCGTAGTCGGCGTCGGTCGCGGTGTCGGGGCGGGCCAGCACGTACTTCGAGTTGAAGATGTTCAGGCCCTTGTTCTCCATCGCCCCCATGTTGAAGTCGTCGGCGCTGAAGATGATGTAGGCGTCGAGGTCGTATTCGCGTCCGAACGCCTCCTCGTCCCAGCGCATCGCCCGCTGCATGCTGGCGAGCGCGTGTCCGCACTTGTCGAGGTTGTGCGGCTCCACCCAGACTTCCAGCCCCACCTCGCGGCCCGAGCGGGTGACGAACCGGTCGCGTGCGCAGACGAGATCACCCGCCACCAGCGCGAACAGGTAGGACGGCTTGGGCCAGGGATCCTCCCAGCGGGCCCAGTGGCGCCCGCTGCCGGCCTCGCCGGCGCCCGCGCGGTTGCCGTTGGACAGCAGCACCGGGTAGCGCAGGCGATCGGCCACGAGCGTGGTGGAGTAGCGCGCCATCACGTCCGGGCGATCGATGGAGTAGGTGATCTTGCGGAAGCCCTGTGCCTCGCACTGGGTGCAGAAGCTGCCGCCGGACAGATAGAGCCCTTCGAGCGCGGTGTTGCGCGCCGGGTGGATCACGGTCACCACTTCCAGCACGAACGAGGCCGGTGGCTCGGGCAGCAGCAGGCCCGTGTCGTCGCGCACATACTCGTGCGCCGACAGCGCGCGACCGTCGACATGGATCGACTCGAGCTCGAGGCCGACGCCATCGAGTCGCAGCGGCGCGCCCGACCCCGGCATCCGCGCCCGGATCGCGCTTCGCGCGGTGACGCGAGTGCCCTCTTCGCGCAGGTCGAAGGTCAGGTCGATCGTGTCGACGCTGTAGTCCGGCGGGGCGTAATCCGACAGGCGGATGACGGCAGGCACCGCCGCAGCAGTGGAGTTGACATCCGTCACGCGAGCCCCCTGCGCTGGTCAAACCCGGATTCTAGCGACCCGGACTCGACCGGCGCAGGCGTCGCACGCTTGCACCGCAGCCGCCGGAGGCTGCGGAGGGGCCGTCACTCCGCCTTCAGGCCGGCTTCGCGCACGAGTTTCGCGAACCGGTCGGTTTCCTCGCGGATGTACTTCGCGAAGGCCTCGGGCGAACTGCCGGTCGGGATGATGCCCGCCTCGTTGTGGCGCTGGATGATCTCGGGCAGCTTGAGCACCCGGTTCACCTCGGCGTTCATGCGGTCGATGATCGGCCGGGGCGTGCGCGCCGGGAAGAACACCCCGTACCAGTTGCGCACCGCGAAGCCCGGGATGCCGGATTCAGCCATCGTCGGGATGTCGGGGAACAGGCTCGTGCGCTCCGGCATCGTGAAGGCGATCGGCCGCAGCTTGCCGGCCTTCCAGTGGGGCAGCGCCGAGACGAGGGTCGCGAACGACAGCGAGATGTTGCCGCCGATCAGGTCGAGCATCGCGGGGCCGCCGCCCTTGTAGGGCACGTGCACCATCTGCACCCCGGCCATGCGGTTCATCAGTTCGCCGGCGAGGTGGTCCGCCGCGCCCATGCCGGACGAACCGAAGGTCACCTTCCCGGGGTTCTTCTTCGCCAGTGCGATCAGGTCCTGCACGCTCTTCACCGGCAGGGACGGGTGCACGACCAGGAAGTTCATCACCACCGAGGTCTGCGACACCGGTGCGAGGTCGCGGATCGGGTCGACCGGCAGCTTGCCGTAGAGCGACGGATTGACCGCGATGTTGCCGATCGTGCCCAGCACCATCGTGTAGCCGTCCGGTTCGGACTTCGCGGCGAGCTCGACGCCGATGTTGCCGCCGGCCCCGCCGCGGTTCTCGACCACCACCTGCTGGCCGAGGCCCTCGGACAGGCGCGGTGCCATCGTGCGCCCGACCAGGTCGGTGCCGCCCCCCGGCACGAAGGGCATGATGAAGCGGATCGGCTTGGCCGGCCACTGCTGCGCATGGGCTGCCCCGGCGGGCAGGACAAGGGCAGCGGCGGCGATCGTGAGCAGTCGGGTGGAATTCATCGGACGACTCCGGAGCGGATGGAAGGGCGAGGATAAGATCGGGAGAGACGGCGAACGTGGCCGGGGCGGGCGACCGGGCGCCGCAGCGCGGCCATCAGGCCACGGGGAACGCGCACTCTAGCAGCAGCGGCGCGGTGCGGCCCGCGCCGCGCCGCTGACCGCCAGCAGGATCCATGCCGGAGCCCTGCGCGTGCCGCGCCCACCGGGCGTGCGCGCGGGGCCGTGCTGCGGTGCGAGCGGTCGCCACCGACGGCCGGCGCACCCCTCGATCAGTCCACGGTCGCCCCCGAGGCGCGCACCAGCACGCCCCAGCGCTGGATCTCGCTGGCGATGAAGCGGGAGAACTGCTCCGGAGTCAGCGGGGCGGGCTCGCCCCCCTCGGCCGCGATCCGCTCGCGCACGTCGGGCAACTGCAGGATCTTCACCAGTTCCGCGTTCAACCGCGCGACGATCTCCCGCGGCACGCCGGCGGGCGCGAGCACGCCCCACCAGTTCACCAGCACGAAGTCGGGGAAACCGGCCTCGACCATGGTCGGGACCTCGGGCATCACCGAGGCGCGGGTGGCGCCGGTCGTGGCGAGCGCCCGCAGCCGGCCCGAGCGCACCTGCCCCAGCACCGGGGGCAGCGTGCTGAACAGCATCGTGATCTGCCCGCCCATCACGTCGGTCATCGCCGGCACGTTGCCCTTGTAGGGCACGTGGGTCATGCGCGCGCCTGCCGCGATCTTGAGCTGCTCGCCGGCAAGATGGCCGGTCGTGCCGTTGCCGGGCGATCCGAAGGTCAGCTCGCCCGGACGCTTGCGGGCCAGCGCCGCGAGTTCCTTGACCGAGCGCACCGGCAAGGCCGGGTTGACCACCAGCACGCTGGGCGCGGAGACCGCGTTGGTGATCGGGGAGAAGTCGCGCACCGGGTCGTAGCCCAGCTTCTTGTAGAGCGCAGGGGCCACCGCCAGGTTGGCCGCCTGCCCCATTACGAGGTGGTAGCCGTCGGCCGGCGCGCGCGCCGCGGCCTCCAGCCCGATGGTGCCGCCCGAGCCCGGGCGGTTCTCCGCCACGACCGACTGGCCCAGCCGCTCGGACAGCTTCTGCACCAGCACGCGCGACATCACGTCCGTGCCACCGCCGGGAGGGAACGGGATGATCCAGCGGATCGGTTTCGCGGGCCAGGCCTGGGCCTGGCCCGGGGCGGGCAGGGCCAGCAGCCCCACCGCCAGCAACAGGGCCGGCGGGACGCACGCCCCGATGTCGGCGGCGTCCACCGGGCGGGGGCGGGCAGGCCCCTCGCGCCCGCCCGCAGCCCGGGTCCGGACCTTCGGGGCCGGGGTCGTTTCGGCAGTCTTCATGGGCGTACTCCTCGCGCTTCGCACATGCTCGTCCGGGAGCCGGCATCCAGGCCGGCGACATACCCGTAGAGCGGCTCCTCGGGGATGGCCGCGCGCAGCAGTGCACGGATCGCCAGCAGGCGGTCCAGGTCGATGCCCGTGCGCAGCCCCATCTCCTCCAGCATGAACACCAGGTCCTCGGTGACGATGTTGCCTGTCGCGCCCGGGGCGAACGGACATCCGCCCAGGCCCGCGAGCGAACTGTCGAAGGTCCGCACGTCGGCCTCGAGCGCGGCGACCACGTTGGCCAGCCCGAATCCGCGGGTGTTGTGCAGGTGCGCGCCGCCCAGCCGATCGCCGATCGCCGCCCGTACCTTGCGGAAGACGCGACGCACCTGCTCCGGGTTGGCCATGCCGGTGGTGTCGGCGAGACCCACCTCGTCGACGCCGGCCTCGACGCAGGCGACCGCATCGCGCACCACCTGCTCCTCGTCGACCCGCCCTTCGATCGTGCAGCCGAAGACCGTCGACAGGCCCGCCTCGATCCTGGGCCTGGAGTCGGGCGGGAGCGCATCGCGCGCCGCGCAGATGCGCCCCGCCTCCGCGATTGCCTCCTCGGTGGTGCGCCGCACGTTCGCGAGGCTGTGGCGGCGGCTGACCGAGATCGGCAGGGTGATCTTGTGGACGCCGACACCCATCGCCCGCGCCGCGCCCTTCAGGTTCGGGGCCAGCGCCGCGACGGTCAGTCCGGGATGTCCCAGCGCATGGCGGGACACCTGCTCGGCATCGACCATCTGCGGGATCAGTTTCGGCGGCACGAAGGAACAGACCTCGATCTCGCGCAAGCCCGCCGCCACCGCCGCGTCGATCCAGCCGCACTTGGCCTCGGTGGGCATGAACTGGCGGGCGTTCTGCAGTCCGTCGCGCGGACCGACCTCGCTCACCAGAACGTCGATGCCTCCTGCCGCTGGCAGGCTCATCGCGCCCCCTCGCCGCTGGCGGCGCCGCGGCGCGCGTCGCGCGCGGCGATCAGGCCGCAGACCGCGCGGATATCGACATTGCCGCCGGAGATCAGTACGCCCACCCGTGCGCCGGGCTCGATCGGCACCTTGCGCTCGAAGAGCGCGGCAGCCCCCAGCGCGCCCGTGGGCTCGACCACGATCTTCATGCGCTCCCACAGGAACAGCATCGCGTCGAGCAGCGCATCGTCATCCACCGTGACCATGTCGTGCACGTACTGGCGCACCAGCGGGAAGGTCAGTTCGCCCAGCGACGG
>CAIKXV010000014.1 GCA_903831455.1 uncultured Pseudomonadota bacterium | reverse complement strand
GGACAACATCGCGGCCGCGATCATCGGCCGCACGGTGGCTGCAGCGGTCTACCGTGGGCGCGTGCACTTGGGCAAACTGGCGGCGATCGTCGAGGCCTCCAATGCCGGCGGGACCGGCAGCGTGCTCGGCGACACCACCACCACCATGATGTGGATCGACGGGGTGTCCCCGTTCGACGTGCTCCATGCCTACGTTGCCGCGTTCATCGCGTTGTTCATCTTCGGCACGATCGCGGCCGTGCAGCAGCACCGGTTGCAGCCCATCCAGGCCGATGCCGATCCGGACGCCCGGATCGACTGGACCTGCCTGGGCATCGTCGGGTTCATCCTGGTGTCCGCGATCAGCGTCAACGTGTTCGTGAACGTCAACCACCCCGAACTGGCGAGCCGCTTCCCGTTCATCGGCGTGGCGGTCTGGGTGGCCATCGCCCTGGTCGCCCTGCTCCGGCGCCCCGACTGGCACGAGGTGCCGCCCGCAGCCCGCGGCGCCGTGTTCCTGCTCGCGCTGGTGCTGTGCGCCTCGATGATGCCGGTCGAGCACCTGCCGACGCCGGGGTGGGTGACGGCACTGGGCCTGGGGTTCGTCTCCGCGGTGTTCGACAACATCCCGCTGACCGGTCTCGCGCTCAAGCAGGGTGGCTACGACTGGGGCTTCCTTGCGTTCGCGGTCGGATTCGGGGGCTCCATGCTCTGGTTCGGCTCCTCGGCCGGCGTGGCGCTCTCCACCCGATTCCCCGAGGCGCGCTCGGTCGCGAACTGGGTGCGTCACGGCTGGCATGTGGCGGTGGCCTATGTCGTGGGGTTCATGGTGATGCTGGCGGTGCTGGGCTGGCACCCCCACGAACCTCACAAGCCCGGCAAGCCGGCCGTGGTGGCCCCGGCTGCCCCGACCCGCTGAACTGCTGCGTCGCAGCATGAGGGTCGGGCGACCCGTGTCCGGATGACGGAAGTATTACCCGCGCGAATTTGCACGCTATGATTCCGTCCGCGCGGCAACGGCAACCCTGCCCGGCCGCCGGGAATTCGCGAAGCGGCGACGGCGCCGCCTCGAACAGCCGGGCGTGGCATTCGTGCGCATCGGCGGCGCAGGGGCACCCATCCAAGGAGTGTAGGACGCCATGAGCAAGCAGCAACCTCAGCAGCAGGCGCCCCGGCGCCGCAAGTTCCTCACCGGCGCAGCCGCCGGTGCCGCAGGTGCGGCGACGCTCGCCTTCCCCGCCATCGTCCGGGGCCAGGGCGCGCCGATCAGCCTGCGCTTCCAGAGCACATGGCCGACGAAGGACATCTTCCACGAGTACGCGCTCGACTTCGCCAAGCGCGTGAACGACATGTCCGCAGGCCGCCTGCGCATCGAGGTGCTGCCCGCCGGCGCGGTGGTCAAGGCCTTCGACCTGATCGACGCGGTCAACAAGGGCGTGCTCGACGGCGGCCACGGCGTGTCCGCCTACTGGTACGGCAAGAACACCGCGTACTCGCTGTTCGGCACCGGTCCGTCGTTCGGCATGGACGCCAACATGCT
>CAIKXV010000013.1 GCA_903831455.1 uncultured Pseudomonadota bacterium | reverse complement strand
TCCAGAGGTCGACCAGCGTCTCCTGCAGGTCGCCGCGGACGCGGCAGCACAGGCAGCCGTTGTCGAGCACCATCATCTGCTCGCTCGAGGTCTGGACCAGGTCGTGGTCGAGCGACTGCTCGCCGAACTCGTTGATGATGACCGCCACCCGGTTCATGCCCGGATGGCGCAGCAGTTTCGACAGCAGCGTGGTCTTGCCGCTGCCCAGGAACCCGGTGATCACCGACACCGGGATCTTCGCCTGCACGTTCACGCCTGCCCGCCCCTGCGTCGTGCGGCGCGCGATCGCGGGCGCCGCACGGTGGCGCCTGCGACCGCGCCGCGCCTCAGATCGTGGTCTCGAGGATGTAGATGCCGCCCGCGAGCCGATCCACGGTGTAGACCAGCCCGCGCTCGTCCACCCACACGTCGTTCATCTGCGCCGCGCCCGCCGGCGACAGCCGCGGGGCGGCCGGCACGTAGTAGGCCACTTCCTGCGGCTGGTAGGGGTTGCGGGTGTCGTACACCCGCACGCCGCCGTTGAACATCGCGCAGTAGATCAGCTCCTCGGAGCAGGCGCTGGTCTCCACAGGCACGTTGTCGTGCAGGTTGTGCGCGCCGAAGCGTCCGCCCCGCTGGCTGAAGGACTCGACCGGCGGCATCGGGAAGGTGCTGATCGACACCGGGTTCTTCTCGTCGGTGGCGTCCATCATGTAGACGAGCATCGGCCAGTCCTTCGCCGCGTCCACCGTGCTCTCGTCGCTCATCACGTACAGGTCGCGCGAGAACAGCGGCATGTAGGAGTGGTGGAAGGCCGGCTTGTGCGACCAGCGCGAGATCATCTTCGGGCGCGCGCGGTCGCTGATGTCGAGCACCACCGCGCCGTAGTCGATGTAGCCAAGGTAGGCGCGGTCGGGACGCTGCGGCCACACGCAGGTGTTGTGGGTCCGCATGCCCACCCGTCCGATCTCCTTGCCGCCCGGGTCGGTCCGCCAGGTCTCCGCGTCGCCCTTGCGGGTGCCCGGCGCCCACCACCGGCCGACCTCTTCGGGCTTGCTCGGGTTGCGCACGTCGATGATCCGGTAGAACTGGTCGTCGCGCGGATCGTTGGGTTCGAAGTCGGGCGCGCCCGAGGAGATGTGCACGGTCTCGCCGTCGACGAACCACACCATGTGCACGCCGCGCGAGTGCGGGCCGGAGCAGTCGAAGAAGCTGATCGACTTCGGCTTCTCGGGAACGCTCACGTCGAACAGTTCGAAGCCGGCCGGCTTGCCGCCGAAATCCTTGGTCTGGTAGGCCACCGCCATCACGTCGCCGACCACGTCGAGCGAGTTCGACCGCACCTTCGAGTGCGGCAGGGCGGTCTGCACCACCACGCGCGGCGAGCGCGGGTCGGTCACGTCGATGCCGGTGAAGTTGGTCGGCGCCGACTCGTGCGCCACCCACAGGATGCGGCGGCCGTCGCGCGTCTTCTGGATGCTGATGCCTTCGCCGACGTTGCCGTTGCCGTCGAGCTCGTGCGAGCCGATCAGCTTCATGTTGTACGCCAACTCCCGGCTCGGAGAGGACCCGCCACCCAGATTTCCGCCGATCGCCATCGCTTCCCCTTTCCTTTTGTGTGTCCCTGTCCCTGTGCACTCGTTCGGGCCGGTGGCCGTCGCTGCCGATTCTATTGCATCGGCCCGGCGGCTGCCGTCGATCGGCAACGCCAAAAAACACGGGGGGCCTTTCGGCCCCCCGTTCACTCCACATCCCGTCGCCCCGTGCCCCATCGTGTCGTTGACTACCGGGGTCCGGCGCGCGTACCGCATCACCTGCCATTGACGCCGCTTCGGGCGTCTTGGTCCCTCCAGCCACCTCCTCCCGCAAGCCGGCCGCGAAGCTCC
>CAIKXV010000012.1 GCA_903831455.1 uncultured Pseudomonadota bacterium | reverse complement strand
GGCCCGTTTCGCGCACAGATGCGGATCGACCGCATGGCGGTGAACATGCTTCGCGCGTGGCTGCTGGGCAGCGGACCCGCGACGATGCTGCCCAGCGACCTGTTTGCCTTCGTGAAGACACGGCCAGGCCTCGAGGTGCCGAACATCGAGTTCATGTTCCGCTGCGCGATCCTCGACCCTTACCTCTGGTTCCCGCTGCTGCGGCCCGGGTACGTCGACGGATACGGGATACGGCCCACGCTGCTGCACCCGCGAAGCCGGGGGCGGGTACGGCTGCGCTCGCCCGATCCGCTCGACCGGGTACGGATCGCCTTCAATGCGTTCTCCGACCCCGACGACCTCGACGAACTGTACGAGGGCTACGAATGCGCGAGGTCGGTCGCCTACTCCGCCCCGATGGATCGCTTTCGTGGCCGGCAGATCGCGCCGGATCCCGTCGCCGCGTCCCCCGACGAGATCAAGGCGTGGATTCGACGCACCGCGATCACGGCACACCATCCGTCGGGCACCTGCGCGATGGGAGACCACGAGCGTGCCGTGGTCGGCCCCGACCTGAAGGTGCGCGGCGTCGACGGGTTGCGGGTGGCCGACGCTTCCGTGATCCCGGACATGCCCTCCGCGCACATCAACGCCTGCGTGTTCATGATCGCCGAGCGTGCCGCCGACTTCGTTCGCGGGCGCGGCGAACCGGTCGGGCTTCCGTCTGTCGCGACTGCTCCCCGGCAGCCGGCTGACCTTCGCGGATGACCTGCGGCCGGCGGACCGGCAGGCCGCCGATCCGCACGCGTCACCAACCGTCGGGCGCCGGCGACGCGCCGCAAGGCTCCCGCGGCGGGCGTCCAGGCCCCGCGTGTGATCACACCCGCGAGAGGCGCGTTGCGCTCCGGCAAAACGCCATGTTACCGTGCCAGCCGATACGCCCTCTTCGAGACGGGCAGGCGCGTCCGACCCTGCCAAAGGGAGTCACTCCAATGACCGTCATCTGCCGCCGCGCCCTTCTCAAGGGAGCCGTTGTCCTGCTGGCGCTCTTGCCGACACCCTCCTTCGCGCAGCAGGCGTATCCCGTCAAACCGATTCGCGTGATCAATCCCTTTCCGCCCGGCGGACCCGTGGATGTGGTCGGTCGCCCGGTCTTCGAGCGCTTGAGGGAGGTGCTGGGCCAGCCGGTGATCATGGATCACCGGCCCGGAGCCGGTTCGATCATCGGGTCGGCTGCGGTGGCGAAGGCGCCGCCTGACGGGTACACGCTGCTGGCGACCGCGGGACAGCACACGATCAACCTGAGCGTCTACCAGAAGCTGCCCTACGACACTGCGCGCGACTTCGTCTCGGTGAGCATGATCGCAACCGGGCCCTATGTACTGGTGGTGCACCCCTCGGTGCCGGCGAAATCGCTGCGTGATCTCGTCGCACTGGCGAAGACGATGCCGGGCAAGCTCACCTACGCCTCGGCCAGCCCCGGCAGTGGCTTCCACATGGCCGCCGAGCGGCTGAACATGATGGCGGGCATCCGCACGTTGCACGTTCCCTACAAGGGGGGTGCGCCAGCGGGTATCGCGCTGCTCGGTGGCGAGGTGGACATGATGTTCTCCAGCCCGGCCGTGGTCCTGCCCCACGTGCGAACCGGGCGCATGCGTGCGATCGCGGTCAGCACGCCCGGACGGTTTTCCGAATTGCCGAATGTTCCCACCATGGCCGAGCAGGGGATGCCCGACTTCGACGCCACGGCCTGGTACGGCCTGTTCGCGCCGGCCGGGACACCACGGGACATCGTGTCGCTGCTCGCCGCGCGCATCGATGCGATCGTGCGTACGCCCGAAATACGCGAGGTGTTCCGCCAGGCAGGACTCGAGTCCGCCGGAGGTACCCCCGAGGCGTTCGACGAACGGGTACGGTCCGATATCGCCAAATGGGCGAAGGTGGCCCGGGCCGCGAACGTCAAGGTCGACTGAAGCCCTGCATCCAGGAGTGCACCATGGCAGAAGCCCCCCCGATCGAAGCGATCACCCGCACGACCCACCCGATCCCCGAGCGCAGCGCCGAGTTGCCGTATTCGCCGGCGGTGGTCGTGAGCGGACCGGTCGACCTTGTCTACCTCTCCGGCATGACGGCGGCGCCGCTGTACCACTCGCACCCGCACGTTCGCGAGGAACACTTCCATGCCCCGGACATCGAAACCCAGACCCGGCGCGCGATGGACAAGATCAGGCTGATCCTCGAGACCGAGGGACTCACGCTGCGCCATATCGTGAAGATGACCAAATACCTTACCGACATGCGCGACCAGGACGGCGCATCGCAGGTCGTACGCGAATACCTGGGCGACTGGAAACCGGCCAGCACCACGATCTGCGTGCATTGCCTGAACCAGCCGGGCGCGCGGATCGAGATCGACGTCACGGCGGCGCGGCCCCGCTGACGGGCTGCGGTGATGCGGGCACGGGGCCGGATGCCCGGGCGCCGCGACCCTTGCGACGCCGAGTTGGATCCCGCGCGGATCGCCCGGGAAGAGACTGGCCGGTGGGGCCGGCCAGGGATCGGGATGAACCCATTGAAGCGAGGACTACATGGTCTGCATCGTTCATGAGGCCGAGGTGGCCGGTTCGCCAGCCGGAGCCGGGGTACAGCGGCGATCGCTGCTGGACGGCGTTCGTGTGCCCGGAGCGAGGGTCGAGGTCGATCGGTTGAGTTTCGCGCCGTCAGGCGTCATGGATCTCGCCCTTCCGCCCGACTGCCTGGGCTGGTTTCTCATGCTGCGCGGCAGCCTCGACCTGAGCTTGCCCGACAAGGGCCACGCGCTCGAGGAAGCGCATGCCGTCGTGGTCCCGATGGGAACGAAAGCCGTCCTTCGTGCCGGCCCGACCGGAGCCGAGCTGCTGTTTGCCCGGGTGCCACGGGCCTCGCAACTCGATCCTGGCATCGAGGAGCGCCCGCCGACGCTGCGCATCGTCGACTGGGCACACGAACCGGTGCTGGATTCCCGGCACGATGCCCGTCGCAGGATCTATGTCGCCACGCCCAAGCTCACCGGCAGCAAGGCGATCAAGGCCGAGATCATCGTCTACCCGCCGAACACCGATGGATCGAACCACCATCATGAAGGCGCCGAGCACTTCATGTACGTGATCGAGGGCGGCTGCACCGGATACTCCGACGAGGTGCCCCACGCCTATCGCGCAGGCGATCTCGTCCATCATCCTGACGGTGAGCGCCACTTCTCATCGACCGGGGCGGGCGGCATGACCTTCATCGAGTTCTTCGTGCCGGCGGAGTACCGCACCGTGTGGGCCGACGATACCCGGGTATGCACCTGGTTGCCGACGGGAAAGGACTCGCGTGGCGGCAAGCCCTCGCGCGACATTGCCGCACATGACTCCAGGGCCGCGGCGGTCGCGGTACCCGAAGACCTCTGAGCGCGATCCTCGACCGCACGACCCCCCATCGCACGACCCCCCACCGCACGACGATCCCGGGTCCAAGCCGTCTCGGGCATCAGGGGGTGCTCGCGCGCGGTTGGCGGCATGCGCACCGCCGACCCCGTCCGCGGGCGACGCGAACAGGGTCGGTCCGGAGGATCGCCGAAACGAGGCGGCGGTGGAGGGCCCGCGCTACAACCCCTCCGGGTGCGCGCCGAGTTTCTCCGCGGCCCAGTCGGTCATCCAGTCCACGACCAGCGTGCCGTTGTCGGCGCCGCAGTGCTCGGCCGCGCCGTCCGCCAGCCGGAAGATCTTCAGTTCGCGGTCAGGGCTGTTGACCGCCTCGTCGTAGGTTCGCTGCGCGTGCCACAGCGGGACCTGCCGGTCGTTCTCGCCGTGCACGATCAGCAGCGGGCAGGTGATCTTGTCGGCGACGCCTTCGAGCGTCATCTGGCGCACGACCTTGAGCGTGTCCTCGATGGTCTTGCAGCCGAACACCCAGTTCACATGCTCCGCGTAGCCGGGCACCGACGGCTCGCCCTGCCCGCCGATGCGGTCGGCGACCGTCTTGCCGTAGTCGAAGATCGCGCCCCAGGCGACCGCACACTTGAAACGCTTCTCGAAGGCGGCTGCGCGCGGCGCGTAGTAGCCGCCGAGGGAAAGCGCCATGATGCCGATGCGATCGGGATCGATGTCGGAGCGTGTTTCAAGATAGTCGACGCACGCGCCGGCCGGCTTCTCGGTGTCCGGGCCGCTGGGCAGTCCGTCGATGCGTAGCGCCTCGCCGACGCCGGGATGGTCCACGATCAGCACGGACACTCCGCGACGCCGGAATTCGTCGGCCACAGCCGCGTAGATGATCTCCTTGGTGATGTCGAGGCCGTCGAAGTGCACGATGCAGGGCGCGCGGCCCGGGACCGGTGCCTTCGACAGGATGGCCTTCAGGCGGTGCGGCCCGAAGGGCACCTCGACGAACTCCACGGGTTCGCGCCGGCAGACGAGGCCGCGACGATACGTCTCGACGCCGCGCTTGAAGGCTTCGAGTCGCCGCGGATCCTTGTGGCTGGGCATGCGCTCGGCCAGCAGGAAGTAGAGACCCGCACGCAGGTACTTGCGACCTGCCGAGAGCGGATGGCCGGCCGCCTCGTCGGCCTCGCCCTGGCGGCGGACTTTTTCGGCCACCTTCATCCAGCTCTCGAACCACGCGCGCTGCTGGGTCGGGTCGCCGGCCAGCGCCTTGATGCCGGCGATCTCCCGCAGCGGTCGGCAGGCCTCGTCGATCTCCGAGATGTGCCCGCCGCGGTTGAGGGCGGACATCACGGCGAGGCTCCAGGTGTAGTTGTTGGGGAAGTATTCGAACATCGTCGGGCTCCGGTCGCTGCGTGGGGGTGATGGCACCGGCGGCAGCGCCGCGATCGATGCGGGTGCGATGCGTGACTCGACCGCCGCGGGCGGGCGCTACTGCGGCTGGATTCCCGCCTGCCTGGCGATGCGCTGCTGGAGTGCGAGGTCGTCGGCGAGGAAGCGGGCAAAGGCCTCCGGCGTGGTGCCTTCGGCCACCAGGCCGAGTTCCTCGAGGCGTGGCCCCAGCGCCGCCGACTTCACGGCTCGCTGCACTTCAGTGCTCATGCGGGTGACGCGCGCTGCAGGTGTACGGGCCGGAAACCACATGCCGTACCAGCCGGTCATTTCGAAGTCGGCGTAGCCGAGTTCGCGGAAGGTGGGGATGTCCGGCAGCACGGGTGCGCGGCGGCCGCCGGTGAGCGCGAGGGCACGGACCTTGCCCTCGCGGATGTACGGCTGCACGGCCACCGTGGAGATGAAGGTCATGTCCACCTGGCGCGAGAGCACCGCGGTCAGCGCAGGTGCCGAACCCTGGAACGGCACGTGCGTGAGCGGCGTGTTCGTTGCGGTGCGCATCAACTCGCCCACCACGTGGGTCATGTTGCCGTAGCCGCTGGACGCGTAGGTGAGGGGGGCGTTGCGGTTGCGCGCGGCGGCGAGCAGCTCCTTGACGCTCGCGGGGTTGCCCGGATGCGTGGCGAGCACGAGGCCGAAGGACTGGGCGATCAGGCTGATCGGCGCGAAGTCGGCGGCCGTGTAGGACAGCTTTCGCACCATCACCAGGTTGCCGGTGAAGGAACCCGTGGCCAACAGCATCACATGCCCATCGGCGGGGGCCTTGGCGACGATCTGCGTGCCGACGATGCCGTTGGCGCCGGGCCGGTTGTCGGTGACGACCGGCTGTCCCAGACCGCTCGAGAGCGACTCGCCCATCACCCGCGCCATGATGTCCAGCGTGCTGCCGGCCGTGAAGGGCACGACCAGCCGGATCGGGCGCGAGGGGTAACCGGCATCGGAGGCAGCCTTCGGCTGCGCCAGGGCAGGGTTGGCCGCCGCGGTCAGCATGAACACGCTGATCGGCAGCAAGAGGCGGGTACACGCCATCGGGACAGTCCTCCTCGGGTCGATGCGCACGACGGGTGATGCGCATGTCGTGGCCCCGGTGCTGGAACGCCCGGTGTCGGTTGGCGATCTGACCACCGTCGCATTACACCAGCGCGGCGCGCGCGGTTCAAGCGCCCGCGCTCGCGGGCGCGGAGCCGGCTACGCGGCGGACGCGGAGGAATGCTCGAGCAACCGTGCCGGGCGATCGGCCCGATGGCTGAGGGACAGCACTCGCGTGCGTCCGCGCGTGCCGGGCGCCGCCGACCAGAGTTCAAGATCGAGGTCCAGTCCGTAGCGTGAGGTTCTCGCGACGGCCCAGGGGCGCGGCGGAAATGCGCGCGCGCGCTGCAGGGCGGCCAGTGCGTCGGCGATGGCCAGTTCGTGGGCGTCGAGCTGCCCGCCGGGGGAGAGTCGTCCGACCACGCAGGCGGGCAGCCGCAGCAGCGGGTGGCGTTCGCGCAGCACGGCCGGCTGCGCGGACGCGGGGTCGAGCAAGCGGAAACGGGGAAGCAGCTGCATCACGGTCTCGAGCCGGCCGGCGAAGCGCCGGCGCTCGGCGAGCGGTGCCGGGGCCCGGGCGCGCAAGCGGCCGCAGGCGAGCGAGGCGCCGGCCGCGGCGCGGGTCGAGGGGATCGGGAACAGGCGATGTTCGGGTGCACCCATGCGGGACTCCATGTGCGGGATCGGAACGGGCCGAAGCGCGGGTCGGTGGCGGGGCAAGGAGCCCTGCCGCATCCAAGCATCCGCGGGTGCCGGCTCATGACGTGAGGCAGGCGCCTCGATCCGGCGAAGGCCGCCAGGCGGGCGGTACCGGCGAACGCCGGGCACCCGGCGTGGAGCGGGCGTGTGCCCGCGCGGCCCGTGTGCGGCCGGATCCGCCTCAGCCGTACAGCCGCGAGGCCTCGCGAAGCCGGGCGGCCACCGTCTGGCGCAGGTCCGCGGGCTCCAGCACCTCGACATCCGGTCCGTAGCGCAGGATGTCCATCACGAGTTCCGGATCGTTCGAATAGGGAACCTCGAGCAGCCAGCTCCCGTCGGCCTCGCGCACCCCGCGCTGCTGCGGATGCCAGGTCTCCTGCGCCACCCAGCGCGCACGCTGCGGGCTGAAGCGCAGTCGCGCGATGCGGGTGGCTTCCCCGGAGAAGATGCCGTACCCCGAGCCGAGCACGCGATCGAGCTCGCGTTCGGCGACATCCTTCGCCCGCACGTCGGTTCGCTGCACCGCGTCCATAGCGTCGAGCGCGAAACTGCGCAGGCCTTCTCGCAGGTGGCACCACGCGTCGAGGTACCAGTTGTCGCGGTAGTGCACCAGGCGCTGGGGAGACACCCTGCGCTGCGTCCGCTCGCCGCTGCCGCGCGCCACGTAGCCGATCTGCAGCTGTCGACGGTCCAGCAGGCCCGCCGAGACCGTCTGGAAGTGTTCGCTGTCGGCGCGACGCGCGCCCATGGTGAGCACCCGAACCCTGTGGATGACTTCCTGCGTCGAGTGTCCGCTGCGCGCGAGGAGGCGGTCGAGCAGTTGGGCGAGCGGACCGGTCTGCGAACCCAGCAGCCCCGGCTGCAACTCGGCCACCAGCCGCTGCATCGTCAGGAGGGCGAGCAGTTCATGCTCGTTCACCCAGAGGCCCGGCAACTCGAAGCGCGGACCGACGCCGTCGTTGGCGAGCAGGCGATACACCCCCTCGTCGCGGTCCCATTCGATGCGCGCGTTGAGGCGATCGCGCAGGTAGAGAAGGTCGCGGTTGACGGTGGCGCGCGAGCGCTCGACCGCCGCGATGAGCTGGGTCATCGAGGCGCCCTGCGGCCGCTCCAGCAGCCGTGCGATCTTGCGAACGCGCTCCGGTTGGTCCATCGATCGGCTCGACGCGTGGGAGCGGGGATCGTTGCCGCTGCGCGCGCGGGCGTCAAGTACCCCGGCCGTCGCACGGCGGGCGATCGCACCTCCCGCGTGCCTGGCGGGCAGGGTCGGCAGCGGTCGCTGCCGGCAGGACCGCAGCCCCCGGGCCTGCGCGCATCCGACGACCGCCCCCGGCGACGGCGTTGCCCGAACGCCGTACCGCTGCCCGGCGCGCAGCGCGGGCATCCTGCCGGTCGAGGGCGGTCAGCCCGGCACGAAGGCAGGCAGCACGCGCCCGACGCAGTCCCCGAAGCCCAGGGTTGCGTATCCGTCGCGGCGGGCCACCGCGCGCAACGTGACTTCGTCGCCGTCCTGCAGCCAGGTGCGACGCTCGCCGGAGGGCAGTTCGAGTTCGGTCCGACCGTCGTCGGAGAGTTCGGCGAGGCTGCCGAAGCCGGAGCGCTCGGGGGCGGAGATGGTGCCGCTGCCGAACAGGTCGCCTGGCTGGAGGTTGCAGCCCCCGCTGGTGTGGTGCGCCACCATCTGCGCGGCCGTCCAGTAGAGGTGGCGCAGGTTGCTCAGGCTCACCCGGTGCGCCGGCAGGCGCTGCTCGCGCATGGCCGCGGTCGACAGGCAGGCCTCGATCGAGATGTCGAACGCCCCGCGGGCCTGGTCGTCCCGATCGAGCAGATAGGACAGGGGCTGCGGGTCGCCGTCGGGCCTTGCAGGTTGGGCGATGCGAAACGGGGCAAGCGCCTCGAGCGTGACGATCCACGGGGACACGGTGGTCGTGAAGTTCTTGGCCAGGAAGGGGCCCAGCGGTTGCATCTCCCAGGACTGGACGTCGCGTGCTGACCAGTCGTTGAGCATGCACAGCCCCGCGATCTGGTCGCCTGCCCGCGCGATCGACACCGGCTCGCCGCGAGCGTTGCCCGGCCCGATCCACAGACCGAGTTCCAGCTCGAAATCGAGCTTCACAGAGGGCCCGAAGGCAGGCGGCGCGTCATCGGCCAGCCGACGCTGGCCGTTCGGACGGCGCAGCGCGGTACCCGAGACCACCACCGAGGACGCGCGACCGTGGTAGGCGACCGGGACCCACTTGTAGTTGGGCAGCAGCGGAGAGGGGCGCTTGTGCCGCAGGCCGCCGTTGTACGCGTGGTGGATGCCAGCGTAGAAGTCGGTGTAGTCGCCGATGCGCGCGGGCAGGTGCATCGTGCACTCGGCGGCGCGATGAAGCAGGGTGTCGCTGCAGGCACGGGCGGTGCGGCCCTGCGGCGTGTCCTCGCACAGCGCGGCATGCACGGCACGGCGCAGTGCAACGCGCGGACCCGAGCCCAGTGCGAGCATGTCGTTCAGGGTCCTGCCGGCGGCGGCCTGCGCGGCGCGCAGTGCATCGCCCTCGAACAGGCCGCGGGCCAGGGCCGCACCCAGGTCGAGGATCTCGTCGCCGATCGCCACGCCGCCGCGAGGCGTGCCGCCGGGGGGGCTGAATACGCCGAGCGGCAGGTTCTGCAACGGGAATACCTGATGCCCGCGGGCCGACTCGACCCAGCTCGCGCGATCGGCGTCGTGGGTCTCGTCCAGCGAGAAGATCGACTCGGGGGTCATGCGCCCTCCAGCGTGGGACCCGGTGCCGGGGTTGTGGCTTCCGCGCGCCAGCGACGCATCCGCGCGTGCAGTTCGTCGGCCCCGGAGGTGCTCATGCGGCCACCGGAGAATTCCCGGTAGAGCGCGTGCACGTTGACGACCATGCGCTCCCGGTCGAGCCAGTGCTCGTAGCCATCGAGCGGGATGTCGCGCGCGGCGTCGGCCTCGGGCATGCCCGCGTCGTGGCGCTGTCGCGCCTGGTCGCGGATATGGACGAGGTAGTCGCGCATGCGGCGCACGCCGTTCGGATCCGTGATCGGGCCATGTCCCGGGACGACCGTCTCGACGCCCCAGCCGATGATGCGGTCGCACGCCGCGATCCAGTTGGCGACCGGGCCGGCCCAGATGGCCGGATGCGCATCGACGAACAGGATGTCGCCGGTGAAGACCACCCGCTCGGCGGGCAGGTAGACCAGCACGTCGCCGCGGGTATGCGCGGGGCCGACCTCGACCAGCCGCACCTGGCGCGAGCCCACATGGACGACGAGTTCCTGCTCGAAGGTCTCGGTCGGCGGCGTGTAGACCACGCCGGTCCAGTCGAAGCGTCCCCCGTAGAGCTCGTGCACCGCGAGCCCGGCCTCGCCGAATTCCCGCCACCGTTGCTGCATCTGCGCCCGGACCTCGGGTCGCCGCGCCGCCATCTCCTCGGCGCAGGCACGGCTCGCGAGCATTCGCGCGCCGGCCACCAGCTGGTTGCCGAAGGTGTGGTCACCGTTCGAATGCGTGTTGACCAGGGTGCCGATCCGCGCGGCGGCAGGTACGGCCGAGCGGAAGCCTTCGAGCATCTCGCGCGTATGGGCGAGATCGAACAGCGTGTCGACCAGGAGGGTCTCGCCCTGGTCGCTGACCAGGCCGGCGTTGCTGTAGCCCCAGCTGCCATCGGGCTGGAGCCACGCATGGCATCCGTTGCCCAGATGATGCACCCCTCGGGTGAACGGCCGATGCGGCATTGCGGCTCCCGTACCGCGAAGACGATGACCCGCTGCGGCGCGCGCAAGCCTGCCTTCGGTACACCGGGAGTCTAGGCAGGCAGTGAACTGTCCGTCAACCGACTGGCGATCGATGTGATCACAGACCCTGGCCCATCGGCGAGAGCTGGATGTCGTGGACCTGTACGTGGGGCGGCGCGCCGATGACGTAGCAGACGGCCTCCGCGATGTCCTCGGGCAGGAGCGGGTGCAGCTTCTCGAAGTAGGACTCGTAGCGGAAGGCGCCGCCGCTGGCACGCTCGCGGAACTCGGTGGCGACCATGCCGGGGGAGATCATCGCGACCCTCACCCGCCGGCCTGCCGCGTGCAGTTCGGCGCGCAGGGTGTCGGTCATTGCGCGCAGCGCGAACTTCGACCCCTGGTAGAAGGCCCAGTCGGGTACCTGGCCGCGATGTCCGTAGATCGACCCCACGTTCACGATCTGCGCTTCGGCCTTGCCTTCCATCGCGCGCAGCGCCTCGCGCACGCACAGCACCGGGGCCGCCACGTTGGTGGTCAGCGTGTCCTGCCACTCCTGCCAGCGCCCGCTGGCGAGCGAACCCATCGAGCCGGTGCCGGCGTTGTTGACCAGGACGTCGGGCGCGTTCCAGTACGCGGAGACCTCGGCGAACGTCCGGACGACATCGTCCTCGCGGGTGACGTCGCAGCGCCATGCCTGGACGGTGCCGCCCGCGTCGCGCAATTCGGATTCGAGCACCGACAGGCGATCGAGGCGACGCGCGAGCAGTGCCACGCGCAGCCCTTCGCGCGCGAGCCGGCGGGCGATCGCCGCGCCGATGCCGCTGGACGCCCCGGTCACCACGGCCACGCGTCCGCGCCATCGCCCGATGCCGCCGTCCGCCTGCTGTATCTCGCCCATGATCGATTCCTCCCTGAGGCTGCTTATAATGCCTTGAAAGCGTGATCACGCCGCGACCCACGGCGGCGCAGGAGGATAACGATGAGCCAGACCGGCATCCGGTTCTGCACCAGTTTCGCGCGCGATGCCGTGTACGAGCCCGGGCTGCGCGCGTTCCTCGAGTATCGCGACCTCGGGTTGCGCGAGGCCACCGGTGGCCGTTTCCGCGCCCATGTGCTGCGCGTGAAGCGGGGCGAGGACCACAGCAGCCTGCACACCACCGGCCTGCATCGCCACCAACTCGACTTCCAGATGATCTTCGTCCTGAAGGGGTGGATCCGTTTCACCTACGAGGGGCAGGGCGAGAAGACCTTCGGCCCGGGCGACTGCTGCGTGCAGCCGCCCGGCATCGTGCACAACGAACTCGACTGCTCCGACGACCTCGAACTGCTGGAGATCACCTCGCCAGCGGAGTTCCGTACCGAACCCCTTGCCCCGTGAGCCCGACCATGGATGCTGCCGCCGCACTGCCGTTTCTCGCCGTCAATGCCGACGACATCGAGTGGGATGCCAACGTCACGCTGTTCCAGCTGCCGACCGGCGCCCACAAGATCCACCCCAACCTGAAGGTCAAGGTGCTCATGCGCGACGACGCGCGCGGGCAGGTCGCGGCGCTGGTCAAGTTCCCTCCCGGCTACGTCGAGCCTGCGCACCAGCACGTCACCTCCCATTGCGTGGTGGTCCTGGAAGGTGAGCAGCACGTGGCGGGCAAGGTGCTGCGGAAGGGCGACTTCCACTACGCACCCCCGGACACGATGCACGGGCCGTTCTCGTATCCGGTCGGCGGCATCGTGTTCTCGGTGATGCGCTTCCCGGTCGCGAACTGACGTCGCGGCACGCGGTGCGGCGGGTCAGCCCGTCGCGCCGTCCTCGAGCACCATCGCCGCGCCCTTCTCCGCGATCATGAACGTGGGCGCGTTGGTGTTGCCCGACACCAGCGTCGGCATGATCGACGCATCGACCACCCGCAGGCCTTCCACGCCGTGCACGCGCAGGCGGGCATCGACTACCGCCTCCGGCCCGCGCCCCATCGCGCAGGTGCCCACCGGGTGGTAGCTGATGCCGCCGCGCCGGCGAAGGTGATGTTCCATGGCGGTGTCGTCGGTGCAGTCCGGTCCCGGGTCGTGCTCGCGGACGACCAGGCCCGCGATGGCCGGCTGCTGCATGAGCCGGCGCGCGGCCTTCATGCCGGCGAGCAGGGTCGGGAGGTCGCGCTCGTCGCTCAGGTAGCCGGGGCGGATCAGCGGTGCCTCCATCGGATCGGCCGAGCGCAGGGCGACCTCGCCGCGGCTCAGCGGACGCAACAGTCGCGCCACGACCGAAAAACCCGCGAACCGGTGCAGCGGACGACCCGCGCGGTCGCCGCTGAACAGCGCGAGCCCGATCTGCACGTCGGGGCGCTGCACCGCCGGGTCGGTGCTGATGAATCCGGCCGCATACGAGGCGCCCATGGCCAGCAGCCCCTTGCGCAGCAGCGCATAGCGCAGCAGCGCGCCCAGCCCGCGCAGCGGATTGGCCAGCGCTGAATTGAGGGTCCACGGATGGGCGCACTCGTAGACCAGCCGCCCGTTGTAGTGGTCCTGGAGGTTGGCGCCTACACCGGGCAGGTCGGCGACGACCTCGATGCCGAGGGCCCGGAGGCGTTCGCCGGGCCCGATGCCCGAGAGCTGCAGCAGTTGCGGCGAGTTGAAGGCACCCGCGCACACGATCACCTCGCGCCGAGCCTGCACCTGCCGCAGGCGGCCGTCGCAACGGTATTCGATGCCGGCTGCGCGCCGCCCGCGCAGCAGCACCCGGGTGGCATGCACGCCGGTTCGCACTTCGAGATTCGCACGCCTGCGCGCCGGATGCAGGTAGGCGGTGGCCGCGCTCGAGCGCAGGCCGTCGCGGGCGGTCAACTGCACGTAACCGAATCCGTCCTGGCGCTCGCCGTTGAAGTCGGGGTTGCGCCGGTAGCCGGCCTGCTCGGCCGCGCCGATGAACGCATCGCACAGCGGATGCGGTTCGGCCGGATCGGAGACCTTGAGCGGACCGCCCGCGCCATGCCAGGGGTCCGCACCGCGCTGCTGGTCTTCGCAGCGCCGGAAGAAGGGCAGCGTGTCGCGTGCGGACCAGCCCTCGTTGCCGAGCGCGGCCCAGTGGTCGTAGTCCTCGTGCTGCCCGCGGATGTAGACCAGGCCGTTGATCGAACTCGATCCGCCCAGCACCTTGCCCCTGGGCTGGGCGATGGCGCGCCCGGCGGTCTCGGACGCGGGCTCGCTCGTGTATCGCCAGTTCACGCGAGGGTCGTCGAAGTGGCGACCGTAGCCCAGCGGGATGCGGATCCAGGGGCTGCGATCCTCTCCCCCTGCCTCGAGCAGCAGCACCCGGTGGCGGCCGGATTCGCTCAGCCGTGCCGCCATCACGCAACCGGCCGTGCCCGCGCCGACCACCACGTAGTCGAACGTATCCGTCGCCTCGGTGCCCACCGTGGTGTCCCCCGCCTGCGTTCGCCGCGTTGCCTGCGCGCGGTCTCGTCATGTCGATGGACCGCAGTCTAGCGCGCCGCTGCCTTGACCGTGCAGGCCGCAGGCCCGTACCCTGCGCGGACAGGAGCCCGGACGACGGGCAAACCACACCACGTGATCGCGGCCTGCACCGGTACGGGACGAGCCGCGATCGCAAGCCGACAAGGTCCGCAGAGACCGGGAGGAGCGTGATGAAGCACTGGCCTCGATGCGCGCTGGTCGCGGGACTGGCGCTGGCGGCAGGACTGCCCGCATTCGCGGCGGCCGCGCAGTTTCCGGAGCGCTCGCTGCGCTTCATCGTTCCGTTCCCGCCGGGCGGGGGCACCGACGGCTTCGCGCGGGTCCTCGGCGGCAAGCTCCACGAGATCCTCGGGCAGCCGGTCATCATCGACAACCGTGCCGGCGCCCAGGGCAGCATCGGCACCGCGCTCGGTGCGCGGGCAGCACCCGACGGGCACACCCTCACGGTCGGCCACTCCGGCTCGCTGGTGATCAACCCGCACCTCTACGCGCAGACCGGCTACGACACGCTGCGTGACTTCGCCCCCGTGTCCGGCGGGGTCAGCATGCCCTTCGCGCTCGCGGTGCACCCCTCGGTACCCGCCGCGACCGCGCGCGAGCTGGCGGGCTACGCGAAGGCGAACCCCGGCAAGCTCACGTTCGCCTCGTCGTCGTCGGGTCCCTGGATCGCCGGCGAACTGTTCCGCCTCACCACCGGGACGAACATGGTCCACGTGCCCTACAAGGGCGGCGCGCCGGCCACGGCCGCATTGCTGGGCGGCGAGGTGTCGGTGATGTTCACCGTGCCGTTCACGACGGTGCCCCAGGTCAAGGCCGGGCGCCTGCGCGTGCTGATGGTGCTTGCGCGCTCGCGCATCGAGGCCTTGCCCGAGGTACCGACCGCGGTCGAGGCGGGCTACCCCGAACTGGCCAACGTGAGCGAGTGGTACGGCGTGGTCGTGCCTTCCGGCACGCCGCGGACCACCATCGTCCGGCTCAACGCGGCGGTGGTTCAGGCGCTGCAGTCCGCCGACGTCCAGAAGCGTCTCGCCGAGCTGGGCCTGACGGCTGCACCGAGCACGGCGGAGGCGTTCGGCCAGATGATCCGCGAGGAGTACCTGCGCTGGGGCAAGGTCGTGAAGGCGTCGGGCGCGAAGCTGCTCGAGTAGGAGCCGCGCGCACCGGCGACCGTCCGCACCCGTTCGAGCGGTGGCCGGATGATGCTGGCCGCTCCGGGCCTCGATGAGCGGCGATCCGCCCCGTGCCTACTCGGGGGAGAGCCCCAGCGCCTGGACCAGCCGGCGCTTGTACTCGGAGTCCTCGCGCGCCCGGCGTTCGAAGCCCGCCCCATTCACCCAGGCCACCTTCTGTCGCACCTTGAGCCCGAAGGCGCGGAAGGCCTCGGAGCCAACTGCCTCGGCGCAGCCGCGCTCGAGCGCTGCCATCACGGGTGCGGGCAGCCCACGGGGCGCGAACAGGCCCTGGTAGCCGGGAGGCACCGCGGGCATTCCGAGTTCCGCCGAGGTCGGCACCTCGGGGAGAAAAGGCAGTCGCGCATCGCTGAACACGGCGAGCGGACGCAGCGTACCCGCGGCCGAACCCATGCCGGACACGCTGAAGTCGATCTGGCCGCCGAGCACCTGCGGGATGATCTGCGCGTCGCCGCGGAACGGGACGTGGATCAGTTTCAGCCCCAGCTCGCGCGCGAATCCCTCGCCGGAGAGGTGCCCCACGCTGGCGATGCCCGAGCTCGCGAAGGACAGTCGACCGGGATGGGCGCGCGCGTCCTCGACCAGGTCGTTGAGGTTGCGGTAGCGCGATCGGGGTGAGACCGCGATCGCGAAGATGTTCTCGAACACCTGGCAGACGTACGTGAAGTCGCCGAGCCCATAGGGCAGCTTCTTCATCAGGTGGGGTGCCGCGCTCACCGCCGAGGTGGGTCCGAAGGCCAGCGTGTAGCCGTCGGGTCGCGAGGCGGCCAGCTGGGCGAAGCCGATGGTCCCGCCTGCGCCGTCGCGATTGCTCACCACGAACTGCCCGCCGGTCGCGCGCCCGAGCTGCTCGATGAAGGCGCGGCCCATGACGTCCGAGTTGCCCCCCGCGGAGTAGGGGATGATCACCTGCACCGGCTGGGACGGGTAGCGGTCCTGGGCGAGCCCTGCGGAGGCGCCGAGCAGGACGAGCGTTGGGAGGCTGCGAGCCAGCAGGGCGTGCATGCCGGGGACTCCGGAGGGGTTCGGGCAATCGACGAGCGGATGCTGTCCGCTCGCGGCCGGGCAGTCTAGGCGTCGCGAGCCGCTGCGGTCAAACCGGTGGCCGGGGGCTCGACTCGCCGCTCCGGTAGGGCTGCGCCCGCGTCCCTATAATCCGGGTCGGGGCCGACCGCGCGCTGCGATGATCCCTGCACCGGCGCGCGCCTTGCCCCGACCTCGCCGCAGGAGCCCAGCCGGGATGCATGACCTGAAGAACCCCACGAGCCCGCGAACCGGAGGCGCCGGTGCGCGACGGACCACGGCGCTTGCGTGCGTGCTGCTCGCGTCGGGCGTCGCCGTCGCGCCGGTGGCCGCGCAGCCCCAATACCCGGTCAAGCCGCTGCGCATCATCTCGCCGTACTCGCCCGGGGGGATCGGCGATACGCTCCCGCGCGCCCTCGCCGTCGGCCTTGCCGACGGCCTGGGTCAACCGGTGATCGTCGAGAACCGTCCGGGCGCCTCCCAGGCCATCGGCATGCAGGCGGCGGCGCGCTCGGCACCCGACGGCTACACGCTGGTTCTGGGCAGCGTCACCAGCCTCGCCATCAATCCCGCGGTGGCGCGTGAACTGCCCTACGATCCGGTGCGCGATTTCTCGCCGGTCGCGCTGTGCATCACCACGCCGCTCTATCTCGTGGTCCACCCGTCGGTGCCCGCGCGCTCGGTGCAGGAACTGGTCGCGCTTGCGCGTCGACAGCCCGGACGCATCACCTACGCCTCCGGAGGCAATGGCTCCTCCAACCACCTCGCCGGCGAGTTGCTTCGCATGCTCGCGCGCGTCGATCTCCTGCACGTGCCCTACAAGGGCGCGGGTCCCGCGATGGCCGACGTGATGGGCGGGCATGTCGACATGATGCTCGGCGCGGCCGGTCTCTCCGAGGCAAGGGCGGGGCGCGTGCGCGTGCTCGGGGTGACCAGCGCGCGGCGTACGGCCGCCGCCCCCGAGGTGCCCACGCTGCAGGAATCCGGCGTGCCGGGATACGAGGCGACCATCTGGTTCGGCCTGCTCGCGCCCGCAGGCGTGCCGCCGGCCCTCATCGATCGCCTGTCGCGAGAGGTGGGGCGGGTGCTCGGCCAGCGGACGCTGCGCGAGGCGTTCCCGACGGTGGACATCGCCCAGGGCACGCCGGCGGCGTTCGCCGAATTCATCAGGCGGGAAATGGACAAGTGGCGCAAGGTGGTGTCCGGCGCGCGCATCGAATCGGGGCTGGGCAATTGAGCAAGGTCGTGGCAGGACCGGTCGCCGTCGGCCGATCGTGGTCAATGCAGCGTGCGCGGTGCGACCGGCCCCGCTGCCGCCGGTCGGTCGTCGACCGGCCGCCGATCCCGGCGAGCTGCATGTACGGGGCGGGTTGCCCGGAGGAGACGCGCGCATGAGGTCAATGGACATCGCCATCGCAGGCGCCGGCATCGGCGGGCTTGCGGCTGCCGCGTTGCTGCTGCGCGCGGGCCATCGCGTCACCGTGTACGAGCAGGCCGAGCGATTCGCTCGCGTCGGGTCCGGCATCCAGATGGCACCCAACGCAATGAAGGTGCTGCGATGGCTCGGGGTCGAGCAGCGGCTGGTGGCGACCGGTTTCCAGGCCGAGTTCGCGATCAGCCGTACCTGGGACAGTGGTGCCGAGACCAGCCGCCTCGAACTGGGCGACGCGGTCGCGCGCGAATTCGGTGCGCCCTATCTGTTCCTGCATCGGGCCGACCTGCACGCCGCCATTGCCGACATCGTGCCGCCCGAGGTCGTCCGGTTCTCGCACCGTCTCTCCTCCGTGCGCGAGGATCGGGACGGGGTGACGCTCGGGTTCGAAGGCGGTGCACGGGAGCGCGCCGACCTGCTGGTGGGGGCCGACGGCGTGCATTCGCAGGTGCGCGAGATCCTGCTCGGCCCGGAACGGCCGCGCTACACCGGACGCGTCGCGTATCGCACGGTGCTGCCGGCCGAACGGGTACGCGGGCTGAGCCTCGAACCGGTACGCACCAAGTGGTGGGGGCCCGACCGGCACATGGTCGTCTACTTCGTGAGCCGCAACCGCGACCAGCTGTACTTCGTGACCAGCGTTCCCGAGCCTGCGGAATGGGCCACCCCCGAGTCGTGGTCGTCCAGGGGCGAACTCGATGAACTGCGCGCCGCTTATGCCGGATTCCACCCCGAGGTGCAGGCGCTCCTCGACGCCTGTCCCGAAGTGTGGAAGTGGGCGTTGTTCGAGCGGGATCCGCTTGCGCGGTGGTCATCGGAGCGCGTGGTGCTGCTCGGCGATGCCTGCCATCCGATGACGCCCTACATGGCGCAGGGCGCGGCCTCCGCGCTCGAGGATGCAGCCGTGCTGGCGCGGTGCCTCGACGAGGCGCAGCCCGGGTCGGTGCACGAGGCGTTCGTGCGCTACGAGCGCATCCGCAAGCCGCGGGCCTCCACCATCCAGGCGGGATCGAGCGCCAACAACTGGCTTCGCGACCGTGCGGACCCGGGCTGGGTCTACGGCTACGACGCCTGCACGGTCGATCTCGAGGCCATCGGGGCGGGTTGAGCGGCGCCGGTCAACGCGGGCGCGTCCCCAGGCGGCCCGACGGTAGCGGTTCCTGTCCCGCCGTCGTCTGTCCGCCCGGTGCCGCGGAGCGCTCCCGCCACCATGCGCCCGGGGTGACGACCCGCCGCCGCATCCGGCTGAAGGCGAGCAGCTTCCGGTCGAGCGTCAGCAGGCGCAGGCGATCGTCGGCGCGCAACAGCGCCCAGAGGTGCGCGTCGCCCGGATCGGGCGCGGCGCGCCCGCCATCGGCGATCGGCGCGGGGTCGCAGTGATGCGCGCGGCGCGCCAACTCGTCGAGCAGGCCCTCGACGCCGCCTCCGGGCAGTCGCAGGCGATGCGCGATCGCAGGCCGCGCGAGCACGACCCGGTATTCCCGCAGCAGCCGCTCGCTGGCCACGAAATCGATCGAACCGTCCCGCATGCCCTCGACGATGCAGGCCCACGGACCGGGTCCGCCGGCGGTCGGCAGCCCTGCCACCAGCACGCAGGTGTCGACGATCACCGGAGCCGGGATCGGCTCGGGGCGAAGCCCGGCCAGGGCGGGTGGCGTGCAGGCGCTCGCGGAACGATCGATCATGGTCGGGGGGCTGCGCACGCCGCCGGGGCGAGCGACGGCGCGGTTGCCCGGTGCGCTCGAGGTGCCGCGGCGCTCGCCGCGTGCTCGGTATACTGGACCCAACGACAGGCCAGGCTGCGACCTTGCCGATACTGGAGGATGCCATGAGCCACCATCCGATGCGCCGGCGTACCCTCGCCGTGCAGGCCGGCCTCGCGCTGGCGGCCTTCGCGCTCGCTGCCCCCGGGGCCCATGCACAGGGCTGGCCTGCCAGGCCGCTGCGCATCATCGTGCCGTTCGCGCCGGGCGGATCGACGGACATCGTCGCGCGTGCGCTGGGTGCACGCGTGGCGGAGAGCCTCGGGCAGCCGGTGCAGGTCGACAATCGGGCCGGCGCCGGTGGCAACCTCGGCGCCGAAGTGGCCGCGCGCGCAGCGCCGGACGGCTACACCCTGTTCATGGGCCACGTGGGCACGCTCGCGATCAACCCGGCGCTCTATCGCAAGCTGCCCTACGATCCGATCCGCGACTTCACGCCGATCACGCTGGCCATCGCCAGCCCGCTGGTGCTGGTGGTGCATCCGTCCTTCGCCGCGCGCTCGCTGGGCGAGATGCTGGCCCTCGCACGCTCGCGTCCGGGCGAGCTCACGTTTTCCTCGGCCGGCACCGGCAGTGCGTCGCACCTCGCGGGCGAGCTGCTCAACAGCGTGGCGAAGGTCCGCATGCTGCATGTTCCCTACAAGGGGACCGGCCCCGCGACGGTCGCCGTGATGAGCGGCGAGGTGACGATGATGTTCAGCGGGCAGGGGACGACCTGGCCTCTCGCCCGGTCCGGCAAGCTGCGCGTGCTCGCGCACACCGGCTCGGCACCGATCTCGAGCGCGCCGGATCTGCCCGCGGTCGTCGGCCGCGTGCCCGGCTACGAGGTGATCAACTGGCACGGCGTGCTCGCGCCCGCGGGCACGCCGACCGAACTGATCCGCCGCCTGCATGGCGAATTCACCCGGGCGCTCGGATCCACCGAGGTGCGTTCGAGGCTCACGGCGGATGGCTTCGAGGTGGTCGGCAACACGCCCGAGGCGTTCGCGAAGTTCATCGCGGCCGAAAAGGACAAGTGGGCCGCGGTGATCCGCAACGCCGCAATCCCGCAGGAGTAGAGGGGCGCCGACGATGTCCGGAATGACCGCGGTCGAGAAGGTGTTCGCGAGGGCCTGCAGTCGGGCGCGCGTGGCGCCGGGCGATATCGTCCACCCGCAGCCCTCCCGCGTGTTCGTGCACGACGGCCATGTCGAGGGATTCCGCCGCCAGCTCGATGCGCTGGGCATCGATCGCATCAGTGCACCCGAGCGGGTGGTGTTCGCCACCGACCACGAGGTGGTGTACCTCACCCCTCGCGCCGCCGAGCGCGGGACGCGGATCCGCGCGACGGCGCGCGACTGGAAGATCGGGCACTTCCACGACGTCGGGCAGGGTGGGCACGGGCACCTGTTCCCGATGGAGACCGGGCTGGTATCGCCGGGCATGCTGGTGTTCGCGAGCGACATGCACTGCTCGAACTTCGGGGCGATCGGTGCGGTTCCGGTCCGCTCCGGCCCGGAGACGGTGAGCGTGCTCGCGATGGGCAGCGTGTGGACGGCAGTACCCGCAAGCGTGCGGGTCGAACTGCGCGGGCACCCTGCACGCGGCACGGGGGGACGCGACGTCGGCTTCCTGCTTGCGCGCGAACTCGCGCGCGGGCCGAACCGCATCGACGTGGACTATCGCTACCTCGAGATCGCAGGCCCGGCGCTCGACGCGTTCGGGCTGCACGAGCGCGTGGCCCTGTGCAATTCGCCCACCGAAATCGGAGTCGCCGGGGTGTACCTGCAGCCGTCCGCCGCGCTGCTCGCGTGGTGCCGCGAACGGGCGCGGCAGCCGTTCGCCCCGGTCGCGAGCGACGAGGATGCCCGCTACGAGCAGACCTTCGTGCTCGACATCGAAGGCCTGGGCCCGCAGGTGGCGCTACCGGGCAGTCCCGCCGACGCGGTCGATCTCGCCGAGGTGGCCGGGCAGCCGATCCAGCATGCCTACATCGGCTCCTGCGGCTCCGGGCTGTACGAGGATCTCGCCGTCGCGGCGCGGCTGCTGCGAGGGCGACGGGTGGCCGACGGGACACGGCTGTTCGTCGTGCCCGGCACGGTGGAGGGCGCGCGACGGCTCGCGGCCGACGGGCTGGTGGACGTGTTTCTCGCCGCGGGCGCGGTTGTGCTGCCGCCCGGGTGCGGGCCCTGCGCCGGAGGCAACCTCGGTCCGATGCATTCGGGCGAGGTCTCGATCTCAACGGCGGCCACCAATCATGCCGGCCGCATGGGGGCGAAGGACGCGCGCTGTTTCCTCGCGAGCCCCGCCACCGTGGCCGCATCGGCCATTGCGGGACGAATCGCCGATGCGCGCGAACTGGCTGGAGTGGGTCCATGAGCCCGGACGCGGTCCGCTGGCGCTATCGGGGTACCGCCCATTGCTTCGGCGACGACCTCGAACACGACGCGCACATGATTCCCTTCGAGTTCGTGATCCGGCGGGTGACCGAACCGGCCGAACTGTTGCCCCACCTGTTCGAGGCGGTGCGCCCCGGACTGGCCGCGCGCATGAAAGCCGGTGACGTCCTGGTGGCCGGACAGCGCTTCGGCAAGGGCAAGGCGCACATCCAGGCGTACATCGCGCTCAAGGCGATCGGCGTGGCGATCGTCTGCGAGTCGCTGCCGTACAACACCTACCGTGCGCTGGTGGGGTTGGGCCTGCCCTTCATGTCCGGCTGCGAGGGCGTGACGGGGCGGGTCGCCGACGGCGAGGAGATCGAGGTCGACTTCGGTACCGGTGAATTCATCAACCATTCCCGCGGCACGCGGCACGCCTACCCGCCGCTGCCCCCGCAGGCGCGCGACATCATCGAACTCGGGGGAACCGAGGGCGTGCTGCGGGACTGGTGGGCGCGCGCGCGCGCGGCGGAACACGGAGGACGAGGATGACCCGCGAGGAGATCCGGGGACGCGCCCGGGCACCGTGGACCGCCCGCGCCGGAAGCGCGGCGGCTCGACATCGCGGCTCCGCGGCCATGACGCCGCTCGCGCCCGCCGCGCCCTCCCGGTCC
>CAIKXV010000011.1 GCA_903831455.1 uncultured Pseudomonadota bacterium | reverse complement strand
CGCCTGCCGACAGCCGCCAGCCGCGCGCGAGATCGGCCTCGCCCAGTTGCTCGTGCACCTCGCCACGCGCCACCCAGGCCCGGCACCAGCCCTCCCACGACTCCAGGCTCGCAGTCACGTCCTGGAAGTCGGCCAGGGGAATGCCATTGGCGATGAGGCGCGGGGCCCAGTGGGCAAGCGCGGACTGCAACTGGGCATCGGCCATTATGACGTCTCCGGGCGGGCGATGCGTCGCCGCCCGGAACGGTCCCGGACGGAGGCCGCACCCGCCAGGCCAGGCGCCCGACACCGCGGTCTGCATCGCGACTCAACCAGCGGAATGCTAGCGGTCCGTCCGACCAATCGTCAACGGAGATCCCGATTGGTTCGATTGACATGGACCAATCTGGGCAGTGCCGCCTGCGCCCCTCGAAGTCACAGGCCAGCGGGTCGCCCGGATCGACTGATGCACCGCAGCATCCCCGGGAAGGGGTAGTGAACCCATTTGAACCAATCGCCGAATTGGTTTAGCGTTCCCGCATGACCCCGCCGGACCGCTCCCGCCACGCCCTGCGCCAGTACATCCTCGAGCGCAGCACGAGCCCGGACGCTGCGGGCACGCGACTGCCTACCGAGCGGGAATTCGCCCGGCAGTTCGGCCTGCCGCGCAACGCAGTGCGCCTCACGCTCGCCGAACTGGAGGCCGACGGCCGGCTGCGCCGGGAGGTCGGACGCGGCACGTTCATCGCCCCCGCACGCGCGGCCGGCGAGGAGTCCGCCCTGCCCGGCACCAGCCCGGCCGAGCTGATGGAGGCGAGACTGCGGGTCGAGCCCGCGGTCGTCGAACTGGTGGTCGTCCACGCCACCGCTGCCGACTTCGCGCGCATGCACCAGTGCCTGCAGCGGGCCGAGGCCGCCACCACCCTCGCGCAGTTCGAGCTGTGGGACGCGGCCCTGCACCAGGCCGTCGCCGCCTCCACCCACAACACGCTGATCGGCCGCATCTTCGACCTCTTCCACGAGGCTCGCCAGCACGCGGCCTTCGGCAAGCTGCGCGATCGCATCGTGACCGAATCGCTGCGCCTCGACTACCAGCGCCAGCACCGCCGCATCGTGGCCGCCCTCGAGGCCCGGGACGCACCGGCCGCGCGCGAGGCGGTGCTCGCGCACCTGACCTGCGCCCGCGGCAACCTGTTCGGGCTCTAGGCCGGTCGCGGCTTCGCGCGTGGCCAGTCGAGGCGCGGGCGAAGCACGCCCAGCACGACGTTGACCATGCAGAGCGCGAACACCGTCCACAGCCCGATCCACTCGGTGCGCATGAGTTCGCTCATGAGCGCCGCGGTATCGGCCGAGGAGGGCGCCTCGGTCACCAGTTCGGCTGCGCGCCGGCCGGTGCCCATCACGATGACCAGCGTGCCCTCGAGCAGCCCGATGCCGGTAATCGCCTTCGCCCATACCCAGCGCGACTGAGCGAACGGATAGTGCAACGCCATCGCGGCGAGGCCGCTCACCAGGACCAGCGCGAGCGAGGGCAGCAGGATCCAGCCGTGGATGGCCACGATCGCCTGGCGCAGCGCCGCATAGGCGGGCAGCGTGATGTCCGCGGGCGCGCGCGCGAGCAGCACCAGCTGGCAGGCGAGCGCGCCGGTGATGCCGATGCCGGCGAGTTCATGCAGGAGCTTGAGCAGTCGCTTCATGAAGGCCCTACTGGGGGGGACGCACGCCGTCCTTCTCCACCGTGATGCGCAGCGCGGTCAGCGTGTCGTCGGCATCGAGCCGCGCCGCCATGAACACGTAGCGACCGGGCACCAGCGCCTCGCGGCTCGCCGGGTCGGTGGTGACCACAGGGGTGCCGGGCGGCACGCGCACCCGCACCGTGCCGCCCTTGAAGGACATGGTCAGCTCGCGCCCGTCGCCCACCTGCGCATCGGCCGCGATGTAGGCGTTGGTCATCGTCGCGCCGGGCTCGAGGTCCCAGGCCCCGTGTCCCTCGGCGGCCGTCTTCGGCAGCGTGTGCAGGCCGCGCGCGACCAGGGTGCCGTCGGGTGCCCTCACCGCCGTGACCCCGACGTAGGTGTCGCGCGAGAGGTCGGCAAGCGCGATCGCCCGCGCGGTGGCCACCGCCGTGGACTCGACCAGCCGGATGCGCAGGGCCGTGCCCTCGCGCGTGCGCAGCGCGAGCACGCCGGACTCCACCGCCGTCACGGTGCCGCGGATGCGCACGTTCTGGGGCGTCTGCGCGAGCGAAAGCCCCGCCAGCGCGAACAGCACGAGCAGGGCCAGGCCACGCGCGGACAGCTCGATGGGTCGGGTCATCATCGTCATCTCCTCAAGGGGTCTTCGGGGTGCCGCGGCCGCGGGGCCGGCGGAGCAACCGCGGCCGCCCCCCTCGCGTCGGGGCGACGGGACGCGGGCGACAGGTCGCCCCGCACGGATGAGACCATCGGCCGAAACCTCGCCCCTGCACGCCGCATGCACGGCGGCCGCGGGCCGGCCGGTTGCGTGGATCGCTCCGACCGCACCCTACGCCACTCCGGCGACCGCAAGCCGACGGCGCAGGCACTGTCCATGCCCGTACCCGCCGACGCGCGGGCAGGCCTTTGCACGCAGCGCCCGCCTGCCCGAAGGCGACCACGGGGCTCAGCGTGCAGGTGCCCCGGCCTGGCGCAAGGGATGCGCCCGGGCGAAGGGCTCGAGCGCGAGTGCGCGCTCGGCGATCGCGAGACTGGCCGGGAAGTCGGTCAGGTCGATACCGGTGAGCTTCGCCCCGGCCACGTGGGTGGCCAGGCAGATGTCGGCAAGGGTGAGCTGCTCGCCCATGCACCAGGGGCCGGGCCGCCCGGCCAGTCGCTGCTCGAGGGCGGCCAGTGCCGCGCGGCTCCAGTGCGCGATCCAGGCGTTGCGGGCGGGCTCATCGAGCCCGAGCACGCCCGACAGGTAGTTGCGCACCCGCGGCACGACCAGCGGGTGAGCGTCGGCCGCCACCATGAGCGCGAGCGCGCGCGCCTCCGCGCGCCCGCGCGGCGTGGGTGGCAGCAGCGGCGGCGCCGGATGCGTCTCGTCGAGGTACTCGATGATCGCGAGGGACTGGGTCAGGGCTGCCTGGCCCTCCTCGACCAGGGCCGGCACGGCCGACATCGGGTTGACCGCCATGAACTCCGGGTCGTACTGGGCACCGTTGAAGATGTCGATCGATGTCTCGCGAGCCTCCAGGCCCTTGAGGTTGAGCGCGACACGAACACGGAAGGTGGCGAGCGAGCGCCAGAAGCCGTACAGCACGGGTGCGGTCATGACGGGACTCCGAGGGATGGCGAGGGATCAGGGCGAACGGGTCGACAGTGTAGCGAGCCCTCGCGATGCCACGCGGCGGCGACGGCGACGTCGCAGGCCATGCCCCGCGATGAGGCCCCGCGCGGTCGAGGGACGCCCCCGCCGGGCAGCCTCGCCTGCAACCTGATCGCGCCGGGCCCCGATCAGGGAATGTCCGGCAGCAGCAGCCAGGATTCGTGCCCGGGTCCGGTGTGCACGGTGGTGCGCCCGCCGTAGATCGCGCGCGGGCGGTCACGCGGGTCATCGTGCAGGAACGGGCCGCAGCCCTTCAGCTCGTTCTTGAAGTTCGACAGCCGCGCGCCGGTGCTCGACTGCCACTCGTAGTCGCGACCCAGCACCGAGAGCGCCAGCCGGTAGCCGGCCGGCACGACGATGCAGGTGGGCCAGAGCTCGATGTCGAGCGCCACCGGCTCACCGGGGACCAGCGGCTCGCGACGGTCGTGCGCGTGGTACGGGCGCCACGGCTCGCTCCGCGAGGCGTCGAGGCGACGGTGCGAGGCGCGCAGCCAGCCCTGGGCCACCGGCGTGTGCGGATCGATCGCGCCCATGAACACCACTTCGCGCAGGTCCGGCGAGAACACGCGAAACACCAGGAAGAGGTCCGCGTCCTCGGTGCTCGACGACACCCACAACCGGGCGGCGAGCGGTCCGGTGAACTCGGTCTCCCGCTCCAGCGGCGCGGAGAAGAAGGTCACGCCGTTGCCCAGCGCCTCGAACTCGCGCGAGGCGCTCGCGACTGCCGGCTGCGGCGCCATCGCCGCCGGTCCGGCGTCGAGATGCCAGCGTGTCCAGCGCGTACGCGCGATCGGCCACTCCTGTTCGCTGCGCTCGACGAAACGATCGAGGTGGCGCACCTGCAGCAGCACCCGCGGCGAACGGTCCTGCCCGTTGTCCACCCCCTTCAGGAAGTGGTCGAAGAAGCGCAGCTGCAGCCGCCGGCCATAGTCGGTATAGAAGTGCGTCCAGTGCTCGAGCCCGTGCGCCTCCAGCCACTTGTGCTTCGAGGCGGCCTGCGTGAAGCCCTCGAAGTTGCCGCGCGGGTGCAGGCCCTGCCCGCCCCAGTTGGCCGCCGACAGCAGGGGCACCGTGATGCGATCCCACTGCGGCGAGCGCGCGCGGTGGTACTCGTCGTCGAGCGGGTGGGCCAGCACGTCGTCGCCGAACTGGCAGCGGTTGGCGGCCAGTTGCGCGTCGGACAGCGTCTGGTCGCCGCAGACGAGTTCGCCGGTGACCGCCGAACGCGCCCCGCGCTCGCCCAGCCCGTGCTGCACGGTCTTCACCTGCATGTCGAACCAGTTCGCCCAGAAGGTGGACAGGATGCCGCCGTGGTGCGTCATGTCGCGGTACCAGTCGGCCGCACCCTCCCAGACGCACATGGCCGCGAGGTGCGGGGGCTGCAGCGAGGCGACGTGCCACTGGTTGCTGCCGAAGTAGGACACGCCGTTCAGGCCGACCCGCCCGTTCGACCAGGGCTGGACGCCGGCCCATTCGATGCAGTCGTGGAAATCGCGAGTCTCTCGCGGCGAGAACGGGTCGATGTATCCGGGCGAGCGGCCCGCTCCCCGCGAGTCCACGCGCACGCAGGCATAGCCTTCCGGCACCCACTTCTCGGGATCGACCACCTCCCAGTTCTGGTAGCGGTTGCTCGACCCGTAGGCCACGTCGGGGTGCTCGGCCACCATGCGCTGCCAGGCGCTGGGATAGCCCTGCTGGAAGGCGAGCCCCTTCGCGTAGGGCCCATAGGTCAGGAGCACCGGGTAGCGGCCCTCGCCCCGGGGCCTGAAGACGTCGGCTCGCAGCACCAGGCCGTCGTCCATCGTGATCGCGACGTCGTATTCGCAGTGCATGTCGACCGTGCCCACCCTGGTGTCCGCCATCCTCGCCTCCCGTGCCCGCATGCGGACGCCCGCGGCCCGCCGCATCGAGGCGGCAAGTTGACGGCGGCAGCGCGCGGTGTCAAGTTCGCGCCTCCACACACCCCTCGGGAGCTCGTCCGTGAACATCGGCATCGTCGGCATCGGGCGCATGGGCGCCGCCATGGCCACCCGCCTGCTCGGCCTGGGACATCAGGTCACCGTCTGGAACCGCAGCCCTGCCAAGGCGCAGGCCCTCGAGTCGGCCGGCGCGAAGGTGGCCGCGAGCCCGCGCGCGCTCGCCGAAGGCTGCGACGTGATCCTGAGCATCCTCGCCGACGCGCCGGCGGTGGAGGCGGCCTACTTCGGGGCGGGCGGCGTAGGCAGCGGCCCGCTGGCCGGCAAGCTGGTCATCGAGATGAGCACGCTGCGTCCCCAGGCGCAGCAGTCACTCGCCACGCGCCTCAAGGCGCTCGGAGCGGCGGTGGTCGAATGCCCGGTCGGCGGGACGGTCGGCCCTGCGCGCGACGGCAAGCTGCTGGGCTTCGCTGGCGGCTCGGACGAGGACTTCGCGCGCGCGAAGCCGGTGCTGGAGCAACTGTGCCGGCGCGTCGAGCATGTCGGTCCGGCCGGGGCCGGCGCTTCGATGAAACTCGCGATCAACCTGCCGCTGCTGGTCTACTGGCAGGCGCTGGGCGAGGCCCTGGCCATCATCCGCCCGCTGGGACTGGATCCCACGCGCGTGATGGACATCCTCGCCGACACCTCGGGGGGGCCGAACGTGCTCAAGGTGCGCGGCGCGACGATCGCGAAGGTGATGGGCGGCGGCGACGCGGGTGCGGTCACGTTCGACGTCGACCTGATCCGCAAGGACCTGCGCACGATGATCGAGGAGGCGGCCGCGCTCGGCGCCACGCTGCCGGTCACGCAGCGCGCGCTCGAGGTGTTCGACGAGGCGTCGCGCGAGGGCCTGGGCGGCGAGGACGCGGTACGCCTGCCGGTGCGCTGGATGAACCGGGCCTGACCTCGCCCGCGACCACAGGAGACCCCATCGTGCTGATCGTCGATTCGCAGGTGCACATCTGGGGCGCGGACACGCCCGAGCGCCCATGGCCGAAACGCACCCCGCCGCAGCGGCCGGTACCGCTGGGCCACGACGAGCTGCTCGCCGAGATGGATGCTGCGGGCGTCGGGCGGGTGATCATCGTGCCACCGTCCTGGGAGGGCGATCGCAACGACCTGGCGATCGCCGCCCACCTCGCGCACCCGACCCGGTTCGCCACGATGGGCCGGCTCGACCCGGCCGACCCGGCCAGCCGCGGTTCGCTCGCGCGCTGGCGCAGCCAGCCGGGCATGCTCGGCCTGCGCTTCACCTTCCACACGCCGCAGCTCGAAGCGCTGCTGCACGAGGGTCACATGGACTGGGTGTGGGGCGAGGCCGAGGCAGCGGGCGTGCCCATCTACGTGCTGGTGCATCACCGCATCGTGCACCTCGTCGACCGGGTGGCCGAACGCCATCCCGGCCTGCGCATCGTGATGGACCACCTCGCGCTCGACAGCCACCTGCGCGACGACGAGGCCTTCGCGCGGTTCGACCAGTTGCTCGCCATCGCGAAGCGACCGAACGTTGCCGCCAAGGCGAGCGCGCTGCCCTGCTACACCAACGACAGCTGGCCGTACCGACGGGTCCACGGCTGGTTGCGCCAGGCCTTCGATGCCTTCGGCCCGAAGCGGCTGTTCTGGGGCACCGACCTGTCGCGCTCGCCGATCCCCTATCGCGACAACGTCACGATGTTCACCGAGCAGATCCCGTGGCTCGCGGGCGACGACCTCGAGTGGGTGATGGGTCGCGGCGTCTGCGAGTGGCTGGGCTGGCCGGCCTGATCGCACGGCCGCAGACCACACGACCCGCGCCCCCGCGCGCTGCGGGGGCGCAGGCGACGGTTCAGGGGCGGGTCCGCACGCCGCGTGCGTGCGCGCCCGGTCCGGCTCGGCGGGGCCGGGCCGATGCCCCGACCGCCTCGGCACTGGCAGGCCGCCGCGGCGCGCAACCGGCCACCGCCGGTGAAGCCGGATCCGTGCCGGCCCGCAATCGGCCGCGGACGGCCCGTGGGACCCGAGGGGACTCCGGGACGCGCGGCGCGCGGGCCGGTCAGGCGGGCAGGCGACCCGCGGCGCGGCGCTCCTCGTAGACCTTGCAGTGGGTCCACGCGAGCTGGTGCAGCGTGTCCTCGAGGCCGTGTGCGCGGGCGCGCTCGAGCATGAAGCCGAGGATGTGGTCGGCCTCCACCGGACCGCCGCGCTCGATGTCGCGCGCCATCGACGCGCTGTAGGCCGAATCGCGGGTGCCGAACAGCGCGTCGAATTCCGCCACGAAGGCGGGCGCGGCCTCATGCCCTTCGCGCGCCGCGATGTCCAGGTTGAGGCGGAAGAAGCGCCGCAGGATGTCCGTGCCCTCGCGCGTGCGTGCGATCTCGCCCACCGAGCCACGCAGCAGGCAGGTCATCCCCGCCACGGTCGACAGGTGAACCAGCTTCATCCACATCTCGCGGCGGATGTTGCCCGAGAGCGTGACGCCGACCGGCGTGGCGTCGAACAGCCGCTTGAGCGCCTCGAGGCGGTCCGAGGACGCACCATCGAGTTCGCCCACGGTGAGGTAGCGCCAGTCGTTCAGATGGCGCACCACGCCCTCGGGTGACAGCGTGGCCTGGATCTTCGCGAGCCCGCCGACCACCCGCCCCGCACCGAACCGCCCGACCAGGCGGTCGAGGTGCGCATAGCCGTTAGCAACGGCAGCACGAAGGTCTCCGCACCCATCGCGGGGGCGATCGCGTCGATCGCGGCATCAAGGTCGTAGGCCTTGCACGAGAGCAGGACGACGTCGAACCGCGCCTGCGGGTCGACCGTGGTGCAGGTCTGCACCGCGATGCGTGCATCCCCGGTGGCCGGACTCTCGATCTCGAGTCCGCGCGCGGCCAGCCGCGCTGCGCGCGCCGGGCGCACCAGGAAGGTGACGTCGGCCCCCGCCTGCGCGAGTCGCCCGCCGAAATAGCCGCCGGTCGCGCCGGCTCCGAGCACGAGTATGCGCATCGTCTGCCCCGATCAGCCCGCCGCCGCCGGGCGACGGTTGGCCCAGTAGTCCTGTCGTGCCTTGGCCTGCGCGAGCGCGCCGGCGTCCTCCATGCCCGGGGCCATCGATCCGGCGGTACCCGACAGGTACTGGTGGTGGTCGATGTTGAGCAGCCGCAGCCAGCTCTGCTGGCCCAGCGTGAGTCCGATCGCACAACCCAGTTCGACCAGTTCCGGCTCGCTGAAGTGCGCATGCATCCGCGTCCAGAACGCGTCGTCGGTGTCCAGCCGCCAGACGATCGCCTCGGCGTAGGCAAGCGCCGCCTTCTGGCGCGCGTCGTAGCGCGACGAGGTCTCGAAATCGATCAGGTCGTCGTACTTTGCCTCGGTGAGCCCCTGCTGCGCCGCCTTGATGGATCGCTGGTTGCCGCAGAACTCGCAGATCACCGAGCGCGACACGTAGACGCGGCACAATTCCTTCAGCGCGTGGTCGCACACGCCGTTGCGGAAGATCCGGTCCCAGGAGTCGGCGAAGAACCAGAAGCAATCGGGCACGTGCGCCCGCACGGCCGAGCTCTCCGGCCTCGGGGTGCCGTCACGGGCGCAGCGCTCGAGTTCGGCGCGCATCCGCGGATCCTCGATCTGCTCGAACGGGACGTAGCTGATGCGCTGGGGACGGGGGACGTGCGGGGTATCGGGCATGACGGACTCCGGGGAGGGCGGGCGCGAACGGCCGGGTGGCCCACGGCGGCGAACGGCGCGAGGCCGGCGTGCCGCCCGGGCACGCGGGCTTGGCTGCCGCCGGGACGACCAGGACGGCAAGGGTCGAGACGACTGGGGCCGGGACGTCCGAAGCCACGCGGGCGGGGCCGACCCGCTCGACAGCGACTGTTGCCGGCGGCCACCGCTCGCAGGCCGGCCGATTCCCGGCTGCCAGGGTCGGCAGGCTACCGCGTGTCAGGCGGCCTGTCACCGTGCGCGTATCGCCTGTCGCCCGGGACAGGCCGTTGCCAGCCGACCGCCTGCGCGATGCCCGGACCCACGGGGCCCGCTCCCGGGCGGGCGCCGTGCACGCGCGTGGATCGGCATCGGGTCTTGACCAGGATCAAAAAGCGCGCGCGAATCGACGCGCATGCTGCGAACGTCCGTCGGCGTCCGCTGGCGGCGCACCTGCGAAGGAGCTGCGCATCATGTACCGCAAGATTCTCGTGGCCATCGACGACAGCGCGACCTCCACCCGGGCGCTCGACGAGGCAATCCGGCTCGCCACCGACCAGCGCGCCCAGTTGTGCATCGTGCACGTGGTCGAACCGCTGGCCGCCACGCTGTATCCGGAGGCGGGGATGTTCGCCGACGAACTGCTCGCCTCGCTGCGCGAATCGGCCCAGGCCCTGCTCGCGCGGGCCGGGGCTCGCGCCGCGCGTCGCGGGGTCAATGCTCGCACGGCCCTGGTGGACAACGGCGGCTATCCGGTCGCGCAACTGGTGCTCGCCTACGCGAAGCGATGGAAGCCCGGCGTGATCGTGCTCGGCACGCACGGTCGGCGGGGGCTGCAGCACCTGCTGATGGGCAGCGACGCCGAGACCATCCTGCGCGAGGCCACGGTTCCGGTCCTGCTGGTCCGCAGCCCCGCCGGCGCGCGGGCGAAGGGTGCGGCCCGGGGTCGAAAGCCGACGGCACGCAGCACGCGCTGAGCATCCATGCGCGCTGTCGCGGCGGGGCGTCTGCACGGCGAGACGCCCCGATGGCCGTTCAGGCCGGCAGCACGCGCTCGACGTGCACGCCGCGCACGTCCATCTCGTATTCGAGCAGTTGCACCGGCGGACGTACCCAGTGCCAGGTGAGTCCGCCGCGCATCGCGCCTCGCGCGGCGAGTTCGCGGGCGAGGAAGGGGTGCGGGTCATGCACGGTATAGAGTTGCGCGGCCGTCGTGTCCGCCCAGGAGAATCCGAGCAGACCCATGCGACGCTCCATCTCGCCGAGCACCCAGCGCGCCTTCTCGAGCAGCGCGCCGGCCGAGGTCTCGCCCCGGCGCACGATGTGCTCGCCGTAGTGGCCGTGCCCCTCGGGGGCCTCGGCGCTGCCGGCGACCACGAAGGAGGCAGGCGCGTCAGGCAAGGCCTCGGTATAGGAGAACGCGTACAGGCTGGGCTCGGCCGGACGGTCCGTCTCGGGACACACGTTGCTGCGTGCGACCGGATTGACCCCGTTGCGAACGATGCCCCAGCGCTCGAGCGTACCGACGTAGACCCGATTGAATTCGACGAAGCCCTCCTCCGTGAACGGGGCAGGCGAGCGCAGTTCGCACTGGCAGAACGCTTCGGTCGGGCGTCCCGCCGCGGCCAGCACCTCGCGCGCGGCGGCAAAGCCTTCGGCCAGCGGCAACGGTCGGGCGAAGCGCACGCGCACGATTCGATGGCCCGGCTCGGCCGCCACGCCCGCGGAGTACTGGAACGGACCGGGGACGTAGCGATAGCCGCCGGGGGCGAAGACGGGAAGGGGCGAACTCACGGGACACTCCTGGTCGGCGACGGATGGATCGCGGGATGTTAGCCGCGCTCGGTCGATCGGGCGGACGGCATCACGCGCGTCCTTGCCGTGCCCGGGGTGCGGCGAGGCCGGTGCGATGCTCGCCGCCGGCACGCTGCACGACGCCATCACCCGGGCCGCGCGTCCCGTGCAGGCCGATCGCACGGGACGCGAGCGTCACGGCCGGCTCCGGTGCCCCGCTCCGCAGCGGCACGCGAAAGCGCCACCCCTCGAACGCCACGCGCGCGCAATACCAGGGCGGGCCGGCGATGCCGCGAGGGCCGCGCCGGGCGTGATCGCGCGCGCGGGGCGAGGCCCCGTCGGGCCCCCGGCCACGCTCGATGGCGACCCCGCAGCCCGCTCGGGCCGCGCAGCCGGCGCCAGCCATGCGACCGGCGCCGGTCGACGACCCCGGCGAACCGCTCAGGCGACGGACGGCAGGCCCACCAGCGCGACGCGTACCCGCTCGGGCAGCATCGGCTGCTGTCGCAGGCGAGCGCCGGTGAGCGCGGCCACCGCGTTCGCGATCGCGGGTGCCACCAGCGGCGTGGCCATCTGTCCCGCGCCGGTCGGATGGTGGGGCGTGGGGATGAGCAGGATGTCCAGGTCCGGCATGTCCTTCATGCGCGGCACCCGGTAGTCGTAGAAATTGGCCTGCTCGACCCGGCCATCGGCGATCGTGATCCGCTCGGTCAGGGCGAGTCCCAGTCCGTAGACGATGGAGCCCTCGGTCTGGGCCACGACGTTGTCGGGCTGCACCGCCACCCCGCAGTCGATCGCGCAGGTGAAGCGATGCACGGTGATCTCGCCGCTCGCCCGATCGATCGACACCTCGGCCACCGCCGCCAGGTGGGTTCCGGTGTAGTCGATGTAGGCGAGGCCCAGCCCCCGCCCCTGCTTCGCAAGCGCCCCGCGCCTCGACCAGCCGGCACGCTGCGCAGCCTCGCGCACCACCCGCTGGGCCCTGGGCTCCTTCGCCAGCAACCCGACGCGGTAGTCGAGCGGATCGAGGCCGCGCGCCACGGCGATCTCGTCGATGAAGCACTCGTTGGCGAAGCAGTTCTGGCCCACGCCGATCGCGCGCAGTGGCGCGGTGCGTATGCCCGTGTCCGGGTGCAGGCCCTCGGCCAGGCGGTCGGGGATGCCGTAGCTCGGGATCTCGGTACCCCGCATCGCGATGTTGTCGCGCCCCTTCGAGGCGCGAGCGCGCACCGGATCGGCGAAGGGCAGCACGCGATCGCAGACCACGCGGTGATGCCAGGCCGTGATGCGGCCGGACGCGTCGAGCCCCGCCTGCAGGCGGTTCACGTACAGGGGACGGAAACGACCGTTCCGGACATCATCCTCGCGCGTCCAGGTCACCTTGACCGGCCGGCGCACCGCGCGCGAGAGCAGCGCGGAGTCGACGATGAACTCGGTGTCGCGGTTGCCGCGACGCCCGAACCCTCCGCCCATCAGCATGTCGTTCAGCTTCACCCTGGAGACCGGCAGGCCCAGCGCATCGGCCACCGCGGCCACCGCGAAGGTCTGGCTCTGCGTGCCGCACCAGATCTCGCACAGGTCGCCCGCGGCCGAGACCGAGGCTACCGAGTTGAGCGGCTCCATCTGCGCATGGTAGGCGTAGTCGGCGCGGTACTCGCGCTCGAAGGTGCTCGTCGCGCGCTTCATGGCCACGGCCACGTTGCCCTCGCGCTCCCAGGCCACCCCGCTGCGCGAGGCGTCGCGCGCGATCTGCTCGAACCGGGCGAGCCCCTGCGCCGAACTGTATCCCCAGCCGGTCGCCTTTCCGCCCCATTCCACGCGCAGCGCGTCGCGCGCCTTGAACGCCGCCCACGGCGAGTCGGCCACCACCCCCACGCCGTAGCGCAGGCGCACGACGTCGATCACCCCCTCGATCGCACGCGCCGCGGTGTCGTCGACCCTCGCCGGCGAGGCACCCTCGACCGGCTCGCGAAGGATGGCGCCGTAGACCATGCCGGGCAGCTGCACGTCGATGCTGTAGCGCGCCCGGCCATCGGTCTTGGCAGGCACGTCGATGCGCCCGACGTCGCGCCCGATCAGCCGGAAGCGCACCCGGTCGAGCGGCTCGAGCGGCACCACCATCGCCTGGCCCGGCACCCGCGCGAAACCCGCGATCTCCCCGTAGGACAGGCGCCGACCCGTCGCCGCGTGCAGTACGAAGCCGGGCTGCGTGGATAGCTCGGCCGGCGGGACGCCCCATCGTGCGGCCGCGCTCTCGATGAGCGCCCAGCGAACCTGCGCGCCGAACTGCCGAAGCGGCGTGAAGTAGCCGGTCACCGACAGGCTGCCCGCGGTGTACATCACGCCGCCCATGCGCGGGTTGCCGTAGAGCGCGTCGATCGGAGGCGCCTGCACGATGCGCACCTTCGACCAGTCCGCGTCCATCTCTTCGGCGAGGATCAGCGGCAGCGAGGTGAGCGAACCCTGCCCCATCTCGGTGGCCGGGGCCATGATGGTCACCGTGCCGTCGGTGGCCAGGGTGACCCACGCGTTCATTCTCATCGACGAGGGCCGCGGCGCAACGCCCTCGCCCGAGGCGAGCGCGCCCTGCGGCGCAGCCCAACCCGCGGCCACGACGGCAAGGCTCAGTCCCGCCGCGCCGGTCATGAAGCGGCGGCGGCCGTCTCGGGCCACGCCCCGCGCGGCGCGCAGCGAGGCGGGCACGGGGCTCCACCCCTCCGGGAGGAGGGCGGGACGGGGAGTGGTGTCACGGGCGCCGGCGACCGGCGCGGCATCGGGTGCGAACGTGCTCATCGCTCAGCCCTCCTTCGCCGCGCGCTCGATCGCCCGCACGATGCGCGCATAGGTGCCGCAGCGACAGATGTTCGGCTGCATGTGGTTGACGATTTCCTCGCGCGTGGGACGTCGCCGGTCGCGCAGCAGGGTCGCCGCCCGCATGATCTGGCCCGACTGGCAGTAGCCGCACTGCGGCACCTGCTCGGCGACCCAGGCGCGCTGCAGCGGGTGATCGCCGGCGGGCGAGAGGCCCTCGATGGTGGTGACCGAACGCCCCTGCATCGCGGAGATCGGATTCAGGCAGGCGTAGTTGGCCTCGCCGTCGATGTGCACGGTGCAGGCCCCGCACTGCCCGACACCGCAGCCGAAGCGCGTGCCGGTGAGCTTGAGGTCTTCCCGCAGCACCCACAGCAGCGGGGTATCCGGCAGCGCGCTGACGGTACGCGACTGCCCGTTGACGGTCAGGGCGACCGTGATCTTCTGGGACATCGGGGGCTCCTCCACGAATGCCGGGCGGCAACGGCCACCTCTGCGGGTGACGCGTTGCTGGCGGGTTACGAGGGTTCGCACCAGGCGACTCGCAGCCGGGATCGCACCCTCGCCTCGACGATCATGGTGACGAAGCAGTCAGGACTCGTCAACATCGGGTCCGGAGCAGGGTCCATCCATCGGTCGGGAACCGGCTGCACGGTGCGACCACCCGTCCGTCCGCTCAGGGCCCCTCGCCATCGACGCCGGTGCAGTACCCCCGAACCAAGTTGCCCGCCAACGCGCACGTGGCAGCGCCTGTCGGGTGTCCAGGCTCGCGTCGACCTTCAGAGCCCTCGCCGTCGATACTGCCGGAAATCAGGGGCGCGCTTGTCAAGGAAGGCGCGGATGCCCTCGCTGTTCTCCTCGTTACCGTAGATGCCGGCCAGCAAGGCCCCCGCCGGTCCGAACGAGGGCAGGAATTCGAGATCGGATCCGGCGTTGAGCGCCACCTTTGCGATGCGCAGGCTTTGCGGACTCTTGTTCAGGATTTCCTGGCACCACTCCTCGACGAGCGCATCCAGCCGATCCGCCGGGCAGCATTCATTGATGAGGCCCATCTCGACCGCCTGCGCAGCGGTGTACTGGCGGCACCCGAACACCATCTCGCGGGCCTTGCGCTCGCCCACGTAGCGGGCCAGCAACTGGCAGGCGCCCCAGATCGGGATGCTACCCACGCGCGGACCCGTCTGACCGAAGCGGGCATCATCGGAGGCAAACGACAGGTCGCAGAACAGATGCAACTCGTTGCCGCCACCGACACAGTACCCACGGATCTTCGCGATGATCGGCTTGTCCATCATGCGCATCACGGAGGACAGCGCATGCAGGCGGCGCATGTGCGCCCGGCCGATATCCGGCGTACGGCTCGACTGGTCACCGATGTCGCCGCCGGCACAGAAGGCGCGCTCGCCCGCACCGGTCAGGACCACCACGCCCACGGTGGGCTCGTCGGCCGCCCGATGCATCGCATGCGTGAGTTCCTCATAGGTACGAGGCCGCACAGCGTTGCGCTTCTCCGGGCGGTTGATCGTGATCGTCGCCACCCCGCCCACCTGCTCGTAGAGCACGTCCTCATAGTCCATCTGGCACCTCCTTCCCATGACTGCGCCCTCCACCATCGGCGGCGGGTCGCGAAGCCGAATTCGCCTGCACCGGAACACACCGGCGTTCCACCTTGCGAAACACGCTCGCTGCGCCGCGACGCGATGGCGTACTCTCGGCAGGGAACACCGCAAGGAGGGCAGGCCCATGTACGCCACCATCGAACTCACGCTCCATGACAGCACGCAGGTGATCCGGCTGAACCGGCCGGACCGGCGAAACGCCATCAGCCGGGAGATGATGGCGGAGATCATGCAGGCGGCGCGTGCAGCACAGGACGCGGGCTCCGTGCGGGCTGTCGTGATCACCGGCGGGGATTCCTACTTCTCCGCCGGAGCCGACCTGAACGAGGCCATCGCCGTGCGCAGCGCGGTCGAGGGAAGCGAGTACTTCCGTCTCTGGCACGACCTCACGGCCACCCTCGAGCAATTGCGCCTGCCAGTCGTCGCCGCGATCGAGGGCTTCTGCATTACCGGCGGACTCGAACTCGCGCTTGCCTGCGACCTCCGCGTCGCCGCCGAGGGCTCCACCTACGCCATCACCAGTGCCCGTATCGGAACCGTTGCCGGGGCCGGAGGCACGCAGCGCCTGCCGAGGCTGGTAGGACAGTCGCGCGCGCTGCACCTGCTGATGTCTGCGCAAACCATCGACGCCGCCGAAGCGCTGCGGATCGGCCTGGTGGATCGACTGACGCGCCCGGGTGCCGCCCTCGCTGCAGCACTGGAATGGTGCGAGATGTACGCGCAACGCGCGCCGCTCAGCGTCGCCTTCGCCAAGCGGGCCGTACACCGTGGCATGCAGATGGATCTCGCGTCCGCGCTCGAGTTCGAGACCATGCTCGTCACCACCGTGTACGGTACGGCAGACAAGCAGGAAGGCATCGGCGCCTTCCTCGAAAAGCGGCCGCCGAAATTCACGGGGCGCTGATCCGCGGTCAGGCAAGCGGAGCCCCCATCTGGCGCGAGGCACTGGCAGCGGCCTGCTGGACGAGCCGCACCAGTTCGCGTTCGCGCGGCTGAAGCCTGACCGTGGGTCCGGCGACGGTCAGGCACCAGGGCCAGGTGCCGTCGGCATCGCCAACGAGCGCGGCGACCGCTGTCAGTCCGGCTACGCGCTCGCCATGTGTGACCGCCCAACCACGGCGGGCAACGATCTCGATCTCCCGGGCGAAGGATGCGCGTGGCTGATGACACGCGCGGGCAGCGGCCGTGATGACCCGGCCACGCTGCGGCTCGGACAAGCGGGCCATGAGTACACGGGCGCTCGCCCCGTCGACCAGAGGCGAGCGGGCGCCGGTTCGGGTCACGCTCATCAGTGGCGACATCGCACAGACCACGTCGAGGCAGATCCTGTACCGCCCCTCGACGGCGTTGAGGGTCACCGTCTCGCCGGTCCGATCGCACAAGGCCTGCATCAGCGGCCTGGCCACATCGCGAACGCTCAGGGTGGACTGCACCAGCGCGGCGAGACGGGTGAAGCGGAACGACAGGCAGTAACGCTGGTCATCGAGCCGAAGCAGGTAGCCGGATTCGGCCAGCGCCGCCACGAGGCGAAACGCGGTCGACTTGGCGAGCCCGCCTCGTTCGGCAATCTCCTGCAGCGAGAGCGAGGGCCTCTCCGAACTGAAGATCTCGAGGATGCCCAGGGCTCTCTGCAGGGTTCTCATGGGGCGTGACGGAGGCTCGGGGTCAGCCCACCATGGCGTACCCGCCATTGACGCTGAGGATCTGCCCGGTGATATGCCGCGCAGGCGCAGAGCACAGGAACACGACGGTCGCGGCGATGTCCTCGGGTTCGCCGATGCGGCGCATCGGATATGCGCGACGCACCTTGACCTCCCGCTCGGCCAGCCTTTCGGCTCCGATTTTCGCTTCGATCGCGGCCAGCGCCTTCTGCCGCATCGGCGAGTTGGTCGCGGCGGGCGACACCGCATTGACGTTCACGCCCGCCGGACCGACCTCGCGAGCGATCGACCGGGTAAACGAGATCACGCCCCCCTTGGCCGCCGAGTAGGTCACCTCCCGCTCCTGCCCAACACGCGCAGCATCGGTGACGACGTTCACGATCTTGCCGCCACCGGCTGCGACCATCCCGGGCAGTACGGCCCGCGCACAGTTGAGCGTGCCGATCAGGATCACGTCGATCTCGCGCCGCCAGTCGGCGGGATCCGTCTCGAGGAAAGGCGCATGAGCCGCGAGCACGGCCGCGTTGTTGACCAGAACATCGATGCTGCCGCCGCACTTCTGCGCAGCGGCAGCGACACCGTCCTGCACGGCCTCGAGCGACGAAATGTCGAAAACCGCAGCGCAGGCTTGGGCACCCGCCTCGCGCGCCATCGCAACGGTCGCCTGCACGCCGGCCGCGTCGACGTCATTGACCGCTACGGCCACCCCTTCGGCGGCCAGCGCAAGCGCGATGGCACGCCCGATGCCGCTACCCGCTCCCGTCACCAGCGCTCGCCGCCCCGCCAGCCCAAGATCCATCACGTTCTCCTTTCGCAAGTCGCCTGATCCAGCGCGGCGGCAATATCCGGCCAGGTCGCGCCGTGCCCGAGCGCACGCGCGGCTTCGAACAGCGATTCGGCCGCACGACCAAGCACCGGGGCAGCCAGCGCCAGATACTTCCGACGCAGTGCTTCCCAGCCAATCGGGTTGCCGGGATGACCGAGTGCCGGATCTACCCGGAGTGAAAGAGTACGTCCATCCTCCGTTTGCACCTCCACGCTGGCCGACGCGAAGCCGCTGCCGTCGTCCTCCAGCAACCGGACGCGACGGGCCAGCGCGGCGACATCGGGCGGGGCGCTCCAGGGTTCGCGGAAATCGTCGGCCGACACGGCATGGCCGCGCAGCGCAAGCGCGACGCACCACGGCAGGTCGAACTTGGCCTCCAGCGCGCAGGTCGGCACGCGATCCCGCGATCCGGTGACCTGTACGGCGAGCGCACCGACGGAGCAGACTACCGCGCCGACCTGCGCATCGCCCAGTTGGGGGCGCAACAATCGTGCGGCATCCACGGCAGGGTGCGTGAGATGGCAGGCCGCATACGGCTTGACGCTGTTGGCCAGCACTTCCCACCCGTCATCAACCGGGCGGGCAAGGTCGGCCGGCACGGCAACCTGCTGGACCAGCGCACGGGCGAGCGCGCCCTCCGGCCCCAGCAGGTTCGCGGCACCCCGAAAGCCCCCCTCGGCCAGTGTCGCCGCGAGCAGGCCGTCGGCTGCAGCCTTGCCGGCGTGCAGCGGCTTGGCCATGGTCCCGAAGGAGGCCACCAGTCCGGCCGCCTGAGTGGCGGCCAACCCGAGCGCGTGGCTGCAACCCTCCGCATCGAGCCCCGCGAGCGCCGCGCAGCCCGCTGCGGCACCGATGCGTCCGAAGACGCCGGTGCCATGCCAGCCCCGGGCCGTCGCCTGCTCGCCCAGCCCGGTGCCGGCGCGAGCCGCCACCTGATAGCCCGCCGCGAAGGCGCGCAGCAGCGCTCGTTCATCGATGCAATTCCCCCGCGACAGACGCGACTGCAGGCAGGCCAGCAGCGCGGCCCACAGCGGTGCACCGACGTGAGTGACCGCGCCTACATGGGTGTCATCGAAATCCAGACAGTGAGCTGCCGTGCCATTGGCGAGTGCCGCGGCCGCTGGCGAAGCGTACCCGCTCCCAAGCACGGCGCAGGGCCCCGGACCGAACAGGTGTGCCGCCTGCGCACGAGCGATACGCGCGGCGGGTTCATCCAGTCCGCCGAGGGTCACGCCCAGCCAGTCGACCAGCGCAAGACGGCAGGCTTCGTCCACCGGGGGCGGTAGCGTGCCCTCGAGGCCAGCGAGCCATTGGCCTGCGCGCTGCTGGAAGTCACCCACCTCGGCGCTCCGGCTGCCACTGGACGAGCGCGCCACAGGCGAGCGCCCTGTCGATCGACTCGGACGACGCACCGACCTCCCGGAGGACGGCCAGCGTATGCTCCCCGAGCACGGGGGCGGGCCGGGGCCGGGAGGCCAGACCGGACTGGTGAAGAGGCGTGAGCAGTTGCGGCATGCGCCCCTCCACCGGATGCTCGATCCAGTCGATGTCCCCTCGCGCCTGGGCATGATCGAGTGCGAGCGCCTCGTCCGGATCCAGCACGGGACTGATCGCAATGCCAAGGCTGCGCATCTCGGACACCAGATCGTCGCGGTCGCGGCTCGCGCAGTAGTTCGCGATGGCTTCACGGTAGCGCAGCCCGTGTTCCCCGTGATCGGTCAGACGGTCGGCGTGCGACTCGTCCTCTCGCACCAGATCCGTTCGCCCGATCGCACCACAGAACGCGGCCCACGCCCGTGCCTCGAGCAGCGACACGGCCACCGCCCGGCCATCCCGTGTCCGGTAGGTGCAGTAGCGGGGATTGGCTCCGAACACCTCCTGCCGGGGCTCGCCGCTCGCGCCGGCAAGCCTCGCCATCGCGGAGGCGAGCGGAATCACGCACATCGAGAGCAGCGCGTCGTACATCGACAGGTCGATGGTGCAGCCGGTCCCGTCCTTCCCGCGCCGCGCCCACGCCGCCTGCACGGCCACCACCGCGGTCATCGCACCCGCGAAGTCGGCCGACTGGAAGCCGGGCACCTCGGGCGGGACATCGCCTCGAGGCTGGCAACCCATCACACCGGTCGCCGCCTGGATCACGAGGTCGTGCCCGGCGATGTTCGACAACGGCCCGGTCTGGCCAAAGCCCGAGATCGAGCAGTGAATCACGTCCGGACGACATCCGCGCACTGTCTCGGCATCGATCCCGAGACGTCGGGCCACGCCCGGCCGGAAGGATTCGATCACCACGTCGGCCCAGCCCAGCAGGGCGGGCAGCAGCGCAGCCCCCTCGGGGCGAGCGAGATCGATCGCCACGCTGCGCTTGTTGGCATTGACCCCGTTGAAGTACACGCTCTCCTCGCGCAGGCGGGGATGATTGTGACGACTGAGATCGCCGACGCCCGGCTGTTCGACCTTCACCACGTCCGCACCCAGCGCGCCGAGCAGTTGCGTCGCCCACGGGCCCGGCAGCAGGCGACTGAAGTCGAGTACGCGCATGCCCGCCAGCGGCGGCGTCGCGGCCTGAGGCGTGGTTGCCTGCGTCATGAGAGCCTCCCGTCATCGGTGTCGAGTCGAATCGACCCCGCGCCCGGGTCCGCCACCTCGCCCGACACGGCGACTGCGCCCCGGTCCCCGGCAGGAGGATCGAGGTCCCGGGCAAGCAGGGTGGCGTTATCCGCGCCGAGCGCCGCGAGTTGCGCCGGAACGCTGACCGGCGTTCCCTGCAAGCCAAGCGGCACACGCAGGACAGGCACCCGTACGCCGCAGGGGTGTTGCACGAGGGCCACGCTCGCCCTGTCCCGCAGCACCGGATCCTCGGCGAACACCTCGCCGGGTTCGCGGACCGGATAGGCCTCGATCCCGCGCGTCGCGAGTGCCTCGAGTGCTGCGGCACGATCCAGTTCGGCGACATCAGCGATCGGAACGTGATTCGCGGAGGCTTGCATCGACAGCCAGCCGTCGCGCGCGCGCAGCATGGCCACGCCCTCCAGCGGGCCGTCGCCTTCGGGCCACGCATACAGCGTCAGCCACATCGCCGCGTCGATCATCGGCACGTCGACGAGTCCGCCGCAGCCGTCGCGATCCCGGCACTCGAGCGCCGCGATGACACCCTGCGCGGCAAAGTGCCCGGCCACCTGGTCGGCGATCGACAGGCCGACGCGGCAGGGAGCGCCACCCGGCGTGCCGACAAGCGAAAGCAGCCCGCTTTGCGCCTGGATGACGGTGTCGAGCGCGGCAGCGCGCGGCCCGTGGCGCCCGTAACCCGAGATCTCGGCCTGGACCAGGCCCGGACAGCGCGCAGCGAGGGCGAGCGGATCGAATCCCATGCGATCCAGGACGCCGGGACGCAGATTCGACAGGAGAACCTGCGCGCTTCCGATGAGCTGCCAGAGGGCGGTGCGACCGCTCGGCCGTGAAAGGTCGAGTACGACCGACCGCTTTCCCGTGTTGTAGTTGGCGAAGTAGCCCGAGGTATCGCCGAACCGGGGCGCCCACGCACGACAGTCCTCGCCCCCTGGAGCCTCGACCTTGATTACCTCGGCTCCGAGCGCCGCGAGCAGCGTGCCCGCGACCGGGCCCGCCGCGTAGCGCGACAATTCGATCACGCGAATACCGGACAGGGGCAGCGATGCTGCAGCGACTGGCAGCCGCTTCGCAGGCGCATGCGCGTGGCGGGTATACCGGACGGGGGAGCGCAGGGCCGGCGCGATGCCGTCGGTCGCGCACGCGCGCGCGGCCTCGTGCAACCGCGCCACCGTGGACACAGGTCCGACCGGGACATCCACCGCCTCCACTGCGGCCACGATGTCCTCGACGCGCCTCGCGGACGTCCAGCGCTCGATCAGCGTGTCGAGCGTCTCCACGTCGCCCCGCCGCTGGTCGACGGTCGCAAAACGTCCATCGTCCGCCAGCCGCGGATCGATGCACCGGGCCAGCGAACGCCACTGTGCGTCGCTCGCAGAGCAGATCACCACCCAGCCGTCCGAGGCGCGATAGGCATTCCAGGGCGCGCATACCGGATGACGACTGCCCGCCCGATAGCCGTCCCGGCGCCCTTCGAAGACCAGGGAGGCCTGCGTGCGCAACTGATCGGCGATCACCTCGAGCAGGCACACATCGACCGACTGGCCCGGTCCGCCCAGTCGACGATGGCGAACCGCCGCAAGGGTTGCGGTCGCGGCGACCAGCCCGCCCAGCATCGCCGACACGGGCACCCTGACGGCCTGGGGTGAGCCGCCCACCTCGCCGGTGACCGCCATCAGCCCACCCCGCGCCTGGAGGGCGAGTTCGCAGGCGCTCTCACCCCGGGCCGCGCGCTCGCGTCCAAGGGCCGTGATTGACGTGACGATCGTGCCGCTCGTCAGGTCGACGGCGCCCCGGGCAATCTCTTGCGCCACCGCGACCTCGTCGATCAGACGCACGTCGGGCACCCGGGTCAGCGTCCCGGCATATCCCTCGCCAGTCACGCCGAGCGGATCATCGGCTCCGGCAGGAGTGCCAGGATCCCGCACGACGCGGGCTCCCATGCCCGCCAGCAGGCGGGCGCAGATCCGTGTCGCCCGATCACCCCCGGCTTCGATCACCTCGACACCCGCAAGCCCGGGGGGGGGAGCAGAGGTCATGGACGTCGTGGCGGCGCGCCACGCAAGGCATCGACACCGGTCAGTTCTCGGCCATGGATCAGCGCGAGGATCTCGTTGGTCCCGTCCGGGATCGCCAGCATGCGTACATCGCGGTAGAGCCGCTCGATTCCCGTCTCGGTGGCGAGGCCGCTGGCACCGAGCAGGTTCATCGACTCCCAGATTGCCTCCTGGCAGGCCACCTGGGCATGGCGCTTGGCCATCGCGCCCCGCCCCGCGGAACCTTCGCCGCGGTCGATGGCTGCGAGCGCGCTGTAGCAGAGCAGGCGGCTCGCCTCGATACGGGTCGCAATATCGGACAACGTCTTCTGTACCAGCTGGTGCCCGGCGATCACCCGGCCGAACTGCTCGCGCAACCCGCAGTACGTCCGGGCTTGCTCGAACGCGCGTTGCGCGAGCCCGACGGCGATCAGCCCGATGAGCGGGCGATTCACCGACCAGGTCGCCTTCAGCACCTCGGTTGCCGCCTGCGACTCGATCACATCCGCGGGCTCGACCGGATGGGCGTCGAACATGACCTCGGCGAGCAGGCCCTGGCGCAGGCCAATGGTGTCGATCTCGCGCACTTCGCAGGCAGGACCACGCGGAGCCACCACGACCTTCGTCAGCGACGCACGATCTGCGGCCGGTTCGCGCAGATCGCGGCAGGTAACGATCATCAGATCGGCGACCGAAGCGTTGGTGATCCACAGCTTGCGGCCAGTCAGTTGCAGGCGACCGTCGCGCCGCTCGAGGCGTGTCTGTACTCCCCGTGGGTCCGATCCGGCCGCAGGCTCGCTGGAACCGGTACATCCGACGGCCGTACCGGCTACCAGGGGCGGCAGCCACCGCTCACGCTGCGCCGGATTCCCCTCGGCATACAGTCGCGCGATGCATCCCTCGTGCGCGATCAGGCTGATGGCCAGCGCCGCCGGCATGCGTTCGAGCATCAGCCCGTAGTCAAGCATGGCAAGCCCCGCCCCGCCTGCTGCCTCGGGAAGGCGAGGCGCGAGCAGACCCATAGGTCGTACCGCGGAGAACAATTCGAGGAGAAGTTCCCTCTGGATGGGCTGGTCAGGCGAAACCGCCTCGAGCCGAGGCTCGAGTTCGCGCCGTGCCACGCGCTCCGCCATCTCGCAGATGAGCCGCTGCGACTCGTCAAACGCGAAGTCCATCAGGCTTGCGCCCCTCGAACGGGAGTGTCACTCGGCGCGAATGTTGGCCGCCTTGACCACGGGTGCCCAGCGCGCCATTTCGCGCTTGATGAAAGCGGTGAGGTCCTCGGGCGTGCCGCCGATGAACTCCGCGCCAAAGCCGTTCAGTTGCTCGGTGACATCGGGCAGGTTCATGATGCGCGCGATTTCGCCATTGAGCCGTTTCGCGATGCTGGCGGGCACTCCGGCCGGAGCGAGAATCGCCCACCACTCGGTCGCATCGATTTCAGGGAAACCCTGCTCGGCGAGCGCGGGGACATCGGGCAGCAGGCGCGAGCGCTTGGCGCTGCTGATCGCCAGAGCGCGCAACTTGCCGCTTCTCACGAAAGGCGTCACGGTGGTCGTGGTGCCGATCACGAGCGGGATGTTGCCGCCCAGCACGTCGTTCAGCGCCGGCGCGCCGCCCTTGTAGGGCACGTGCGTGATTTCCGCCTTTGCAAGCAGGCGGAAGAGTTCACCAATCAAGTGGCTCGAACTCCCGGTACCCGCGGAGCCGAAACTGATCTTCCCCGGATGGGCGCGAGCGACCGCCACCAGATCCTTGACCGAGGTGATCGTCGAGTTCGAAGGCACCACCAGCACGCTGGCAACCCTGGCCAGCGGAATGACAGGCGTGAAATCGCGGATGGCGTCGTAGGGCATGCGCGGGTAGATGCTGGGGTTGACGGCATGCGAACTGATCACGTTGACGATCGTGTATCCATCGGCGGGCGCGCGGACCGCCAGTTCAGTGCCAACGACTCCGCCCGCACCAGGCCGATTGTCGACCAGGACACTCTGCCCCCAGCTCTCGGTCATGCGCGAAGCGATGATCCTGGAGAGCGCATCGGTCGTTGCGCCCGGCGGGAAAGGCGTGATCAGGCGAATCGGGCGATTGGGGTAGGCCTGTGCCCAGGCGGGCACCGGCAACAGGGATGCCGCCGCGCAAAGCGAGCCTGCGCACAGCGCGAGGCGCGTGATCGTACATGCCATCGTCTCTCCTCCTGCCGGTTTATTGCCGGTAGTTTCAGGAGAAAAAGATAGCACTGTCGCCGCCGCCAGGCGGAACATGTTCCGCGCAGTGGAACCGATCGGCGGACCCGCACCGGACGGTCCCGACGGTCAGCCTCGTCGCTGGATCGTGAACAGCAGGTAGCGCTTCTCGCGCCGGAAGACGTCGGGATCGAGGGTATCGAGCCGCACCCGGTCGAGCTTGCCACGCACGTCGTCGCCGAACAGGTAGCCGAGCAGGCGCTGGCGAAGAAACAGTTTTTCCGCGCCGAAGCGCGCCAGCGGCAGCGCGAACCGGGCGGCGAGCAGCCGGCCGTAGGCGAGGCTGGGGATGCAGTTCTCGGTGACGTCCACCCGTTCGACGATCTCCAGCCCGTGGCGGGCGAGCGCGGACTCGAAGTCGGCCAGCAGGTGCCCGGAGCGGTTTCGCGTGTCGGGCTGGAGTCGATAGTAGTCGATCACGATCCAGCGCCCGCCGGGCGCGAGCAGCCCGGCGATGCGCGCCAGTCCGCGCTCGAGATCCACGTACTGGAAGGATTCCGCGTTCACGATCGCCGGGAACGGGGCGTCGAGCAGGGGCGAGCGTGCCTCCTCCAGCGTCCCCTCGGCCAGCGGCAGGTGCGGCCAGCGCTCGCGGATGTGCGCGGCGTGCGCGCGGTTCGGGGTGAGGCCGGTGGGCCGAGCCCCCGCCGCATCCAGCCGCGCGAGCAGGCCGCCCATCCCGCAGCCGACGTCGAGCACGCGCTCGCCTGCGCGCACCCTGGAGACCAGCAGCGTCGCGTAGGCGTCCATCGCCCGCTTCACGTCGGCGAGGCTGATCTCCTCGGCTGACCCCGGGATCGGATCGAAGTAGCCGTAGTGCAGGAAATCGTTGCCGAAGATCGCCCCGTAGAGTTCGAGCTCCAGGTCCTCGGCCGGATCCCATACCGAGCGATCCGGCCGGTGCTCGCGCAGGTAGCGCGCGAGCGCCGGCAGGTTGGCCAGCCGCAGCAGCGCGCGACCGATCACGGGCGTCCTCCGCCTGCCGGGGCCTGCGGACTCACACCAGCGCCTTCGCGATCCGGTCCTTCGTGAGCGGCAGGTCGCGCACGCGCACGCCGATCGCCCGGGCCAGCGCATTGCCGATCGCCGCCCCGGTCGGCCCCTGGGCTGCCTCGCCCGCGCCCATGGACTTCTGGTCGGGACGATCGATCAGCACGACGTCGACCTCCGGCACCTCGTCGAACCGCAGGATCGGATAGTCGTCCCAGGTCATGCAGCGGATGCCGCGCTCGTCGAAGGGCACCGCCTCCTTCAGCGTCCACGAGACGGCCTGGATCACGCCACCCTCGGTCTGGTTGATGATCCCGTCGGGGTTGATCGCCAGCCCCGATTCCACGGCCGCGACGCAGCGCGTGACGCGCAGATCCTCTTCCAGCGAGACCTCGGCCACCACCGCGCAGTAGCTCTGCTTGTTCTTGTACTGCGCGAAGCCGATGCCCATGCCGGTGCTGCCGTCGCCCGCGGCGCGCCCCTTCCAGCCGGCACGATCGGCCGCCGCCTCGATGACCGCCCGCGCACGGGCGTCCTTCAGGTGGCGCAGGCGGAACTCGACCGGATCGATCCCCGCCGCCTCGGCGAGTTCGTCCATGAAGGTTTCGATCGCGTAGACGTTGGCGAAGGCGCCCAGCGAGCGCAGCGCCGACACCCGCACCGGCATCTCGGTGATGAAGTGGTGCAGCACCTTCTGGTTCGGGAAATCGTAGAGCGGGATCGCGTTGCGATCGCTGCCGCCTCCGCCGGCGATGGGAATCATCCGCGGCGGGGGCTTGGGCAGCGGATCGGCCAGATGCCAGCCGGCGAGCAGCCAGGTGCCCTCGGGCTGGCGACCCGGACGGGTGCTCTGCGTGTTGCTCCACAGCTCATGCGTCCAGTCCACGATGCGCCCATCGGCATCCAGCGAAGCGGTGAGCTCGATGCTCATCGCGGGACCGAAAGGCTCCCACTGGAATTCGTCCTCGCGCATCCACTGCAGCCGCACCGGGCGCCCCGGCACGGCCCGGGCGGCGAGCGCGGCGTCGAGCGCCACGTCGTCCGCGCCGTTGTGCCCGTAGCAGCCCGCGCCCTCGGCGTGGTGGACGGTGATCTCGGCCTCGGGCATGCGCAGCGCCTTGGCGAGATCGACTCGAAGCGGGAAGATCCCCTGCGAGTGGCACCAGATCTCGGGGCGACCCTCGTTCCAGACCGCGACCGCGCAGGACGGGCCGATCGAGGCGTGCGCGATGTACGGCTTGGTGAACGCGGCGCTCAGCGTCCTGGCACCGGTCGCGGCCGCGGCCGCGTCGGTCTTCTCGCCCACCACGTGCAGCGACTGCGGCAGCGTCTTCAGGTGCTCGTGCACGACTGCCTGCGCCGGCAGGCGCGTCCGGTCGTCCCACTTCGCGCGGTTGCGCAGCGCGCGCGCAGCGCGCAGCGCCTGCGCCTCGGTTTCGCACACCACCGCGAGGAAGCTGCCGTCGCGCACGAGTTCGACCAGCCCGGGCAGCGCGCGTACCGCGGCCTCGTCGTCGATCGAGGCGAGGCGGGCTTCGTAGCTCGGCGGCCGCACCACCCGCGCATGCAGCATGCCGGGCAGCATCATGTCGTGCACGTAGCTCGGCCGACCGGTCACCTTCGCGGGGATGTCCAGGCGCTTCACGCTGGTGCCGATCAGGCGGAATTCGTCGGGCGATTTCGGCGGGAACTGGGCGGTGGCGGCCCGGCTGAACATGCCCGGCTCGGCCAGTTCCCAGTAGGTGGCCGACTGCCCGCCACCGACCACGCTCACGGTGCCGTCCTCGACGGTGAGGCGCTCGACGCTCACCCCGAAGCGCTCGGCCGCCTTCTGCAGCAGCGTGGCCCTCACCTCGGCACAGGCATAGCGGATCGCGATGCCGCTGTGCTCGATGGACAGGCTGCTGGAGGTCATCTCCTCGTTCGGGCTGGCATCGGTGCCCGGCGCACGCATCGCGATACGCTCGAGCGCGACGTCGAGTTCATCGGCCGCGATCTGCGCGAGCGCGGTGGAGATGCCCTGGCCGATGTCGACCTTGCCGGGCGACACGCCGACGGTGTCGCGCCCGCCGGGGGTCGCGGGGATCAGGCGGATCCACTGGTCGAGTCGCGGGTTGACCGACAGGCTGCCGGGCAGCGGGGAGGATTCGTTGGTGCGGGACATGCGGGGGCTCCTGCAGGATCAGCGGGCGGCGGACAGGGCCGCGGCGGCGCGCTCGACCGCGCGCACGATGCGCGCGTGGGTGCCGCAGCGGCACAGGTGGTCGCGCAGCGCGGCGCCGATCTCGGCGCGGGTGGGGCGGGGGTTGGCGTCGAGCAGCGCCTTGGCGCTCATCACGATGCCGGTGATGCAGTAGCCGCACTGGGCCGCCTGCTCGTCGATGAACGCCTGCTGCAGCGGATGCGGCGCCTCCGGCGTGCCGAGTCCCTCGATGGTGACGATGTCGCGACCCGCCAGCTCGGAGGTCGGGACGTTGCACGACTGCACCGGCTTGCCATCGACCAGCACGGTGCAGGCGCCGCACTGGCCCTGGCCGCAGCCGTAGCGGGCGCCCTTGAGATCGAGGTCGTTGCGCAGCACGTAGAGCAGCGCGGTCTCGGGGTCGCAGGTCACGGTGCGTTCGGCACCGTTGACCCGCAAGGTCAGCGTCGTGTCGGTCATGGTCATGCGTCCTGGAGGCACGCCGGGGTGGAGCACGCTTTCGCGCCCCGTCCCGTGCGTCGGGCCGGAACGACGCGCTCAGGCGCCGCCCGGAGGACCGGCCGCCCGCCCGCAGGGCGGCAACCGGGTGTCTGAACGGACCGGGCACGTGGCCGCGCCGGCCCTGGAGCATCGACGGCGCCGCAGCCGGCATCCGTGGCGAAGACCCGGCTTGCCGCCAAACGCCGCAAGCCGAAGGTGCGATCGTAGCCGAACGCAGGGCGGGCGCAGAACCGACCTCCGCCCGTCCCGCGGGGGATCGCACGCAGGCGGGGTGGCAAGGCGGCTCTCACCGCCCGGCCGCGATCGCCTCGAGCTGGCGCACCAGATCGTCGGGGACCGCCACGCCCTCGCGGGCCGCACGCTCGCGCTCGCGGTGCCGGCGATCGCCCGGCAGCCTCACCCCCGGATCGGCCAGCATCGCCGCCACCAGGTCCTCGGTGCGGTCCAGGGCCATGTCGCGCCCGGCCAGCGCCTCCGGGTCGATCGCGAGATAGGCATGGCCGATGCTCGGGTGGTTGCCCGGCTCGAAGTACGAGTCGTTCTCGAACGCGAAGGCCGCGCCGGTCAGCGACACGCACAGCAGTTCGACCATCATCGCCAGCATCGCGCCCTTCGCCCCGCCGATGGCGAACAGGCTGCCGGTGAGCGCGGCCTTCGCATCGGTGGTGGGGCGCCCTTCGCGGTCGACCGCCCAGCCCTCGGGAATGGGTCGTCCTTCCTTTGCAGCGAGCATGATCTTGCCGCGGGTGACCTCGGTCAGCGACAGGTCGATCAGCACCGGCGGCGCGTTGCGCCGCGGGAAGGCCGCGGCGATCGGGTTCGTGCCGAACACCGGACGGCGGCCACCCCAGGCGTTGATCGCGCCCGGCGAGTTGGTGAAGGCCATCCCGACCAGGCCCTGTGCGGCGAGCGGTTCGAGGTGGTAGACCGCCGCGCCGTTGTGATGGCTGCGGGTCACCGCGGCGATCGCGATGCCATGGCTGCGCGCGCGACGGGCGGCCTCGCCGATCGCCATCTCGCAGGCCAGGAAAGCGAGCCCGCCGCCGGCATCGACGAGGCAGGCCCCGCCACGCTCGCGCGCGAGCACCGGCCGCGCGTGCCCATCGGCGCGTCCGCAGCGCAGGTGATCGGCGTAGAGCGGTACCCGCGACAGACCGTGGGTCGCCAGGCCATCGGCCTCGGCGGCCGCCAGGGCGCGCGCAGTGGCTTGCGCCTGATCCTCGGCGGCGCCGGCCCCGACGAGCGCACGGCGAGCCAAATCGGTGATCTGTTCAAGGCTGAGGGTGGTCATGGTCGGCGAGCCGCGGGGTGTGGGGTGTGGGGGGTGGGGTGTGGGGTGTGGGGTGTATGGCCGCCGCGACCCACCGGACCCGGTCGCCGGAGCGTGTCCGATCCGCCCGGCGTCGGCGGCGACCCGCGGGCGGTGGCCCGCCTCCGGCGTCCGGCATCCCCGGGCCACCGAGCCCCGCGGCCGGGGCTGGCCACCTCGGCCGGGGCCCGAACGTCGGGCAAATCCGCAAGTTTATCCGGGTCGGGCGGAAACGCCATGGTCGCGTGGTAGTCTCGCGGGTTTTTCCCGCAGGCGGGTTCCCGGTCCCAGCACCCCCCGCCCCCACGGTCGCGGCACGCCACCCGGTGCCTGCGTCCAGCGCCGCGACCACACGCCGCGGTTGCCTTCGACAGGAACGCCGCCATGCCCCGCTCGCTCCGCAACATCGCGATCATCGCCCACGTCGACCACGGCAAGACCACGCTCGTCGACAAGCTCCTGCGCCAGGCGGGCACCTTCGCCGCGCACGAGAAGATCACCGAGCGGGTGATGGACTCCAACGACCTCGAGCGCGAGCGCGGGATCACCATCCTCGCGAAGAACTGCGCGCTCGACTATGACGGCGTGCACGTGAACATCGTCGACACGCCCGGCCACGCCGATTTCGGCGGCGAGGTCGAGCGGGTGCTGGGCATGGTGGACGGCGTGCTGCTGCTGGTCGATGCGGTCGAGGGACCGATGCCGCAGACGCGCTTCGTCACCAAGAAGGCGCTGGCGCTGGGGCTGCGGCCGATCGTGGTGGTGAACAAGGTCGATCGCGACGGCGCGCGGCCTGACTGGGTGGTCGACCAGACCTTCGACCTGTTCGACAAGCTGGGCGCGACCGAGGAGCAGCTCGACTTTCCCGTGGTCTACGCCTCGGCCCTGCACGGCTGGGCGACGCTCGACTGGAAGCATCCGGGCAGCGACCTGCGCCCGCTCTTCCAGACCATCCTCGATCGCGTACCGGCCCCGGCGGAGGACGACACCGAGGGTTCGCTGCAACTCCAGGTGAGCGCGCTCGACTACTCCAGCTATGTCGGCCGCATCGGCGTGGGACGCATGCGCCGCGGCCGCCTGCGCCCGGGGCAGGAGGTGGCGGTGGTGCTCGGCGACGGGCCGGTTCGCCGCGCGCGGGTGAACCAGGTGCTGGGCTTCCAGGGCCTGGAGCGCGTGCCGATGACCGAGGCCATGGCCGGGGACATCGTGCTGGTCTCGGGCATCGAGGAGCTGTCGATCGGCACCACCATCGCCGATGCCGAGCGCCCCGAGGCCCTGCCGCCGCTCAAGGTGGACGAGCCCACGCTCACCATGAACTTCCAGGTGAACACCTCGCCGCTGGCCGGCACCGAGGGCAAGTTCGTCACCAGCCGCCAGCTGCGCGAGCGTCTGCAGAAGGAACTGCTGACCAACATGGCGCTGCGCGTGGAGGAGACCGGGGACACCGACGTCTTCCTGGTCTCCGGCCGCGGCGAACTGCACCTGACCATCCTCATCGAGAACATGCGGCGCGAAGGCTACGAGCTCGCGGTCGGCCGCCCCCGCGTGATCAACCGCGTGGTCGACGGGGAGGTGCTCGAGCCCTACGAGCTGCTCACCGTCGACGTCGAGGAATCGCACCAGGGCGGCGTGATGGAGGCGCTGGGCGTGCGGCGGGCCGACCTGCAGGACATGGTGCCCGACGGGCGCGGCCGGGTGCGGCTGGAGTACCGCGTGCCCGCCCGGGGCCTGATCGGCTTCCAGGGCGAGTTCATGAACCTCACGCGTGGCACCGGCCTGATGAGCCACGTGTTCGACGATTACGGTCCGGTCAAGGGCGACATCGCGGGGCGGCGCAACGGCGTGCTGGTGTCCCAGGAGACCGGCGATGCGGTCGCCTTCGCGCTGTGGAACCTGCAGGACCGCGGGCGCATGTTCGTGAGCCCGGGCGAGAAGCTCTACGAGGGCATGATCATCGGCATCCACTCGCGCGACAACGACCTGGTGGTCAACCCGCTCAAGGGCAAGAAGCTCACCAACGTCCGCGCCTCGGGTACCGACGAGGCGATCCTCCTGACCCCGCCGATCCGCCTGACGCTGGAGTACGCGGTCGAGTTCATCGAGGACGACGAACTCGTCGAGGTGACGCCGAAGTCGATCCGCATCCGCAAGCGCCACCTGCAGGAGCACGAGCGCAAGCGCGCCTCGCGCGCGGGCAGCGAAGCGGCGGCCTGAGGTTCAGGCGAGCGCGGCGCCCGCTCGCCGGGCGCTCAGCGCGCGGCCGCGCCGAACACGCGGCGCGCGAGGTCGGTCGCTGCCCCTGCCGGATTGGCGCGGATCTTCCGTTCCTCCTCGCCGATCATCAGGAACAGGCCGTCCAGCGCACGGCGGGTCACCCAGGGCTCCAGGCGAGCCTGCTTCGCATCGACCACTCCGATCGCTGCGCCGCGCTCGGCCAGCGCGTTGTACTGCTGGGCCAGTCCGACCTTCTCGGTGGCCTGCGTCACGACCGGCAGGAACACCTTCTCCAGGCCGGCGCTGCTCGAGGTGCGGAAGAACTCGGTCGCCGCCGTCGGGCCACCGGTGAGGATCGCCTGCGCGTCCTGCACGCTCATCGACCGGATCGCCGACTGGAGCAGGGACATCGCCTGTGGGACCGCCTGCTCGGCAGCCCGGTTCATCGACAGCTGCAGCGCGTCGAACTGCCCGCCCATGCCCATGAGTCGAGCCGGACTGCGCAATCGCTCCAGTGCGTCGGGCAGCGGGATCCTGACCCGGGGATTGGACCAGAACCCGTCGGCACGCCCGAGCGTCTCGACCGCCTGGCGCGCGCCCTGTTCCAGCGCGGCGCGCAACGCGCCCGCCTGGTCCCCGCCGGAGATGGCCGACAACGCCTGCGCCCGCAGACCTCCGGCGGCCAGCGCCAGCGCGGCTCCCGCCGGCACGACGAACACGACCCTTCGCCTTGCGGCGAGGACCGACTCCCCCTTGCCCATCGACGCCTCCCTCCCCTGCGTCAACCGTCGCCGGGCCTGCAACCTCAGGCCTCGATCACGCCAGCCTCGTGCGCCTGCCGGTCGGCGTGATAGCTCGACCTCACCATCGGACCGCAGGCCGCGTGCACGAAGCCCATCGCCTGCGCCTCGCGCTCGTACATTCGGAAAGTCTCCGGCGGCACGTAGCGCAGCACCGGCAGGTGGTGCGACGAGGGCTGGAGGTACTGGCCGATGGTGAGCATGTCGACGTCATGCGCGCGCAGATCGCGCATCACGCCCAGGATCTCCTCGTCGGTCTCGCCCAGGCCCACCATGAGCCCCGACTTGGTCGGCACGCCGGGATGGCGCGACTTGAACTCGCGCAGCAGTTGCAGCGAGTTCGCGTAGTCCGCGCCGGGCCTGGCGGCGCGGTACAGGCGGGGCACCGTCTCGAGGTTGTGGTTCATCACGTCGGGCGGCGCCTGCTCGAGCACCGCGAGCGCGCGGTCGCGACGACCGCGGAAGTCGGGCACCAGCACCTCGATGGTGGTGCCGGGCGAACGCTCGCGGACCGCTCGGATGCACTCGGCGAAATGGCCGGCTCCGCCATCGCGAAGGTCGTCGCGGTCCACGCTGGTGATCACCACGTAGCGCAGGCCGAGTGCCGCGATCGTCTCGCCCAGGTGCACGGGTTCGTCCGGGTCGGGCGGCAGCGGCCGACCGTGCCCGACGTCGCAGAACGGGCAGCGACGCGTGCACAGGTCACCGAGGATCATGAACGTGGCCGTGCCCTTGCCGAAGCACTCGCCGATGTTCGGGCACGAGGCCTCCTCGCACACCGTATGCAGCTTCTGCTCGCGCAGGATGCGCTTGATGTCATGGAATCGCGAGCCGGGCGAGGGTGCCTTCACGCGGATCCAGTCGGGCTTGCGCAGCGTCTGGCCGACCGGGACGATCGGGATCGGATTACGCGAGGTCTTGGCCTGCGACTTCTGCTTCTCACCGGGCTGGATCGGGGCGGTCATTCGGGCCTCTCAGGCCTGGGGCGGCGGCAGGACGTCCGTCGGGGGGTGGGCACGCAGCAGCCGCGAGAGCGTCGCGGCGAGTCCGCGTCCGGCCGTGCCGGTGTCCGCGGGAATGCCCAGGTCGCGCGTGCGCGTGACCGGCTGCCCGGGGTAGCCGCAGGGATCGATACGGCCGAACGGTTCAAGGTCGAGGTCCACGTTGAGCGCGAGGCCATGGTAGG
>CAIKXV010000010.1 GCA_903831455.1 uncultured Pseudomonadota bacterium | reverse complement strand
TCTACGGCAAGGGCGGCATCGGCAAGAGCTTCACGCTCGCCAACCTCAGCTACATGATGGCGCAGCAGGGCAAGAAGGTCCTGCTGATCGGCTGCGACCCGAAGAGCGACACCACCAGCCTGCTGTTCGGCGGCAAGGCTTGCCCCACGATCATCGAGACCTCCTCGCGCAAGAAGCTCGCCGGGGAGGCGGTAGCCATCGGCGACGTGTGCTTCAAGCGCGATGGCGTCTTCGCGATGGAACTCGGCGGCCCCGAGGTCGGTCGCGGCTGCGGCGGGCGCGGGATCATCCACGGGTTCGAGACCCTCGAGAAGCTGGGCTTCCACGACTGGGGCTTCGACTACGTCCTGCTCGACTTCCTCGGCGACGTCGTCTGCGGGGGCTTCGGCCTTCCGATCGCACGCGACATGTGCCAGAAGGTGATCGTCGTCGGCAGCAACGACCTGCAGTCGCTGTACGTGGCGAACAACGTCTGCTCGGCCGTCGAATACTTCCGCAAGCTGGGTGGCAACGTCGGCGTGGCGGGCCTGGTGATCAACAAGGAAGATGGAACCGGCGAGGCACGCGCATTCGCGACGGCGGCGGGCATCCCGGTGCTCGCCTCGATCCCGGCGCACGAGGACATCCGCCGCAAGAGTGCCAACTACGAAATCATCGGCCGCCCCGAAAGCCAGTGGGGGCCGCTGTTCGAGGAACTCGCCACCAACGTCGCGCTGGCCCCGCCGGTGCGTCCGCGCCCGCTGACGCAGGACGCGTTGCTGGCCCTGTTCAGCAGCGAGGCCACCGGCCGCGACGTCGTGCTCCAGCCGGCGAGCGAGGCCGACATGCTCGGACGCGAGACGGTCGAGCACAAGAGCCTCGAAGTGGTCTACGACGCGGCATGAACGACCTCACCCGTCCTCCCGGAGTGCCCGCGCCGGCCGCCGAATCCGGCGGCGACGGCCTGGGTTGCCACGCCGGTCGCGACCAGCTCGAGCGCGCGGCCCGCGCCGCGGGCAAGAGCGAGGCCCTCGACGCCTACGCGCGCGACTACCCGAAGGGACCGCACGACCAGCCGCAGTCGATGTGCCCCGCGTTCGGCAGCCTGCGCGTCGGGCTGCGCATGCGGCGCACGGCCACGGTGCTCTCGGGGTCGGCCTGCTGCGTGTACGGGCTGACCTTCACCTCGCACTTCTACGGCGCCCGGCGCACCGTGGGCTATGTCCCGTTCAACTCCGAGACGCTGGTCACCGGCAAGCTGTTCGAGGACATCCGCGAGGCGGTGCACCAGCTCGCCGACCCCGAGCTCTACGACGCGGTGGTGGTGATCAACCTGTGCGTGCCCACCGCCTCGGGCGTGCCGCTGCAGCTGCTGCCGCGCGAGATCGACGGGGTGCGGGTGATCGGCATCGACGTGCCCGGCTTCGGCGTGCCCACGCACGCCGAGGCGAAGGACGTGCTCGCGGGTGCGATGCTGCGCTACGCGCGCGGCGAAGCCGAGGCCGGACCGGTGCCGGCGCCGCGCGGCCGCGGCCCCGGCACGGCCGCGCGGCCGTCGGTGACGCTGCTGGGCGAGATGTTCCCGGCCGATCCGGTCGGCATCGCGATGATGCTCGAGCCGATGGGGCTGTCCGCGGGACCGGTGGTGCCCACGCGCGAGTGGCGCGAACTGTACGCGGCGCTCGACTGCGCCGCAGTCGCGGCGCTGCATCCCTTCTATACCGCCAGCGTGCGCGAGTTCGAGGCGGCGGGAAGGCCGGTGGTGGCCTCCGCACCGGTCGGGCATGACGGCACCGAGGCCTGGCTCGAGGCGGTGGGGCGCGCCGCGGCCGTGCCCGCCGAGCGAATCGGCGCGGCGAAGGACCGGATCCTGCCGGCGATTCGCGGCGCGCTTGCGCGCACGCCGATCCGGGGCCGGATCACGATGAGCGGCTACGAGGGCTCGGAGCTGCTGGTGGCCCGCCTGCTGGTGGAGAGCGGTGCGGACGTGCGCTACGTCGGCACCGCCTGTCCCCGCACCCCCTGGAGCGAGCCGGACCGCGAATGGCTGGCTTCGCGCGGCGTGCACGTGCAGTACCGTGCCTCGCTCGAGCAGGACCTCGCCGCGATGACCGAGTTCCGGCCCGACCTCGCCATCGGCACCACGCCGGTGGTGCAGGCGGCGAAGGAGCGCACGATCCCGGCGCTCTACTTCACCAACCTGATCTCCGCGCGCCCCCTGATGGGTCCGGCGGGCGCCGGCTCGCTGGCGACGGTGGTCAATGCCGCGATGGGCAACCGCAGCCGCTTCCAGGCGATGCGCGAGTTCTTCGAGGGCGTGGGCGAGGGCGATGCGGCCGGCGTCTGGCAGCGCGAGGACGGGGCGCCGGAGTCGCGGCCGGACTTCCGGGAACAGTACGCGCGCCAGCTCGCGAAGCTGGCCCGCCAGCGCAAGTCCGAGGAGATGATCTGATGCTCGTCCTCGACCACGATCGCGCGGGAGGCTACTGGGGCGCGGTGTATGTCTTCACCGCGTTGAAGGGCCTTCAGGTCGTGATCGACGGGCCGGTGGGTTGCGAGAACCTGCCGGTGACCTCGGTTCTGCACTACACCGACGCGCTGCCGCCCCACGAGTTGCCGATCGTCGTGACCGGACTGGCCGAGGAAGAACTCGGCCAGCACGGCACCGAGGGCGCGATGAAGCGCGCGCACGCCACGCTCGACCCCGGACTGCCGGCGGTGGTGGTCACCGGTTCGATCGCCGAGATGATCGGCGGGGGCGTCACGCCCGAGGGCACGGCGCTGATGCGCTTCCTGCCGCGCACGATCGACGAGGACCAGTGGCAGAGCGCGAACCGTGCGCTCTACTGGCTGTGGACGGAGTTCGCCTCGAAGCGCGGCACCATGCCCGAGCGGCGACCGACACAGCCCGGCGACCGCCCGCGGGTCAACATCATCGGCCCGAGCTACGGGATGTTCAACTCGCCCAGCGACGTGGCCGAGATCCGTCGCCTCGTCGAGGGCATCGGCGCCGAAGTGAACATGGTGTTTCCCCTGGGCAGCCACCTCGCCGACATCCGCCGGCTGGTCGACGCCGACGTGAACATCTGCATGTACCGCGAGTTCGGCCGCATGCTCTGCGAGGCGCTGGATCGACCCTACCTCCAGGCGCCGATCGGCCTGCACAGCACAACCGCCTTCCTGCGCAAGCTGGGCGAGCTGCTGGGACTGGACCCCGAGCCCTTCATCGAGCGCGAGAAGCACACGACGATCAAGCCGGTGTGGGACCTGTGGCGATCGGTGACCCAGGATTTCTTCGGGACCGCGAGCTTCGCGATCGTCGCCAACGAAACCTACTCGCGGGGCGTACGCCACTTCCTCGAGGACGAACTCGGGCTGCCCTGCGCCTTTGCGGTCGCGCGCGTGGCTGGCGCGAAGACGGACAACGCGGCGGTACGCCAGATGGTGCGCGAGAAGGCGCCGCTGGTCATGTTCGGCAGTTTCAACGAACGCATGTACCTCGCCGAGTGCGGCTCGCGGGCGTCGTATATCCCCGCGTCGTTTCCCGGGGCGATCATCCGGCGCCATACCGGCACGCCCTTCATGGGCTATTCGGGCGCGACCTGGCTGGTGCAGGAGGTGTGCAACGCGCTGTTCGATGCGCTGTTCCACATCCTGCCGCTGGCCACCGAAATGGACCGCATCGAGGCCACGCCCTCGCGTCTTCATGTCGAGCTGCCGTGGGACGATGACGCGCGCGCCGCGCTCGAAGCCTCGATCGAGGCAATGCCCGTGCTGGTACGAATCTCCGCGGCCAAGCGCCTGCGCGACGACGCCGAGCGAGCCGCACGCGCGGCCGGTGCCACGCGCGTGGCCACCGCCCACGTGCCCGGCGTGCCTGCGCGGACTGCAGGCAACGGCGGCGCGCGCGAGGCGCGCAAGGGCGAGGTGCAGCCCGCATGAGCGCCCTGACCCTCAACTCCCGCCGCGGGTGTCTTGCGGCCTTCTACGGCGCGCGCCCGTCGCGCGCCCTTCCGGATTCCGTCTGGCGGCATCGGGCGGAAGAGTGCGCCGCGGCCCTGGCCACGGCGGTTTTCCCCCCGCGTGGGGTTCGCGCGGAAACAGCCGTTGCAGGGAGGTAACTGAACATGGCTGACAAGAGCTCGATCTCCGGCCTCACGGATGCAGAGGCGGAAGAGTTCCATCGGTACTACATGCAGGGCTTCATCGGGTTCGTCGCGGTCGCAGTGGTCGCGCACGTCCTCGTGTACGCCTGGCGCCCCTGGTTCTGACAGGCCGCCGCAGGGAGGAATGACCATGACTGATCCAGCCGCAGGCATTTCGCACGGCCTGCTCGAGAAGGACTCCCGGTCCTTCCGGAGCATCTACGCGGTGTGCTTCGTGACCCTTGCAGCGATCGCCCTCGTCGCTCAGGCGCTGGGTTGGCAGTGGCGTTCCTGGTTGCCGGGGGCTGAAGGTACGGAGTCGTTGAATGACGGCGTGAAGGTCGGTGTCTACAACTTCATGTCGCACTTGCTCTAGGAGAGTGAACCCATGTGGAGAATCTGGCGTCTGTACGACCCGCTCAGGGCCATGGTGGTGCAGGGGATCTTCCTGTTCAGCCTGGCAGCGATGATCCATCTCATCCTGCTCAGCACGAACAAGTTCAACTGGCTGGATGGTCCGAAGGCGCAACCGGCGGCAACGCAGAACGCGCCGATGCCCTCGGCGGTGAAGTAGCTGCAGCAGCCGGCCGCACGGTCGTGGCTGACTCCAGCCGCGATCGCGCCGGCCGGCCCTGCGCGGAGCGAAGGGCTGTTCGTGCAGCCCGACGCAGGACACCACGCAGGCAATGACCAAGGCCGCCGGGCATGAGGCCGGGCGGAAGGGGGACACGACATGGCGATGCTGAGTTTCGAGCGCAAGTACCGGGTACGGGGGGGTACGCTGCTGGGCGGGGACCTGTTCGATTTCTGGATCGGACCGTTCTACGTCGGCTTCTTCGGCGTCACCACGATGTTCTTCTCGATCCTGGGTACGGCCCTGATCCTGTACGGGGCTTCGCAGGGACCGACCTGGAACCTCTGGCAGATCAGCATCGCACCGCCGGACCTCAAGTACGGGCTTGCCCTGGCGCCCCTGCTCGAAGGCGGGCTATGGCAGCTGATCACCGTGTGCGCGATCGGCGCCTTCGGTTCGTGGGCGCTTCGCGAAGTGGAGATCTGTCGCAAGCTCGGCATGGGCTACCACGTACCGGTGGCCTTCAGCTTCGCGATCGGCGCCTACGTGACG
>CAIKXV010000009.1 GCA_903831455.1 uncultured Pseudomonadota bacterium | reverse complement strand
TTCGCCGGCGGCCTGCTCGCGCCCCTCCGCCAGCCCTTCGGCATGACCCTGCGCGCGCGCCGCCTCCCGCAGGGCCTCGGCCTCGGCCGCGGCGACTTCGCGAGGATCGGGCTCGACGGGTCCCGGTCCCTGGGCCTGGCCCCGCTCGAGCAGGTCCGGGCTCCAGCGCTCGACCACGCCGGCCCCGCCGCGCACGATGCGCGGGCGCCGGCTCATCGGGCGCGTCCCGCGCGCGGTCCGCGCGGCATCAGGTCACCATCCCCTCGTCGGCCTTGCCTCCGATCGAGATCTGGCCCTCGTCGGACAGCCGACGGATGACCTTCAGGATCTCGCGCTGCTCGGCCTCGACCTCGGAGAGCTTGACCGGTCCCTTCGACTCGAAATCGTCGCGCAGCATCTCGGCGGCTCGCGCGGACATGTTCTTGAAGATCTTCTCGCGCAGTTCGGTCGACGTGCCCTTGAGCGCGACGATCAGCGACTCGGACTGCACCTCGCGCAGCAGCAACTGGACCGCGCGGTCGTCGAGGTCGATCAGGTTCTCGAACACGAACATCTGGTCCTCGATCGCCTGGGCGAGTTCGGCGTCGTGCTCGCGCAGCGAGGCCATCACCGAGGCCTCGAGCGAGGTGCCCAGGTTGTTGAGGATCTCCGCGGCCACGGTCGCGCCGCCCAGTGCGCTCTTCTGCATCTTGTCGGTGCCGTGCAGCAGCCCGATCAGCACGTCGTTGAGTTCGCGCAGCGCCGAGGGCTGCACGCCCTCGAGCGCCGCGACCCGCAGCATCACGTCGTTGCGCAGGCGCTCGGTGAAATGGGTGAGCACCTCGGCCGCGGCATCGCGCTCGAGGTGGACGACGATGGTGGCGATGATCTGCGGATGTTCGTTCTTGATCATCTCGGCGATCGACTTGCCGTCCATCCACTTGAGCGCCTCGAGCCCGACGTTGTCGCCGCTCTTCAGGATGCGGTCGATCACGCCGCTCGCCAGTTCGGTGCCCAGCGCCTTGTTGAGCACCGAGCGCACGTAGTTGTCGGCGTTCATGCCGATGGTGGTGGAGACGCCCGCCTTCTCGCGGAAGTCGCGCAGTACCGCCTCGACCTGCTCGCGCGGCACGGCCTCGAGGGCGGCCATGGCCGCGCCCAGCCGCTGCACCTCGCGGGGCGACAGGTACTTGAACACCTCGACCGCCTCCTCCTCGCCGATCGACATCAGGAGGATCGCGCTCTTGCGGACGCCGTCTTCGCTCATGGCCGGATGATAGCGTCGCTACTCGCGGCCAACCCAGTCCTTGACCACGTTCGCCACGATCTGCGGCTCCTGTTTGGCGAGGTCCTTGACCACCTGCAGTTCGGCCTCGAACGACCCGCGCTGCATGATGGGGGCGGCCGTGACCGGTCCCTGCGGCGCCGCCGGCGCGGCGGAGCCCCCCTCGGACGACATGCCCGTGCCGCCCGCCCCCGCCGGCGGCGGCGCGTACGCGAGCTCGCGCTCGCCCGCGCTGGCCAGGTCGCGCAGCACGGGGCGGATCACGATCGAGTAGACCAGGAGCGCCGCGATCACCGCGGCCATCGCCCACACGAGCGTGTTGAGGTTGCCCAGCAAACGCTCGAGCAGCGTCGAGACGAAGCTCGGGCCCTCGACATCCTCGCGCGGAGTCTCGGTGAACGGCGCATTCACGAGGTTCACCTTGTCGCCGCGCTGGTCGTTGAACCCGATCGCCTGCTTCACCAGTTCGGTGAGCCGCGTGACCTCGTCCTCCGGGATGGGACTGCTGGCGGCCTTGCCCTCGCGCACCTCGCGCCGATGGTTGAGCACGACCGCGGCGGATACGCGGCGCAGCGCACCCACTTCCGAGCGGGTGTAGGTGACGGTCTTGTCGACCTCGAAGTTGGTCGTCGACTCCCGGTGGGTGCTGGGCGCCGGAGTCGGGGCAGGCGGCGCCCCCTTCGTCGGCGCCGGGGGCGCATTGAGCGGCGCGCTGGCCGAACCCGGCGGCTGGTTCGACAGCGCGCCCGGCACGCCACCGGCCTCGCGTCCGCCCTCGCCGACCGTCTCGACCGTCTGCTGGCTGCGGATGGCCTGCTGCGGTGCCGGATTCGGCTTGAAGGTCTCGGCCGTCTGCTCGATCTTCGAGAAGTCGAGGTCGACGGTGACCTGTGCCCGGACGTTGCCGGGTCCGACGATCGGGGTCAGGATGTTCTCGATGCGACGCACGTAGGACTGCTCGACCTGCAGGAGATGCTTGAGCTGGCCGGCATCGAGGCCCGCGGCATCGCGCGGCTCGCCCCCCGAGGTGAGGAGGTTGCCCGCCTGGTCGACGATGGTCACCGCAGAGGGCGCGAGGTCCGGCACGCTGCTCGACACCAGGTGCGTGATCCCGGCGAGCTGGGCGGCCTCGAGGGAACGCCCCGGGTAGAGGCTGACCAGCACCGAGGCGCTGGGCTTCTGCTGGTCCCGAACGAACACGCTGGGGCGAGGGATCGCCAGATGCACGCGGGCCCCCTGCACCGACCCCAGCGCCTGCACCGTGCGCGCCAGTTCGCCTTCGAGCGCACGCTGGTAGTTGACCTGCTCGACGAACTGGCTGGTGCCGATGCGCTGGTTCTCGAGCAGTTCGAAGCCGATCGAGCCGCCGCGGGGCAGGCCCTGCTGCGCGAGCCGCAGGCGGGCGTCGTACACCCGATCCGAGGGCACGAGGATCGCGTTGCCGCCCTCGGACATCCGGTAGGGGACGTTGATCTGCTGCAGCGCGGCCACCACCGCCCCGCCATCGCGGTCGGTGAGATTGCTGAACAGCACGCGGTAGTCGGGGCTGCGCGCCCACGACAGGAAGGCCACGGCGGCCGCGATGACCGCCGCCAGCCCCACCAGCAACACGACCTTCTGGGCGTTGGAGAGGCGGAAGAACCCCTGGAGCAGCGGAGAGGTGGGGGCCTGCGCCATCGTCTACGGGCGGCGCCGCCGCACTAGACCTGCGTGTTCATGATGTCCTGATAGGCCGACACGAGCCGGTTGCGCACCTGCACCATCGTCTGGAAGGACAGGCTGGCCTTCTGCATGGCCACCACCACTTCCTGCAGGTTCGCGTCCGGCGAGCCGGCGTCGTAGGCGCGCTGCGCATCGGTGGACGCCTGCTGGGCCTGGTGCACGCTGTCGATGGACGCGCGAAGCACCTCGGCGAAGTCGGGCGCCCCGGGCGCGGCTGCCTGCGTGCCCTCGGCCCGCACCCCGGCACCGGCCTGGGCGGCCGCTGTGCGAAGTTCGCGCAGCATCTGGTCGATTCCGGTGGTGCTCATGGGAGGGCGTGGTCGGCAGAACAGGACGGGACGGCGCAGGCGACGGGACGGTGAGGCGGGGGCCGAAGGCCTGCCGCCCCGCGCGTTCGATGCACGCTGCGTGACGGCAATGATACGGTACCCGGGAGCCGGAGGATACCCGCCGACCTCGGGGTGGCCATGCCACCCCCGCCTTGCGGGTCGTCCCCGAGGGCAACTACAGCAATCCGCGTGCCAAGCGGCTCGCGCGGCTGGCCCACCGCGGTCAGTCGGCCGCGGCGTCGGTCGAGCGGCCCGCCTCCTGCCAGCCGTCGGCCCGGTACTGGGCGAGCTTGTGTCTCAGCGTGCGCTCGCTCATCTGCAGCAGCGCCGCGGCCTTGCGTCGGGAGCCTCCGACCGAGGCCAGCGTGGTGAGGATGTGGTGCCGCTCGAGGGAACGCAGGTCCTGCCCGGGGGCAGCGGGCGGATGCGCGGCAGCGGCATCGGACAGGGCCGGCGGCAAAGACGCGCCGGCAGAAGGCGGCAGATCTTGCCGCGTGGCGGCAAGCGTTGCCGGCAGGTGCAGGTCGGCCACCTCGATCTCGGCGCCCCGGGCGAGGATGAGCGCGCGCTGGATCACGTTCTCCAGTTCGCGGATGTTGCCGCTCCAGCGATGCGCGAGCAGCGCCCGGTCGGCCGCGGCCGACAGCCGCCGCCCCCCCCTTCCGGCCCCGCGCTCGATCACGCCTCGCGCGAGCGGCAGGATGTCGAGCGGGCGCTCGCGCAGCGCCGGCAGCTGCAGCGGGAACACGTTGAGGCGGTAATACAGATCCTCCCGGAACCGACCGGCTGCCGCCTCGGCGGCCATGTCGCGGTTGGACGTCGCGATCACGCGGATGTCGAGCGCGACCGTACGCCGCCCGCCAACCCGCTCGACCTCGCGCTCCTGCAGCACGCGCAGCAGCTTGGCCTGCAGGGTGAGCGGCATCTCCGAAATCTCGTCGAGCAGCAGGGTGCCGCCCTGCGCCTGCTCGAACTTGCCGGGCGTGGACTGGGTGGCGCCGGTGAAGGCCCCCTTCTCGTAGCCGAACAGCGTGGCCTCGAGCAGGTTCTCGGGGATCGCCGCGCAGTTGATCGCCACGAACGGTCCGCGCGCGCGCGCGGACCGTTCGTGGATGAACCGGGCGAACACCTCCTTGCCGGTCCCGGACTCGCCGGTGATCAGCACCGTGGCGTCGCTGCCGGCCACCCGCCGGGCGAGTTCCAGGACCGCCCGCGTGGCGGGATCCTCGGCCACGACCTCGCCCTGCCCCTCCCCGGCGGCCGGGGCCGCCGGGCGCATGTGGCAGGCCACCTCCTCGAGCAGTCGCTGCGGCTCGAAGGGCTTGGTGAGGTAGTTGACCGCGCCGGCCCTGATCGCCGAGACCGCCTTGTCGATCATCCCGTAGGCGGTCATGAGGATCACCGGCACGTCCGGATGCTCCTGCCTTGCCCGGGCGAGCAGCGCGTGGCCGTCCATCGGCCGCATCTGCACGTCGCTGATCAGCAGGCCGGCAGGCTCGCGCGCCAGGGCCTCGAGCGCGCTCTCCCCGTCCACCGCCTCGACCACCCTGTAGCCGTTCAGTTCCAGGGTGGCGGACAGGGCCTCGCGCAGGTCGGCGTCGTCCTCGGCAATCACCACTGGCAGCAGGTTCATCGACATTCCGTTCACTCCCGTGTCACGGCGCGGTAGCCGCCGCGGACGCCGCCGCTGCCGCCGACACTGGCAGGCGCAGCGTGAACGCGCTGCCGCGCGGCTCGCGCGCACTCGCCACCGCCTCGCCCCCGTGGGCGGTGGCGACCCCCCGCACGATCGCCAGCCCCAACCCGGTGCCATCGGCCCGAGTGGTGAAGAACGGTTCGAACAGCCGGTCGGCGACCGCCGGATCGATGCCTGAGCCGGTGTCGAGCACCGACAGCTCGACCGCGCCGCCGCGCGCGCGCGCGGAGAGCGTGACCGAGCCTCCGGCGGCCGTCGCCTGGAGCGCATTCTCCAGCAGGTTGAGCAGCGCGCCGGCAATCGCTTTCCGATCGCCCTGGAGCACGAGGCCATGGCTGTCGTCCTGCACGTCGAAGCCCAGCCCGCGCCGTGCCATCTGCGGCTCGATCACCGCGGCGAGTTCCGCGAGCAGCGAGTCGACTGCGATCGCCTCGAACGCGTCGTGCTGGCCGCGCACGAAGCGCAGCATGTCCTGGATCATGCGTTCGACCCGGCGCAGGCTGTCCACCGTGCGTTCGGCGAAGCGGGCACGTTCGCCCTCGCCGATGCCGGAGCGGCCGAGATTGCCGGCGTAGAGGAGCGCGGTGGCCAGCGGCGTGCGCAGGTTGTGGGCGAGCCTCGCGGCCATCTCGCCCATCGCCGACAAGCGACGGGCGCGCTCGAGCTGGGTGGTGAGCGCGTGGGCAGCCGTCACGTCGTTGAGCAGCACGATCGACCCGCCGTCGGGCAGCGAGGATCGCGAAACGCGGACCCTGCGAGACGCCGTCTCGCCGGCCACCCGCAGTTCGTGCTCGTCGGGGGCCGCGGTGCCACGCAGCGCCTGCGCGACCGCGTCGTCCCAGCGCTCGCCCACCTGGCCTCCACCCAGCAGCTGGCTCGCGACCGGGTTGGTGCTGGTGACCCTGCCTTCCGGGTCGAGTACCACGACGCCACCGGGCAGTGCCGCGAGCAGCGCCTCCAGCCGCTCGGAGAGCGCGGCCTTCGCCGCGAGCTGGACTCGCAGCTCCCGGTTGGTGGCCGCCAGCTCCCCGGTCAGCTGCTCGACCCGGCGCTGCAGGGCCTCGTAGGCAGTGGTCAGTTCGGCGGAAGCCTGGCTGAACAGCGCGAAGGCCTCCTCGAGCTGCTCGGGAGTCAGTTCAGCCAAGGCAGGGGGCCCGCCAGCGGGTGGGACGGACGGAAACGAAGACGAGGCCGAGTGTAGCGAGGCCTGCGCGGCGGCGAAAGCGAGCCCGGAGGCCCCCGGCCGCGAACCGGCGGCCTGTCGCGGCCCTCGGCCCCGCGTGGCGCTCGTACCCCATGGCGGGGCGGGCTCGAACCCCTGGCGTTCGGCCGCGGTGGCGCCCGCGGCCCGCCGCGGACGTCGCCACGCGCTCAGCCCAGCAGGACGGGCGGGGCCTCGCCGCCGGATGCCTGCGTCGGCAGACGGCCGAACCGGAGCAGCATCAACGGGAAGTTCCGGTCGATCTCCTGCGCGACCGCCAGGCGCGTGTCGGGCGCGACCATCGGCGCATGCAGGACCTGCGCCCACATGCCCGCCGCCCGCGCCCATAGCAGCGCTCGCTGCAGCCCCTGGCCCGCCGCCAGCCACGCCATCGGCCACTCCTCGTCGGTCCCCAGCACCGCGAGGAGCGGCGCGCCGCCCAGCAGGTCGCCGGGCGGGCCAGGATCGTGCAGCATCAGGAAGGGGCGGACGAACTCGCCGAGTCCCCCGAGCCGGGACTGCAGCAGCGGGTCGCCGCCGGGCTGCTGCCGCTGGATCGACTGCCAGTACATGAACTCCGACCGGAAACGCCGATCGGCGAGCCACCGCCGCTCGGCACCGACCGCGATGGCGCAGAGCGCCGCGCGCCCCCGCGGCTCATCGACCACCCCGAGCCACGCACCCTCCGAGCGCGCGTGCGCCTGGAGCGCATCGACCAGCCGCGCCGAGGGTGCCGCGGGATCGAACCGCCCCTGCCACGCATGGTTCAGCCCGATCGCATCGAACATCACCCGCTCGGTCGGCGGACAGGCCGCCGACTCGGTCACCCGCAACCGCACGAGCGGCACCGGCTCGGAGCCCGACAGCGGCTGCCCGGCGCCCGGCAACCAGAGCGGCTCGGTCGACAGACCGAAGCGCAGCAGCGCGCAGCGCAGCGTGAACAGCACCGCCCCGCAGGCCGCGAACAGGGCCCGGCCGTCGGGGTCGGCAACCGCGAGCCGGCGCCCGGGTAGCGCCGCCAGTTCCATCGTGTCGCCGGTCGCACTCAGCCGCCACGGCCGGGTGCCGTACGGGGACATCACGAGCAGCGCGAAGCGAGCCGCGAGCGCAACCCGTTCGGGCAGGGGGGCGTGTTCGAGCATCGCGCCCGGATCGGGGACCGGGGCCGCGTCGGACCGGTGCCGGGAGCCGTCGGGAGCATTCATCGCGCGGGCAGGATAACACTGCGGCCCTGCGCGCCTGCGCACGGCCCACGGCTGCCGACCTGAAGACTCCCCCTCGCTCGAGCACCCACGTCGTGCCCTGCGCGATCCACCGCACTCCCGCAGCGCCGGGCCACGCGCGAGCGGATCCGTGCCCGACCCAGCCCGCGGAGGGCGACCGGCGGCGTCCCGACAGGCTCCGCCCGGCATCGCGCCGACCGTGCAACCCCTGCGACTCCCGTCGGGCCATCAGCGCGAAGGTGCTGTCGCAGGATGCGATCGCCGGATAGCGACCTCTGCCGGACATGCTCCCGGCGAACCGGTCGCGCGGCGCGTTTGAGTTTTTCCCATGCAGGGAACACCATACCGAGGTCGGGCGTGCGGTCCTGGCGCCGACCACGTGACTGGCCACGACAGACGACCGCACAGACCCGGAGCCGCCGGAGCCCGAGCCGCCGGTCGCCGGTGAACGCCGCCAAGCCTCGTCGAGGACCTTCACCGTGAACCCGAATACCCCCCGGTCGCCCGCGCGAACCATCCCCATCATGAGCACGCGCGAGGTGCGGACCACCTGCGCGTCCTGCAGCCTGCAGGAACTGTGCTTGCCCGTCGGGCTGTCCGACCCCGAGATCGAGAAACTGGGCGAGATCATCTCGCTGCGCCAGCACGTGCGCCGCGGCGCGTACCTGTACCGGATCGGCGATCCGTTCCGCAACCTCTTCGCGGTGCGCACCGGCGCGTTCAAGACGCTGGATGTCTCCGAGGACGGTGGCGAGAAGATCACCGGGTTCTACCTCGCCGGGGAGATCCTCGGCATGGATGCGATCAGCACCGATCGGCAGAACTTCGGAGCGGTGGCGCTCGAGGACAGCGAAGTCTGCGTGGTGCCGTTCACGCAACTCGAGCACCTGCTGCGCGAGATCCCGACGCTGCAGCACCATTTCCACAAGCTGATGAGCCGCGACATCATGCGCGACCAGGGCCTGATGCTGCTGCTCGCGGGGATGCGCGCCGAGGCGCGCCTGGCCGCCTTCCTGATCGGCCTGTCCCAGCGCTTCGCCCAGCGGGGATACTCGTCCACGCGCTTCCGGCTGCGGATGACCCGCGAGGAGATCGGCAGCTACCTGGGCCTCACGCTCGAGACGGTCAGCCGCCTGTTCTCGAGGTTCGCGGCGGACGGACTCATCCGGGTCGACCGGCGCGAGGTGGAGGTCATCGACCTCAAGGCGCTGCGAGCGGTGGTCGACCACCGGGAGTAGCCTCGGCGCGCCCCGGCCGTGCGCCAGGCCGGTTCAGCGCACGACCAGCACCGGAATGCGCGAGTGGGTCAGCACCCGGGAGGTCTCGCTGCCCAGAAGCAGCCCCGCCAGCCCGCGTCGCCCGTGCGAGGCCATGACGATCGGGTCGCAGCGCTCGCGCCGCGCGGCTGCGATGATCGCCTGCCACGGATGGTCGTGCACGACGTGGCGGACACGGCACTTCACGCCGGCGGCCGCGCAGGCCCGCGTCACCGGGGCGAGGATGCGCGCGGCTTTCCTGTCGGTGGCGGCTGCAAAACGCGCCGGCGAGATCACGCCGCGCGCAACGAGGTCCTCGTAGGCGACCGGGTGATAGTCGGGCGCGGCATGGAAGCCGACGAGTTCGGCACCGGAATCGGCGGCCAGGGCGACCGCGCGCCTGAGCGCGCGCGTGGACAGCGGCGATCCGTCGAGCGGGCAGAGCAGCCTGCGAAACATCGGGAGACCTCCGGGCGGACTAAGGATGGCGGGCTTCAGACCGTGCGCGAGTAGCGCCCCTCGACGGGACGGTCGCGCAGGTGGCGATCGAACACCATGCAGAGGTTGCGCACGAGGAAGCGGCCCCGGGGCGTGACCGTGATCCACTCCGGGCGCTCGCGCGGCTCGACCGTCACGAGCCCCGCCGCGACGAACTCGTCGAGTTCCTCGAGTTCGCGCGCGAAGTAGCTGGCGAAGTCGATCAGGTACGCCTGCTCGATGGACGGGACGTACAGCAGGAAGTGGCACATCAGGCCCTGGATCACGGTCCGCCGGAGCAGGTCGTCGGCGTCGAGTTCGATGCCGCGGGCCACCGGCAACTCCTCCTGCGCGATCGCCTCGTAGTAGGCCTCGACGTTCGAGACGTTCTGGCTGTAGGAGGCGCCGACGCTGCTGATCGCCGACACGCCGACGCCGATGATGTCGTTGTCGGAGTGGGGCGTGTAGCCCATGAAGTTGCGCCGCAACCGGCCCTGGTCCTGCGCCACGGACAGGTCGTCGTCGGGCCGCGCGAAGTGATCCATGCCGATGTAGCGATAGCCCGCCTGGCCGAGGCGCCGGACCGCGAGCTGCAGGATGTCCAGCCGGGAGGACGCGCCGGGCAGGTCCGCGGCATCGATGCGCCGCTGCGGCTTGAACAGGTGCGGCAGGTGCGCGTAGTTGTAGAGCGCGATCCGGTCCGGCGCGAGATCCACCACCCTGGCGAGCGTCGTGTTGAAGCTCATCACGGTCTGCCCCGGCAGCCCGTAGATGAGGTCCAGGTTCACCGACCGGAAGCGCTCGGCCCGCGCCGCCTCGACCACGGCCCGCGTCTCCTCGAGCGACTGCACCCGGTTGACCTTGCGCTGGACCTCCGGATCGAAGTCCTGCACGCCGAGCGACACCCGGTTGAAGCCCAGCGTTCGCAGGGCGGCAACGGTCGCAGGTTTCGTGAAGCGCGGATCGATCTCGATCGCGAAGTCGCCGGCGCAATCGTCGGCGAGGCGAAAACTGCGACGAACGCTCTTCATGAGGCGTCGCATCTGCGGCACGGTGAGGAAGGTCGGGCTGCCACCGCCCCAGTGGACCTGGTCGAGTCGCCGGCCGCCCCCCTCGTACAGTTCGGCCTGGAGCTCGATCTCGCGCTCGAGATGGTCGAGATAGGGCACCGCGCGGGTGCGATCGCCGGTGACGATCTTGTTGCACGCGCAGTAGAAGCAGACGGTGCGGCAGAACGGGATGTGCACGTAGAGGGCGAGGCCTCGATGCTGTCCGCCCAGGTGCCGGCGCCTCGCATGCAGCGCATAGTCGCGCGCGGTGAAGTCCGGCTCGAATCGATCGGCCGTCGGGTAGGACGTGTAACGCGGACCGGGTCTGTCCAGGCGACGTACGAGTTCGGCATCGAAGGCCAGTTCGGACATGCGGGTCCTCCCGAGGTTGCCCCCGACCGGCTGGCCACGCGGAGGGCGGGGCCTGGTCGGGATGCTCACGGGCAGTGTCCGTCGCCGCGGACCGGGCCGAGTTGATCCACGTCAAACGGCCGGCGCGAGCGCGCTCAGGCTCGCGCCGCCTGGACCGAGGGCGCGCCACCGTGCCGATGGTGCGCATGGGGATCGGCGCCCGACATGATCGATGCGCCCGCGACGACCAACCCGTGCACGCCGAAGGCCGCGACCGCGAGGCCTGCCGCGAGCCGGGCTCCCCGCCGCCGCACCACCGCCTCGAAACGCCCGAACCACAGCCCCGCGGCGAGCAGGGCCGGGAGCGTGCCCAGGCCGAACGCAGCCATCACCACCGCACCGGCGCCGATGCCACCGGAGGCCGCGGCCGTGAGCAGCATCGTGTACACCAGCCCGCAGGGCAGGAAACCCCACAGCGCGCCCAACGCCAGCGCCTGGCCAGGCGTCCGTACCGGGAGCAGGCGGCGCGCCCGCGGTTCGATCCGTCGCCACACGGCACGCCCCAGGCGCTCGATGCGCGCAAGCCCCGGCAGCAGGCCGGCGAGATGCAGGCCCATCGCCACGAGCATCAGAGCCGCCATCGCCGCGAACACCGACTGCCCGATCGCCCCGCCGCGCCAGCCGAGCGCCAGCGCGCCCGCGGCCCCGGCGGCACCAGCCCCCGCGCCTGCGACCGAATACGAGGCGATCCGACCCAGCCCGTAGCAGGCGTGCAGCCACGCGGGAGTCGGTCGGCCCTCGCCCACCGCCGCACCGTTGAGGGCACCGACGATGCCACCGCACATGCCCACGCAGTGGACGCTGCTGGCGAACCCGGCCATCAGCGCAGGAACGGCGATCCAGTCGATCGGCACCGTGCGGGTCCCTCTACCCTCGGGCGGGCGGAGTCGCCTCGCTGCGCGCAGAGCGGGACGGATCGACGGCAGCCTCGCCGGGCCGGGGCCGCGGGTTCACCTCGGCCGCACTGCGCTGAAGGAAGCAGGTGAAGGCGCTGGAGGCCGCCGCGAACGTCCAGAACGCGAAGAAGCCGACCGTGTACGCGGCCAGCGGACTCATCGCCACCGGATCGCCGAGCAGATGCAGATCGAGCGGATCGAACAGCGTGAAGAAAACCCCTTCGGCCATCCCGGCCACCACGAACGATGGCCACAGAACCGGGATCAGTGCGCGCGCGCGGCTCATCGCGCGCCCTCCTCGCCCTCGTTCCCCGCGCGCAGTTCGACCGCCTGCGGCGCCGGCAGATACGCCGAGCCCACGAGGCGCCACTCCTCGCCGAGGTCCTCGACGTGCAACCGCCATCGTCCCGGCGCGGGCGCGCGCGGGAGCGAGCCCTCGTGCAGTCCGGGCGCGACTTCGGCGAGACCGATCACCTGGTCGCCCCCCCCGCGCGAGGGATGCACGAGCCGCAGCCTGAGGCCTTGCGAGACGCCGGCAGGGCCCGCAAGGGCGATGCGCACCCGGGTGCCGTCCGGGCTGAACTGGACTCGGGCGGCAAGCCCCATCGCCTGCGCGCGTGCGTCGCGAGCCATCGTCCGGTTGATCGCCAGCCCTTGTCGGTAGTAATCGTCGGCGACCACCCCGTCGAAGGTCGAGAAGGCCACGGTGATGGTGGCCACGCCGGCGATCACGGTGGCGGCCGGAATCCCGAACAGGATCCACGGCCAGGGTTCCCGGTACCACGCGCCGGGCACGGCAAGGACGCGAGGGGTGGGCGGATCGGTTCTGTTCATCGGCGGGATGCCTCCGCGCGCTCACGACGATCGGGATGGTCGGCCGATGTCGCACCGACCGGTCGAAGGGTCCCCCCGCAGGGGAATGCGGATGCCCGGCCACAGGCGGGGATGCGCGGCGGCGCCGGACGGCCGGAGGTCGATGGCGGCGCGCCGACCCGGGGCAGGCCGCGAAGGCCGCTATCGGGCGGTGAAGACGGTCGTGCGCTCAAGGGACACCGTTGGATCATCGGCCGCCTCCACGCGCAGCACCAGGGGCGTGGAACCCGGGCGCACCGACTGCGCGGGCACCCGCACCTCCACCGGCAGCGTGCGCGCCCCGGCCGGCGGCAGCCGCACCGGCTGCGGCTCGTCGAGCAGCACCTCGACCCCGGCGATGCCATGGGCGCTGATCACGTAGCGCCGCTCCTGCTCCCGGGCATTGATGATCTGTACCCGGTAGACGTTCTCCAGTCGCCCGTCGTCGAGTTCACGCACGAGGTTTGCCCGATCCCGCGACACGTGAACCTTGAGCGGGGTGCGCAGCAGCAGCCCGCCGATCACGGCCGCGGACACGAGCGCGAGCAGCCCGGCGTAGAGCAGCGTCCGCGGCCTGGCCAGGTGGCGCAGGATGTCGGCATCCCGATAACGCCCCGCGATCGCGTTCTCGGTCGAATACCGGATCAGGCCCTTCGGATAGCCGAGTTTCGCCATCACCTGGTTGCATCCGTCCACGCACGCCCCGCAGCCGATGCACTCGTACTGCAGCCCGTGGCGGATATCGATGCCGGTCGGACAGACCTGCACGCAGATGCCGCAGTCCACGCAGTCGCCCAGCCCCAGGGCGCGCGGATCACGGGTACGCGCGCGGGACCCGCGCGGCTCGCCCCTGCGCGCGTCGTAGGTGACCACCAGGGTGTCGGAGTCGAACATCACGCTCTGGAAGCGCGCGTAGGGACACATGTACTTGCAGACCTGCTCGCGCATGAAGCCCGCGTTACCCCAGGTCGCGAAGCCGTAGAACACCATCCAGAAACTCTCCCACGGCCCCAGCCCCAGGACGAGCAGCGACTGGCCCAGTTCGCGGATCGGCGTGAAGTAGCCGACGAAGGTGAACCCGGTCCATGCCGCCAGCGCCAGCCACAGCAGGTGCTTGGTGGCCTTGATGCGCAGCTTGCGCGCGTCCAGCGGCGCCGCATCGAGCCGCATCCGCGCCGCGCGGTCGCCCTCGACACGGCGCTCGATCCACATGAACAACTCGGTGTAGACCGTCTGCGGGCACGCGTAGCCGCACCACAGGCGGCCGGCCACCGCCGTGAACAGGAACAGCGAGAGCGCGCTGACCACCAGCAGGCCCGTGAGGAAGATGAAGTCCTGGGGCCAGAACACGAATCCGAACACGTAGAACTTGCGCGCCGCGAGGTCGAACAGGACGGCCTGGCGGTCGTTCCACTGCAGCCATGCGGTGCCGTAGAAGGCGAGTTGCGTGAGCACCACCATCGCCACGCGCCAGCGCGCGAGCAGACCGCTCACCGCGCGCGGATGGATCTTGCGGCGGATCTCGAAGAGGTCGCTCTCGACCGTGGCCGTCGCGCTGGCCGCGTGCCCGGTCGGCTGCGCGCCGGCCTGTGCGCCCTGCGGCTGCACCGAGCCCGGCGCGCTCGCGCTCACCGCGCGTCCCGGCGCGACAGGCCCCAGACGTAGGCGGCCAGCAGGTGGACCTTGCCCGGCCCCAGGAAGTCGAGCTGCGCGGGCATCACCCCCGCGCGTCCGGCGACGAGGGTCTCGGTGATCGACTCCTCGGAGCCGCCGTAGAGCCAGATCCTGTCGGCCAGGTTCGGGGCCCCCAGCGCCGGATTGCCCCGCCCCTCCACGCCATGGCAGGCCGCGCACAACTGCTCGAACCGGGGCTTGCCGTCGGCCGCCTTCGCGGCATCGTGCGGTAGTCCGGACAGCGAGCGCACGTAGGCGACGACCGAGGGCAGGTTCTCCCGGCCCAGCGCATCGGCGAGCGCCGGCATCATGGCGCGGCGGCCGTTGGCAATCGACTCGTGCACCTGCGCGGGCTCACCGCCCCACAGCCAGTCGCCGTCGCGCAGGCTGGGGAAGCCGCGCGAGCCTCCTCCGTCGGCGCCGTGGCACTGCGAGCAGTAGGAGAGGAACAGGCGCTGCCCCATCTCGCGCGCGGCCGGGTCGCGCGCGACGACCGGAATGTCCTGGCGCAGGTAGCCCTCGAACATCGGCGCGTGTCGGGCCTCCCAGCGCCGGGCCTCGGCGGCGTACTGGCCACCGGAGGACCATCCGAGCGCCCCGCCCCAGGCGGCCAGGCCGGGGTAGAGGGCGAGATAGGCGAGCGCGAAGACGATGGTGATGTAGAACAGCCACATCCACCAGCGCGGCAGGGGGTTGTTCCATTCCTGCAGGTCGTCGTCCCAGGTGTGGCCGGTGGTCCCGGCCTGCTCGCCGGGCGCCAGCCGACGGGTGGTGTTCATGTACAGGAACACGCCGCAGCCGATGATCGATACGACCGACACCACGGCCACCGCGATCCCCACGCCGCTGTAGAGGAAATCCTGCATCACCGCTGCTCCCTTGCGCTGCCCGCCGCCTCGCCGGCGGCGTCGTGACGGTCGTCCTCGAGCGGGATTCGCGAGGCCTCCGAGAACTCGCCGCGCCTGCGCCCGGACCATGCCCAGGCCACGATGCCCACGAACGCGACGAAGGAGACCAGGGTCACGGCCGACTGGATGCTGCCGATGTCGATCGGATTCACTTCGAGCTCCTCAGCGTGCGGTCCTGACGTGGGTACCCAGCACCTGCATGTAGGCGATCAGCGCATCGAGTTCGGTCCGCCCCGCGAGCGCTGCGGCGGCGCCGGCGATCTCCTCCTCGGAGTACGGAACACCCAGGCGTGAGAGCGCACGCAGGCGCGCCGGCATCCCCGCGGCATCGACCGGCGTGCGACCGAGCCACGGAAACGCCGGCATGTTCGATTCGGGCACCACGTCGCGCGGGTTGTTGAAATGGATGCGGTGCCACTCGTCGGAGTAGCGCCCCCCGACCCGGGCGAGATCCGGCCCGGTGCGCTTGCTGCCCCACTGGAACGGATGGTCGTAGACGAACTCGCCGGCGACCGAGTAGTGTCCGTAGCGCTCGGTCTCCGCGCGCAGCGGCCGGATCATCTGCGAATGGCAGGTGTAGCAGCCTTCGCGCACATAGACGTCGCGGCCGGCCTGCTGCAGGGCGCTGTAGGGAACCAGCCCCGCGACCGGCTCGGTGGTGGATCGCTGGAAGAACAGCGGGACGATCTGCACCAGCCCGCCTACGCTGACCAGCAGGACGACCAGCAGGATCATCCAGCCGACATTGGTCTCCAGCACCTCGTGCCCCGATTCGCTTGCCATCCTCTCGCCTCCCCGGCCGCTGACAGCCGAACGTTTCCGCGCCTGCCGATCACGCGTGCGCCGCGGCCGGCCCCTGGCCGGCGGGCGCCGAGACGGCCACCTCCGCGTTGCGCCCCGCCGCGAGCGTCTTCCACACGTTCCACGCCATGATCAGCATCCCGCCCAGATACAGGACCCCTCCCACCAGGCGCACCACGTAATAGGGGAAGGTCGCGCTGATGCTGTCGATGAAACTGTAGGTCAGCGTTCCGTCCGGATTCACCGCGCGCCACATCAGCCCCTGCATCACCCCGGCGATCCACATCGCGGCGATGTAGAGCACGATGCCGACGGTGGCCACCCAGAAGTGCAGCGTGACCGCGCGCATGCTGTACATCTGCGTGCGCCCGCACAGCCGCGGGATGAGGTAGTACAGCGACCCCATCGAGATCATGCCCACCCAGCCGAGCGCCCCGGAGTGCACGTGCCCGATCGTCCAGTCGGTGTAGTGCGACAGCGCATTCACCGTCTTGATCGACATCATCGGCCCCTCGAACGTCGACATCCCGTAGAAGGAGAGCGACGTCACCAGGAACTTCAGCACCGGGTCGGTCCGCAGCTTGTGCCACGCACCCGACAAGGTCATGATGCCGTTGATCATCCCGCCCCACGAGGGCGCCAGCAGGATCAGCGAGAACACCATGCCCAGCGACTGCGCCCAGTCGGGCAGTGCGGTGTAGTGCAGGTGGTGCGGCCCTGCCCACATGTAGGTGAAGATCAGCGCCCAGAAGTGCACCACCGACAGCCGGTACGAATA
>CAIKXV010000008.1 GCA_903831455.1 uncultured Pseudomonadota bacterium | reverse complement strand
CGGTGAGCCGGGCCAGCTCCTTGAGCGTACGGGTCTGGATGTCCGGCCCCTGCACCACCAGCGCCGGGTCGTCCGGGCTTTCGGGGGGGCGGCTGGGGCGCGTGTTCACGGGCGCACTCCTCGCTTCAGTCGCGATGCGGCATGGCGTGCGGCCGAGGTCGCGGCGGTCGTGGAGCCTGCGCCCGGCGATGCGGTGCCGCCGGGGCGCTTCGCGCCGGATGCGGCCGGGGGCGATCGATCCGGCACGCTCGGGTCGGCCGCCGCCGCGCCGGGGGCGGGCAGGCGGGATCCCGGGCGCGCGGTCGGGCGCGGCGCCGACGGGTCCGCGGCGGAGGCCACGGGCGGGGGCGTCGGGCCGGAGAGCGCCTCCAGCGTGCGCCGCAACAGCGCAACGCGCTCGGCGGTCGAACCGGTCGGGGCCTCGATGCGCAGCCGGTCCGAGCCGACCAGCCGATGCCCCGCGCGGCTGCGTACCAGCGCGATCACGCGCTGCGGATCGACGTTCGCGGCGGGGCCGAACTGCAGCTGGACGGCGGTCACCCCCGCGTCGATGCGCGCGACGCCCAGTGGCCTCGACAGGATGCGCAGGCGGTGGGTATCGACCAGCAGCCGGGCAGGGTCGGGCAGGACGCCGAAGCGGTCGACGAGTTCCTCGGCCAGCGCCTCGAGCGCGGGCTCGGTGTCGCAGTTCGCCAGGCGCTTGTAGATCACGAGGCGCTCGTGCACGTCCGCGCAGTAGTCCTCGGGCAGCAGCGCGCTCTCGTGCAGGTTGATCTCGGTGGTCGCCGCGAGCGGTGCGTCGAGGTCGGGCTCGCGTCCGGCGCGCAGCGACTTCACTGCCTGCGCGAGCATCTCGTTGTACATCCCGAAGCCGACCTCCTGCATCTCGCCCGACTGGTTCTCGCCCAGCACCTCGCCCGCGCCGCGGATCTCGAGGTCGTGCATCGCGAGGTAGAAACCGGAACCCAGCTCCTCCATCATCTGGATGGCTTCGAGCCGCTTTCGGGCATCGGTCGAGACCGGGGCCTCGTCGTCGGTGAGCAGGTAGGCGTAGGCCTGGTGGTGCGATCGGCCGACCCGTCCGCGCAGCTGGTGCAACTGCGCGAGACCGAAGCGGTCGGCCCGGTCGATGACGATGGTGTTGGCCTGCGGCACGTCGATGCCGGTCTCGATGATGGTCGTGCACAGCAGCAGGTTGAACCGCTGCTGGTGGAAGTCGCGCATCACGTACTCGAGTTCGCGCTCGCGCATCTGGCCGTGCGCCACGCGCACGCGGGCCTCGGGCAGCAGGGCTTCCAGGCGCTCGCGTTCGCGCTCGATGGTGCCGATGTCGTTGTGCACGAAATAGATCTGGCCACCGCGCCGCAGCTCGCGCTGGCAGGCCTCGCGGATCAGTCCGTCGGAGCGGCGCGAGACGAAGGTCCGGATCGCCAGTCGCTTCTCCGGTGCGGTGGCGATCACCGAGAAGTCGCGCAGGCCCTCCAGCGACATCGCGAGCGAGCGCGGGATGGGCGTGGCGGTGAGCGTGAGCACGTCGACCTCGGCCCGCAGCGACTTCAGGCGCTCCTTGTGGCGCACCCCGAAGCGGTGCTCCTCGTCGATGATCACCAGCCCCAGGTCGCGGAAGTGCACGTCGGGCTGCACCAGGCGGTGGGTGCCGATCACGATGTCCACCTGTCCGGACGCAAGCCCCGCCAGCGCGGCCGCCTGCTCCTTCGCGGAGCGGAAGCGCGACAGTTCGGCGATCCGCACCGGCCAGTCGGCGAAGCGGTCGGAGAAGGTCTGCAGGTGCTGCTCGGCCAGCAGCGTGGTGGGGACCAGCACGGCGACCTGCCGGCCCTCGCTTACCGCGACGAAGGCCGCGCGCAGCGCAACCTCGGTCTTGCCGAAGCCCACGTCGCCGCAGACCAGCCGGTCCATCGGGCGTCCGGCGGTGAGGTCGGCGACCACCGCGTCGATGGCGGCCGCCTGGTCGGGCGTCTCCTCGAAGGGGAAGCCTTCGGCGAAGGCCTCGTAGTCGAGCGGCTTCAGGCGGAAGGCATGCCCGCGGCGTGCGGCGCGCTGGGCATAGAGGTTGAGCAGCTCCGCGGCGGTATCGCGTGCCTTGCGCGCGGCGCGCCGGCGTGCCTTCTCCCACTGGCCGCTGCCCAGCTGGTGCAGCGTCGCGGTCTCGGGCGGGCCCCCGGTGTAGCGGCCGATGAGGTGCAGTTGCGCGACCGGCACGTACAGCTTGTCGCCACCCGCGTAATCGAGCTGCAGGAATTCGGTGATGCCCTCGCCCTGGTCGAGGCTCACCAGACCCGCGTAGCGGCCGATGCCGTGCTGCTCGTGCACCACCGGGTCGCCGATGCGCACCTCCGACAGGTCGCGCAGCATGTTCTCGGCCGACGCCTTGCGCGAACCGCGTCCGCCGCGGCTACGCGCCTGCTGCGCATAGAGTTCCGACTCGGTGACCACCGCCATGCCGGCTGCGGGCAGGCGAAAGCCCGCCCCGAGCGGCCCGGTGCCGAGCATCCAGGCATCCTCGGCGGCGACGAACGCGGCGAAGTCGGCGGCCTGCGGCAGCCGTACGCCGTGTTCGGAGAGCAGCTGGGCCAGGGTCTCGCGGCGTCCCGCGCTCTCGGCGAGCAGCAGCACCCGGGTGCCCGCGGCGCGAGCGGCGGCGGCGAAGTCGAGCAGTGCGCCAAGCGGCCGTTCGGCGCGGCGATCGACCATGAGTGGTGGCAGCGGCAGCGCCCACGGCGAGGCGACGGGTCCCGCTGCGTCTGGCGCAGGGTCGGACCCGGCATCCGCGCCGGGCGAGGCGACCGCCACGACCGGCGCCGCGACCGACGGCAGGTCGATCCGCGCATGCCCCGACAGCGCGCCGAAGAAGTCCTCGGCGCCGAGGAAGAGCTGGGCTGGCGGCAGCAGCGGGCGGTCGGCATCGCCCCGCAACAGGTCGTGCCGTCCCCGGGTGTCGCGCCAGAACTGCTCGACGGCCGCGCCCGGTTCGCCGTGGGTGATGACCGTGGCCTCGGCGGTGAGGTAGTCGAACACCGTGGCGGTCCGGTCGAAGAACAGCGGCAGGTAGTACTCGATGCCCGCCGGCGTCACCCGGTTGCTCACGTCCCGGTAGAGCCTGCGCCGCGACGGGTCACCCTCGAAGGCCGCCCGGAAGTTCTGCCGGAAGCGGGTGATGCCGGCCTCGTCGAGCGGGAATTCGCGCGCCGGCAGCAGGCGCACCTCCTGCACCGGGTAGATGCTGCGCTGGGTGTCGACGTCGAACGTGCGCAGCGTCTCGATGCCATCGTCGAACAGGTCGATGCGGTAGGGCAGCGCGCTGCCCATCGGGAACAGGTCGATGACGCCGCCGCGAAAACTGAACTCGCCGGGCGAGACCACCTGGGAGACATGCGCGTAGCCGGCGAACGCCAGCCGCTGGCGGAAGCGTTCGACGTCGATGCGATCGCCGCGCCGGAAGAAGAAGGTATGGGCGGCCAGGAACTCGGGAGGCGCGATCCGGTAGAGCGCGGTGGTGACCGGCAGGATCACCACGTCGTAGTCGCCCTGGCTCATCTGCCAGAGGGTCTCCAGCCGCTCGGACACGAGGTCCTGGTGCGGCGAGAACGCGTCGTAGGGCAACGTTTCCCAGTCGGGCAGCTGGTGCACCCTGAGGCCGGGATCGAACCACGCGATCTCCTCGCGCAGGCGCGCGCTGTCCGGTGCGTCGGCCGTGATCACGGCCACCGGCCCCGCCTCGCGCGCCCAGCGGGCGATCACGAGGGCATCGGCCGACGGCGCGAGCGCGCTCGCGCGGTGTCGCTGGCCACGGACAGGTCGGGGAAAGGGTGGGAACACGTGATCGGCGCTCGAAGGGAGCCGGATTGTAGCGACGAGGCACGTCCGTGGTCGGACGGTCGTTCTCGTCCGCAGACCTGCCGTCGATCGACGGTGCGCGGGGGCGGGCTCGTCACGCCGGCACCGCGCCGCAGGCCGGCGGGCGGCGACCCGACGCAGTACGCGGCGGGGCCCCTGCGACCCTGCGCATGCCCGGATGCCGGAGCGGGCGCTCGCCCGCGCGGCCGGCGTACCGGCGCCGCTCGGGAGCGCGGATCGCTACACTCCCTGCCGTGCCCGCCACCCCCGCGCGTGGATGACCATGACCGCCCGTTCGTCGACCCGTCCGGATTCACCCGTATCGACCGCTGCCCTGCATGCGGTGGTCCCGGCTGCCGGCCGCGGGGCGCGGTTCGGCACGGCAGTCGCCAAGCAGTACGCACCGCTGCTCGGGGAGCCCCTCATCGTGCACACGGTGCGGGCGCTGCTGGCCGAGCCGCGCATCGCGCGCGTGTGGCTGGTCCTGGCCGCCGACGACGAGGACTACGCCCGCAGCGGCGCGCAGCAGCGGATACAGGCGCTGGGCGAGCGGGTCGCCGTGCTGCGCTGTGGCGGCGAGACCCGCGCGCTCAGCGTGGGCCAGGCGCTCGCGCATCTTGCGCAACGCGAGGACGGTCCGGCCGCCGGCGACTGGATGCTGGTACACGATGCCGCGCGCCCCTGCCTGCCGGTCGAGGCCCTCGCCCGGCTGATCGATCGGGTACTGGCCGACGGCGAGGGCGGCCTGCTCGCCCTGCCGGTCGCCGATACGCTCAAGCGGGCCGATGCGGGCGATCGGGTGGAGTCGACACCCTCGCGCGAGCGGCTCTGGGCTGCCCAGACGCCGCAGATGTTCCGCCTGGAGGCGCTGGTGCGCGCGCTGCGCCGCGCGGGCCCCGGGGTGACCGACGAAGCCCAGGCGATGGAGACGCTCGGCATGCGCCCGCTGCTGGTTCGCGGCGACCCGGCCAACCTCAAGGTCACATGGCCGGCGGACCTTGCGCTGGCAGCCCTGTTCCTGGAGAGTGCGAAGCGATGAGCGATCACGACCGCCCCCCCTGCCGCATCGGCAGCGGCTTCGACGTGCACGCCCTGGTTCCCGGGCGCGCCCTGATCATCGGTGGCGTGCGCATCGAGCATCCGCTGGGGCTGGAAGGCCACTCCGATGCCGACGTGCTGCTGCATGCGATCTGCGATTCGCTGCTGGGCGCCGCGGCGCTGGGCGACATCGGTCGGCACTTCCCCGACAGCGATCCGCGGTGGAAAGGCGCCGACAGCCGCCGCCTGCTGCGGCACGTGCGAACGCTGGTCGGCGAGGCGGGCTGGCGAGTGGGCAACGTCGATGCGACGATCATCGCGCAGGCGCCGCGGATGGCACCCCATGTCACGCAGATGGTCGCGCACATCGCGGCCGACCTGCAGGTGGAGGCCGGCAGCGTGAACGTGAAGGCCACCACCACCGAACGCCTGGGCTTCACCGGCCGCGGCGAAGGGATCGCGGCCGAGGCGGTCGCACTGCTCTTGCGGGCCTGATCCACGGGTTCGCGCCGGTCCGGCTCGCCTCGCCTGCCGTCGGCCCGCCGAAGCAGGCGCGCGTGCGCCCCCCGCGAGCGCAGACCGCGACGATGCCTGCCCGCAGCGGCGAGCGGCCGCCTCAGAGGAAGAGGTTCTGCTCCAGCGTGCGTCGAAGCCGCCGTGGTTCGGCCTTCGTGTAGTCCTTCTCCACGGACAGCACCAGCGAGCGGGCGAGCGGGGCCGGCAGCTGCCGCCGCAGGCGGCCCATGAACGCCGGGGAGGCGGCCAGCACCAACCGGTCGAAGCTGCGGGTCCGGCGCGCGTGCTCGAGTTCCCCGACGAGTTCCTCGGCGAAGCGATCGGCCTCGTGCCGGCGCGGGTCGGTCGCGCGCTCGTGGCCGATGCCGCGTACGGCACCCGATCGTCCGTGGCCGACCGTATCGACGACGAGCTCGGCCCGCTTGGCGCGGCTGGCTGCGTGGTCGAACCATCGAACCTCGCGCAGCCCCTTGCCCGGGCCCCCGTTCTCGTACAGGCAGGCAGAGCTTGAATTGGCAACCAGAACCCAGGTGACGCTCATCACGTGCCCTCCTCAGGTTGACCGCGAGTCCATTATGCGCCGGTCGCGGTCTGGCGCAACCGATCCCGGCCTGCCGGTCCATCCCTCCGTCGGCCGTGCGCCGGGGCGCAGGGGATGCCGCACCGCGGTAGCGCCTCAGGGAGGCGGTGGGACTGCCCCGGGATCGATCGGCAGGTCGACCGTGACGGCGAGTCCGCCGCCATCGCGCGCCGACAGGCTGACGCGACCGCCATGGGCGCGGGCGATCCGCTCGACGACCGCGAGCCCGAGCCCGCTGCCTCGCCCGCCGCGTGCCGGATCGAGGCGTTCGAAGGGCACGAATGCGCGGGTACGGTCCCCGGCGGCGATCCCCGGTCCACGATCGAGCACCTGCAGCCGGAGCCAACCCTCGCCCGATGCGCTGGTGCGAAGCTCCACGGGTGGTGCGCCGTGACGCTGTGCATTGTCGAGCAGGTTGTCGACCAGCCGGCGCATCGACAGCGCGCGCAACCGGATCGGCGCGGTCGCCCCGGCCATGAAGTCGACCGCGGCACCCGCGCGGCGGGCGCGCTCGACCGACTGCGCGCAGAGGTCGTCGAGCCGCATCTCGACCAGCGGCTGCGCCTCGATGTCCTCGCGCGCGTAGGCGAGGAACTGGTCGATGATCGCGTCCATGTCCGCGATGTCCTCGGCCATTCCCGATGCCAGCCGGGTGTCGTCCCCGGGCAGCATCTCGATGGCCAGCCGCAACCGCGCGAGCGGGGTACGAAGATCGTGCGACACGCCCGCGAGCAGCAGCTGGCGATCGGCGGCGAGCTGGCGCAGGCCGCTCGCCATTCCATTGAAAGCCCGCCCGAGGGCCGCCACCTCGGCCGGTCCGGTCTCGGGCAGCGCGGGCGGCTGCTCGCCCCGACCGAGCGCCTCGGCCGCCGGGACGGCCGCGCGCAGCCCGCGGGTGGTCCGCAGCATGATCAGCCACGCACCGACGATCGACAGCGCCAGCACGGCGAGGCCCCAGGCGAACCATCGCCACGGGAAGGGGCTGCGCTCGCGCGGCGCGGGCAGTTCGACCCAGAACCGGTCGCCATCGATCGCGAAGCTCACCCAGAGCCCCGGTTCGTCGCCGCGCGCGGTGTAGACGACGGTGTCGGGGCCCAGCCTGCGCTGCAGTTCGTCGACCACGATGCCCACCACGGGTCGACTGGCGAGTTCGCCCTCCGGCAGCACCGCGTCGTCGGGGTACACCCGGATGCCTTCGGCAGCGTCGAGTTCGGCGAGCAGCGCGCGTCGCCTTTCAGGCTGGGAGCCGACCAGGGCGGCGCGCGTGAGATTGACCACCGTGGCCGCGCGCTCGGCGATCTGGCGGGCACGCGGCTCGCGCGAGGCATACTCGGTGAGCGTGAACCAGGCCAGCTGCGAGGCCACGAGCAGCGGCACCAGCAGCAGCACCGTGCGCCAGAGCAGGCTCGACGGCAGCGGGAGTCTCACGTGGTCGTCCGGCGCGCAGCGCGAAGGCGGCGGGACTCAGCCCGCGGCCGCCTCGGGGACGAACACGTAGCCGAAACCCCAGACGGTCTGGATGAACCGCGGGCTGGCCGGATCGTCCTCGATCAGCTTGCGCAGGCGGGAGATCTGCACGTCGATGCTGCGATCGAAGGGTTCCAGCCCGCGCCCGCGAGCCAGTTCCATCAGGCGGTCGCGCGACATCGGCGTGCGGGGATGGGCCGCGAGCACGCGCAGCAGCGAGAATTCGCCGGTGGTCATCGGCACCGGCTGCCCATCGCGGGTGAGGCTGCGGGTGGTGGCGTCGAGCGTGTAGGGCCCGAAGCGCACGAGGCCGGTGGCGGCGTCCGGCGCGCCCGGTGGCACGAGCGGGCCACGGCGACGCAGGACGGCATGGATGCGCGCGACGAGTTCGCGCGGGTTGAACGGCTTGGGCAGGTAGTCGTCGGCGCCCAGCTCGAGACCGACGATCCGGTCGACCTCGTCGCCTCGCGCGGTGAGCATCACGATCGGCAGCTCCGGGCTCGCGGCGCGCAGTCGGCGACAGATGGACAGGCCATCTTCGCCCGGCAGCATCAGGTCGAGCACCAGCAGGTCGGCGCCGGTGCGCGCGAGCGCGCGGTCCATCGCCGCCGCGTCGGCGGCGCCGACGACCTGGAAGCCCTGTTCGCCGAGGTAGCGGGTGAGCAGTTCACGCAGGCGAGGGTCGTCGTCGACCACGAGGATGCGGGTCTTGAGGGTGCGGTCCATGCGCGCATCGTAAACGCGGCGAGCCCTGGCGGCGAGGCCGCGCTGTAACAGGGTGCTGCCAGGCGAGGCCCACGATACGGTTTGTTACAGACTGCGCAGGCGCTCGCGTCGCGTGGCGGGCGTGGCCGTCGTACGATCGGCCATGCTCGCGGGGATGGCCGCCGTTCGGGGCGCGGCGGCACGCGAAGGGCGGGAGAACACCGGATGGCGATCGGCGGCAGGCTGTGGGGGCGAGCAGGCGGAGCGCGGCGTGCGCGGATCGCACTCGTGCTCGCGCTGGCGTGCCCGTTGTGCCCGCTGCGAGCCGCGGGGCCGGACGTCGCGCCCCCGCCGATGTCGCTCGGCGCGCCGCAGCTGCGCGCAGCGTGGGTGGCCGAGGGTGGACAGGGCTACGGCCGCCGCGAAGGCGGGCGCGAGCGCATGGAGCGTCGCGAGGCGCAGCACGAGGAACACATGCGTCGCCGGCGCGAGGCCTGGGAGCGTCGCGAGCGCATGACGCCCGAGGAGCGTCGCGGCTTGCGGCGCGATCTCCACGACGCCAATCGCGACCTGTACCGCCCCTGATCGCCGCACCGGCGGCGCCGGCGGGATCCCGCGTCGGCCGCGAGCGGTGCCCTGAGGTCGCGCGCGGCTGCACGTCCCCTGTCCCCGCGGGTAGGCCGTTCGCGCTCCGGTAGAATCCGCCGACCCCATGCGACTGCTTGCCATCGACACCACGTGCCGGACCTGCTCGGTGGCCCTCGCCGCGGGGGGGGACATCGCATGGCTGGAGGCCGGCGAGGGCGAGGGGCATGCCGCTCGCGTACTGCCCATGGCCGGGGAACTGCTCGCGGCCGCGGGGATGCGCCCGCACGACCTCGACGCCGTGGCTTTCGCCTGCGGCCCGGGCGCCTTCACCGGCGTCCGGATCGCCTGCGGGGTGGCCCAGGGCATGGCCTTCGCCGCGGGCCTGCCCGTGGTGCCCGTGGGGTCGCTGGCCTCGCTGGCGCTCGAGGCAGGGGAGGGCTGGGTGCTGGCCTGTCTGGACGCGCGCATGGGCGAGGTCTACCACGCCACGTTCCGCGTGACGGGCGATGGGGACTGCGAGCCGAAGACGGCCCCTGCGGTCTGCGCGCCCTCCGAACTGCCCGTGCCAGACCCGCAGGGCGTGCAATGGATCGGGGCAGGCGACGGGTTCCGCGTGCACGCCGAGGTGCTGCGCGAGCGTCTCGCCGCCACGCCGCTGCGGGCGGTGGCGGCCGACTGCCGTCCACACGCCCGCTCGGTGGCGAGGCTCGGCCTGCGCGCCCTCGCGGCGGGCCAGGCGATCGCGCCCGAGCGGGCCGCCCCGCTCTACGTGCGCAACAAGGTCGCGCTCGACGTCGGCGAACAGGCGGCGCTGCGGGCGCGGCAGGCGGAGGGTGCGCGATGAACCCGCGGCCCGCATCCGTTCGGGCCCGCGGATCGGTGCGCGGCGAGGTGCCCCGCCGCGGCCGGCGGCAGGGTGGGCGGGGGCGGGCCTTCGAAGCGTCGGCGGATGCACCGGCCCGCTCGCGCCGCGGGGAACGGTGGCGATGAGCGCCCGCTGGGACGAGCAGCCGCGGCTGCGCACGATGAACCGCGACGACCTGCCGGCGGTGATGGCGGTCGAGCGGGAGATCTACCCGTTCCCTTGGACCGAGGGCAATTTCCTCGACTCCCTTGCCGCGGGCTACGACGCCGCACTGCTGGAGTTCGGCGGGCATCTGCTCGGCTACCGGGTGATGCTGCTCGCGGCGGACGAGGCCCACCTGCTCAACCTGTCGGTGGCGGGGGCGTGGCAGCGGCGAGGATACGGGCGCCAGCTGCTGCTGGCGACGATGCTCGACGCGCAGCGCTCGGGTGCGCGCGTGATGCTGCTCGAGGTCCGGCCGTCGAACGAGGCCGCGATCGCGCTCTACGCGTCGGCCGGATTCCGGGTTCTCGGGACGCGGCGCGGCTACTATCCCGCCTCGGGCGGGCGCGAGGATGCGCGCGTGATGTCGGTCACGCTCTGAGCAACCGGCCGCAGGCTGAGCACGGGAGGGGTGATGGATCGGGCGGCACGGCGTCGGGCGATGCTCGAGGAGATGGGACTCGGGGTGCAGTGGCAATTGCGCCCCGGCGTGGGGGTCGATCCGGTCGCCTCCGCGCGGCCGCAGGCGGGGGACCTCATGCCGCCGGCCGGGGCGGCCACGCCCGCTGGCCGTGCGAACCCCGGGCCGGGGAGCGGCGGCGACCGAACGACCGCGATGTCGCGCGCGGCCGCGGCGTCCGCCGGCGACGTGGCGGCGTCGCGGTCGGCCGTCTCCGGTCCCTCGCAGGACGATCGCGCGGCGAGCGACCCGGACCCCGCAGGGTCGATGCCGGTCGATCCCCCCGCCGTCATGCCCCCGCGGCCCCCGGCCGACGGACGGGCGCAGGGCGCGGCCGATGCGCGTCGGTCGGCCGGGGATGCGCCCGCCGCGGCCGTCGCCCTGCCGCGCACCGATCGCGCGCGCGGGTCGATGGCTTCGGTCGCGACGTCATCGGGGTCGGCGCCCGCAGGCGGTGATCCGGAGCCCCCGTCGCCGCGCGCCGCGGACATCCTCGCGCTCGACTGGGAGCCGCTGGCCGATGCGGTCTCGGGCTGTACCGCCTGCTCGCTCGCCCGCACTCGCCGATGCACGGTCTTCGGCATCGGTGATCGACGTGCCCGCTGGATGTTCGTGGGCGAGGGGCCGGGGGCCGAGGAGGACGCGACCGGCTTGCCGTTCGTCGGCCAGGCCGGTCGACTGCTCGACAGCATGCTCGCCGCACTCGGCCTCGCCCGCGATCGCGACGTCTTCATCGCCAACATCGTGAAGTGCCGACCGCCCGGCAACCGCGTGCCGACGGCCGACGAGGTCGCGGCCTGCGAGCCTTTCCTGCATCGCCAGATCGCGCTGGTGCAGCCCGCGCTGATCATCGCGCTCGGCAAGACCGCGGCGGTCACGCTGCTCGGTCGCGAGCAGTCGATCGCCAGCATGCGCGGTCAGGTCTACCGCTACCGCGACACGCCGCTGGTGGTCACCTACCACCCGGCCTACCTGCTGCGCAATCTTCCGGAGAAGGCCAAGTCCTGGGAAGACCTCTGCTTTGCCCGCTCGCTGGTGCGCGGCGCGGCGCAGGACACGGACACGCAGGGGGCCGCGCCGACGGGCGGCTGAACCCCTCGGCGTCGCGGCCCGCGGCGGGGATCCCGCCGCTCGCGCGACGGATGCGCTCGACTGCGCCCCTTGCCGTCGGCGCTCGAACCGGCAGCGCCACCCCCGCGCCCCGATCGATCCGATGGCCGGTCGACCCTCGGGCCTGCGGCGCGAGGCGGGTTGACCGTGTCGCATCGATCCGGCCGGCACGCGTGGCCGTGCGGTCGGTTGAAATCCCGCTCAGCCGGCGCCGGGGCGGGGCTCGTCGCGCGTCGGTGCATGGCCTACCGCCTTCACGCGGACCCAGCGCACGGTCAGGGCGACGCCCAGCGCAACCACGGGCACGGCAAGGCCGGTGAGCAGTTCAGGCCTGACCGGCAGGCCCGCCGTGGTCACCCCCAGCGCGAGATAGTGGACGAGGCCGACCATGTAGTAGCTGATGGCCACCACCGACAGGCCCTCGACGGTCTGCTGCAGTCGCAGTTGCAGCCGCGCTCGCCGGTCCATCGAGGCGAGCAGCGCCTGGTTCTGGCGCTCGCGCACGATGTTGACCCGGGTCGACAGCAGGTTGCTCGTGCGGTTCACGCGCTGCGAGAGTTCCTGCAGCCGGCTGGTGAGCGACGCGCAGGTGGCCATCGCGGGGCTCAGGCGCCGTGCCATGAACTCGTCGATCGTCTGCAGGCCGGGCAGGCGCTGCTCGCGCAACTCCGCGATGCGCGAGCGCACGAGGTCGAAATAGGCGCGGCTCGCGCCGAACCGGAACTGGGTGGCGGCGAGCGCGTTCTCCACTCGAGCGGCAAGCGCGGTGAGTTCGCCGAGCAGGGTTTCGTCCGCGCGCTCCTCGCGGGCGATTTCCTCGGTGAGGGTGACCAGTTCCTGTTCGATTCGCACCACGCCCGGCGACACCCGGCGCGCGATGGGCAGCGACAGCAGTGCGAGCACGCGGTAGGCCTCGATCTCGAACAGGCGCTGCAGCATGCGCCCGGACTGCGAGGCGGTGAGTTGCCCGTCGATCAGCAGGAAGCGCTGGAACCCGTCGGGCTGCAGCCGGAAGTCGGTGAAGGCGGCGCCCGCGCCGTCGCCGATCGCCGATCCGACCACCGTGGCATCGCCGAAGCAGGTGGCGAGCAGCGCGTCGAGGTCGCGGTCGAGTCCGCCTGCCGGTGCGGGGACCAGCGCGGCATTGGCCGCGATGATCGTCTGGCCGGGGACGGCGGCCAGCCACTCCTGCGGCAACTGTTCGATCGCGGGTTCCGAGAACGGACGCGTGCCTTCGCCGGGCGTGGAGACGATGTAGGTCGAGAACTCGCCGTGGCGCTCCCACTTCAGCTGGTTCGTGCCGAAGCGGAGCGCGAACTGGGTGATGCCCTCGGCCGGTGGGACCTCGCCGTAGCGCTCGCACAGGCGCCCCAGGTGGGCGAGTTCGGCCGCCCGCTGGGGGGCATCGACAAGCACCGCGAGGTAGGAGGCCCGGGAGGGGGTGGCCGCAGGGTCGAACGGGCGCGCGTGCACCTCGTTGGCCGCCAGGAATCGGTCGGGCAGGTCCGGCGGCAGTCGGATCATCGGGCGGCTCCAGGCAGTCAGGGGCGCAGTCTAGCGTGAGGCTTGTGGCGGACGGTCGCGCACGAACGCGTCCTGCATCCCGAAGGGCAGGTCGACGCGACCGGGCGGGCAGTCGCCCTTTTCCCGCGACCGATCCGAAGGCACACTCCGGCCATGGGGGAGGGGACGACACTCGCGCCGGCACGGACCGGCCTCGCGGCCTTGCGGGTGCGACGCACCGGATGTCAGGATCGCCTCCGGCGCGGGCCGGGGAGGGCGCTCTTCGGTATTCTGCTCGCGGGCGTCGTGCTCGGTGCGACCGGCTGCGTCACGACCGCCAGCGCGCGTCCGAGCCCCGCAGGGGCGCCAACCGCCACCGCCGGTCCGCGCGCCGCCGTGATCGGGGCGCCGATCGGCCTCGCCCCGGGTGCGGCGCAGTTCTCGCTGCGGGCGTCCGCGGACCTGGTCGCGCTGGGCGAGCCCTACGCACCGGACCCGGTGCGCGTCGACTGCCCGGTGCCCGGCCGCGGGCGCTGGCTCGATGCGCGCCAGTGGGTCTACGACTTCGACCGCCCGTTGCCCGGCGGCGTCCGCTGCCGCTTCGAGCGGATCGACCCCTGGCGCAGCCTCGCCGGCGATGCGCTCGACGGGGCGCGGCGCTTCGAACTGCACACTGGCGGCCCCGCGGTGATCGCCACCGACCCGCCCGTCGGCATGCACGGGATCGACGAGCGCCAGGCGTTCGTGCTCGCGCTCGACGCGCCGGTATCCACGCCGAGCGTACTCGCGCATGCGCACTGCGCCGCCGAGGGCGTGAACGAGACGATCCCGTTGCAGGTGATCGAGGGCGACGAGCGGCGGGCGATCCTCGCCGGGCGCGCGGTGCGCCGATGGCCCGGCGAGGCGGAGCCGGCCGCCGCGATCCGGGCCGATCGGGAATCGCGCCGGCTGGTCGTGCGCTGCGCCCGCACCCTGCCCCCGGACGCGGCGGTCGATCTCGTGTGGGGCAGCGGGGTCGCCACCCCCTCCGGCGAACAGGGGCATCCCGCGGTGCGTCTCGGCTATCGGACCCGGCCCCTGTTCCGCGCGCGTTTCTCCTGCACGCGCACCCAGGCCGGCGGGGATTGCGTGCCGGTGCTGCCGATGCGCGTCGATTTCTCGGCGCCCGCGGATCGCGCGTGGCTCGCGCAGGTGCGTCTGCGCGCGCCGGACGGACGGGTGATCCCCGGCGCGGTCGACGGGGAGGCGGCCGCCGACGAGCCGCAGCCCGCGTGGTGGCGGCGCTGGTGGGCGAGGATCCTCGCCTGGTTCGGACGCGCCCCGCAGACGCGCACCGCGCAATGGCTGCTGTTCCGGGGGCCGTTCGAGCCGAACACCGCCTACACGCTCGAACTGCCCCCGGGCCTGCGCGACGACGCGGGCCGCGGGCTGGAGAACGCCGAGCGCTTCCCGCTTGCCGTGCGCACCGGAGAGGACCCGCCGCTGGTGCGCTTTGCCGCGCGTTTCGGGGTGATCGAGGCGCAGGCCGGCGCGCTGCTGCCGGTGACCGTGCGCAATCTCGACGGCGCGGAGGCGGCCGGCGGCGCGCGTGGGCGGATGCTGCGGCTCGAAGCCCCCACCCCGCGCGAGCTGGTCGCGTGGATCCGTCGCACCGAGGAGGCCTGGGGCGATGGCCAGGCGAGACGCGAGCCGCTGCTGCGCGAGGGCGCGGGCGTGCGCGCCTTCGAACTACCCCGGTCGACCCCCGCGCGCGACTTCGAAGTGATCGGCATCCCGCTCGGGGGGCCCGGCTTCTACGTGGTCGAGCTGGCGAGCCGGCGCCTCGGCGCGGCGCTGCTCGAGAGCGACGCGGCCCGCATCGAGCGCCAGTGGCAGGAGGCGGTCGGCGAGGCGAAGGCCGCCGGTCGCAAGCCCCCGCCGCGTCCGCCCGAGCCGCCCGCGCGACCGGCGGATGCCTACCACGTGCCTGCGACCGCCCTGGTCACCAATCTCGTCGCCCACTTCAAGCGCGGACGCGAGTCCTCGCTGGTCTGGGTCACTTCCCTCGATCGGGGCGAGCCGGTCGCCGGCGCCCGCGTGAGGGTGCTCGACTGCGCAGGCACGGTGCACCACGACGCGGTCTCCGACCGCGCGGGCCTGGTGCGCATCGAGCGCGCGCTGCCGGCCGACGAGGCCCTGCCCCCGTGCGTGCAACGCGGCGATCGGCAACTCGTGGTGACGGTGACGCGGGGCGATGACTTCAGTTTCACCCTGTCGGGGTGGAGCGAGGGACTCGCGCCCTGGCGCTTCAACCTGCCCGCGGGCGATCACGACGGCCCGTATTCGTTGCGCGCGGTGCTCGACCGCACGCTGCTGCGCACCGGCGAGACGGTGCACATGAAGCTCTTCGCGCGCGAGCGCGTGCGCACCGGGCTAGCCGTGCCGCCGCTCGCGCGCCTTGCCGGGCGCGTGGTCATCGAGCACCTGGGCAGCGGCCGACGGTTCGAGGCACCGGTGGCCTGGCAGCCCGACGGCAGCGCGGTCACGCAATGGGCGATACCCGCCGATGCAAGGTTGGGCGAATACGAGGTGCGCACGCTCGACCGGCTGGCGCCGGCGGGCAGCACGGGGCGCGGCGCGGATGCCCCGGGTCCGGGTGGCTTCGACGAGGCCTCGCCGGGCGTTCGCGCGCGCGCGGTGGCGCGCTTTCGCGTCGAGGCGTTCCGGCTGCCGGCGATGCGCGCGCGGATCGCCGCGCCGGGACAGCCGCTCGTCGGGAGCAGCCAGACCGCGGTCGACGTGCAGGTGTCCTATCTCTCCGGTGGGCCGGCCTCGGGGCTGCCGGTGCGGTTGCGCGCGGCCACTTCGCCGCGGGTGGTGTCCTTCGCGGGGCACGAGGGGTTCGTGTTCGCCAACGGCGACGTCGTCGAGGGCTTGCGCGTACGGGGCATGCGCGGCGGGCGGCTCGATGAGGTCGACGATGACGGGCAGGATGCCGATCGCGCGCGGACCGCGGCCCCCGGCGATGGACCGCGCCCGCTGCCCGCGCGCAGCGCGCTTCTGGATGCCCAGGGGGGCGCGCGGATCCCGATCGACCCGATCCCGCGTGCGACGCAGCCGCAGGACCTGCTGGTCGAACTCGAATACCGCGACCCCGGCGGCGAGACGCTCACCGCGGCGACCCGATCGACCTGGTGGCCCTCGGGCGTGGTGGTGGGCCTGCGTACCGACGGCTGGGTCGCGCAGCGCGACCGGCTACGGGCCGAAGTGGTGGTGCTCGATCCCTCCGGTCGCCCCGTCGCCGACTCCTCCGTGAGCGTGGACGTGTTCCGCAGCCGCGACTATTCCCACCGGCGTCGCCTGATCGGTGGCTTCTATGCGTTCGAGAGCCATACCGACGTCCGGCGCATAGGCTCGCTGTGCAGTGGCCGAACCGACGCGCGCGGACGCCTCGCCTGCGAGGGCGCCGTGGGCACCGAAGGCAACGTGCTGCTGCGCGCGCGCGCAAGCGATGCCCAGGGGCGGCCCGCATCCGCCCATCGCGAGGTGTGGGTGGTCGGCCGCGAGGAGGCCTGGTTCGACATGGGCGACAGCGACCGCATGGACGTGATCGCGGAGGCGCCCCGCTACGAGCCCGGCACGCGCGCCCGCTTCCAGGTCCGGATGCCGTTTCGCGAGGCCACTGCGCTGGTCACCGTCGAGCGCGAGGGCGTGATCGACGCGCGCGTGCAGACGCTGTCGGGACGCGCGCCCGTGGTCGAGGTGCCGGTGGCCGGCTCGCACGCACCCAACGTGTTCGTGTCGGTGCTCGCGGTGCGAGGGCGTGCGACCGAGGTGCAACCCACGGCGACGGTCGACCTCGGTCGTCCGTCCCTGCGCATGGGCGTGGCGAGGATCGAGGTGGGTTGGCGCGCTCATGAGCTCCAGGTGCAGGTTCTGCCCGAGCGCGACGTGCTGCGGGTCCGCGAGACGGCGGACGTGCGCGTGAGGGTGCGACGGGCCGACGGCTCGCCGCCGCCAGCCGGCGCGGAGGTCGCGCTGGCGGCGGTCGACGAGGCGCTGCTCGAGATCGCCGACAACGACAGCTGGCCGCTGCTCGCCCGCATGATGGGCTTGCGAGGCCTGGAGGTGAACACGGCCACGGCCCAACTGCACGTCATCGGGCGTCGGCATTTCGGCCGCAAGGCCCTGGTGCCCGGTGGGGGTGGGGGAGCGGGCGCCACCCGGGAACTGTTCGACACCCTCCTGTCCTGGCAGCCGAGGGTACGGCTCGATGCGCAGGGCGAGGCGCGGGTGCGGGTGCCGCTCAACGATTCGCTCACCCGGTTTCGCATCGTCGCCGTCGCCAGCGCCGGCAGCGCGCTGTTCGGCACCGGCGCCTCGACCGTGCGATCCACGCAACCCCTGATGCTGATCTCCGGGCTGCCGTCGCTGGTCCGGCCCGGTGACCGCTATCCGGCCCAGGCCACGGTGCGCAATACCACCGGCGAGCCGCTGGAGGCGCGCGTGCGCGCCCGGGTACGCGAAGCGCAGCACGAGGAGGCTGCGGCCACGGCGATGCCGGAGCAGGTGGTACGGCTCGCGCCCGGCGAGGCCCGGTTGCTCGCCTGGCCGCACGAGGTGCCGGTCGCTCGCGGCGCGCTGCACTGGCTGTTCGAGGCCGAGGCCGCGGGCGTCGCGGACCGGTTGCGCATCGTCCAGCGCGTCGAGCCCCTGCTCGTGCCGCGGCCGGTGCAGGCAACGCTCGTGCAGGCGGCACCCGGCGCGACGGTCGAACTGCCGGTGACACCGCCGGCGAATGCCGAGCCTGGCAGCACCTTCCTGCGCGTGAGCGCCAGCGCCAGCATGGCGGGAGATCTGCGCGCGATGCGCGACTGGATGGCGGCCTATCCGTACACCTGCCTCGAGCAGAGAGTCTCGCGCGCGGTCGTGGCCGGCGATCGCGCGGCGTGGGATGCGCTGATGGCGGGGCTGCCTGCCGCGCTGGACCGCGACGGGCTGGCACGCTACTTCCCCACGATGCGCGAAGGCAGCGACGTGCTGACCGCGTATCTCCTGTCGATCTCCGCCCGGCAGGGCTGGCCGCTCCCCGCCGATGCGCGTCGGGCCATGCTGGCCGGGCTGCAGCGTTTCGCGCAGGGCGGGATCGCGCGCCGGTCCGACGCGAATGCGGCCGACCATTCGCTGCGCCGCGTCGCGGCGCTCGCCGCGCTCGCCCGCCAGGGCCAGGCGCTCGAGCCGGCGTGGCTGGAGTCGCTCGCGGTCGAGCCGCAGCGATGGCCGCTGGCCACGCTGCTCGACTGGATGTCGGTGCTCGATGCGGTGCCGGCGCGCCGACGCGATGCGTGGCGGGAAGAGGCGGCGTCGGTGCTGCGGGCGCGCGTGGTGCTGCAGGGCACGACGCTCGGTCTGGTGCGCGAGCCCTCCGAGCGGATGGGTTGGTTGCTCGGTTCGCCGGATGCCTCGGCGGCCCGGCTGCTGCTCGCGGCGGTGGACGACCCGGCCTGGCAGGACGACCTCGCGCGGCTGGCGCGGGGCCTGCTGGATCGCCAGCGCGAAGGCCGCTGGGACACCACGGTGGCGAATGCCTGGGCAAGCGTGGCGCTTGCCCGCTTTGCTGCCCGGCGCGAGGCGGCCGCGGTCGGCGGCAGCACGCGGCTCGAATTCGCCGGCGAGCCGCGCGCGCTGGCCTGGGCCCCTTCGGCCGGACGTCCGGGCGACTCCGCCGCCGAGCGGTTCGATGTTCCGCCCACCGGTGGCACGCTGCGGGTCTCGCATGTCGGGGCCGGCCAGCCGTGGATCACGGTGCAGACCCATGCTGCGCTGCGCCTGCGCGAGCCGGTGGCGGCCGGCTTCCGGCTCGAGCGGACGCTCAGTGCCGTGGTGCAGCGCGAACCGGGACGCTGGTCGGTCGGCGACCAGGTCCGCGTACGGCTCAGCATCGAGGCACAGACCCCGATGTCGTGGGTGGTGGTCGCCGATCCGGTGCCCGCGGGTGCCGCGCTGCTCGCGGGCGCCTCGCCGGTGGTTGCCGCCGCGGCGGCGGGTGGCTCGACGCAGGGCGCACGCCCGCCCAGGCCACTCGCGCCGGACTTCGAGGAGCGCGCCGCGGCGGCCTACCGAGCCTATTTCCGGCAGGTGCCGCAGGGGCGCTTCGTCGTCGAGTACGTGATGCGCCTGAACCAGGCCGGTCGCTTCGGCCTGCCCTCGAGCCGCGTCGAGGCGATGTACGCGCCCGACATGTACGGCGAACTGCCGGCCAGCACGCTCGAGGTCGCGCCCTGAGCGCGACCGTCCTCCCGCCCGGCGTGGCAAGCGGCCGGCGCGCATCGGCCGCGCCTCGCCCGGCAGGGCGCGGCGCCTGCGGTACCCGGCGATCGGGCCTCGCCACGGAGCGTGCGCGATGAACCCGGCGGTGCGCGAACGTGCCCGCGCGCGCGGCTGGCGGGCGACGGGCGGGGCGATGGTCGCCGGTGGACTGCTCGCGCTCGCGGCGGGCTGGGGCCTGGCGGTCTGGTGGATACCGTCCTTCGCCACGGTGCGCACCGGCGCGGCGGCGAGCGACGCGTGGCTGCTCGATCGCCACGGCGAGCCGCTGCATTCGCTGCGGGTCGATCCGAGGATCCGCCGCCTGGAGTGGGTGCCGCTCGATCGGGTCTCGCCGGCAGTGGTCGCGGCCGTGATTGCGGTGGAGGACCGACGCTTCGGGCGGCATCCGGGCGTCGACCCGGTCGCGGTCGCCACCGCCCTGCAGGCCCGGCTGTCGCAGGGCTCGGGGCCGCCCCGCGGTGCCAGCACGCTGGCCATGCAGGTGGCTTCGCTGATCGACCCGCGCTTGGCCGCTGGCGGGGCGCGGCGCAGCCTCGGGCAGAAGCTGCGCCAGGCCGTCGCTGCCGTCGCGCTCACCGTTCGCTGGCGCCCCGAGCAGATCCTGGAGGCCTACCTCAACCTGGCTCCGCTGCGCGGCGAACTGGTCGGGATCGGCGCTGCGGCGCAGGGCCTCTTCGGGCGCGATCCTTCGGCGCTGGACGCAGCCGAGGCGTGGCTGGTCGCTGCCCTGCTCGCGCGCCCGAACGCCACCGCCGAGCAGGTCGCCCGCCGCGCCTGTCGGCTCGCGCAGGGTGGGTCGCCCGCGGTCGCGTGCGATCGCCTGCAGGCAGTGGCACACCACAGGCTGCGCGCCGCCCCGCGCATCGCACCGGCCGTGGCGCTGGCGCCGCATGCGGCGCGGGCCTTGCTGGGCGTGGATGGCGCCTCGCGGGTCTCCTCGCTCGATCGGGGGCTGCAGGCCTGGGCGGTCGAGGCGGTCGCCGACCAGCTCGAGCGTCTCGCCGGCCGCCATGTGGCCGATGCCGCCTTGCTGGTGGTCGACAACCGCTCGGGCGAGGTGCTGGCATGGGTGGGCAACGGGGGCGACCGATCCAGCGCACGGCATGTCGATGGCGTGCGAGCGCCGCGGCAGGCCGGCTCCACGCTCAAGCCGCTGCTCTACCAGATGGCGATGGAGCGCGGGCAGCTGACCGCCGCGTCCCTCCTCGACGACGCGCCTCTCGATCTTCCCGCGCCGGGCGGGCTCTACGTCCCGCGCAACTACGACCGGCGATATGCGGGGTGGGTCAGCCTGCGCTCGGCGCTCGCCTCGTCGCTCAACGTCCCCGCGGTGCGCACGCTCGTGCTGGTGGGGCCCGACGCCTTCGCCGATCGCCTGCGGCAGCTCGGGTTCTCGGACGTCTCGCGCGAGGGCGAGCACTACGGCTATTCGCTTGCGCTGGGCAGCGCGGAGGTCCGCCTCGAGCAGCTGGTCAATGCCTACCGCACGATCGCCAATGGCGGACTCGCCTCGCCGCTGCGCTGGACGCCGCTGCCCGCCGGCGTCGCGGTGCAGGGGGCGCCGCGTGATGGACGCGGCCACGGCGTTCATCGTGGCCGACATCCTCGCCGATCGCGACGCCGCGAGCGCCACCTTCGGGTTCACCAGCGCGCTGGCCACCCGCGTGTGGACCGGCGTCAAGACCGGCACCAGCAAGGACATGCGCGACAACTGGTGCATCGGCTTTTCCAGCCGCTACACGGTCGGCGCATGGGTCGGCAACTTCGACGGCTCGCCGATGCGGGACGTCTCGGGCGTGTCCGGCGCCGCGCCCCTGTGGCAGGCGACGATGGAGCGGCTGCATCGCGACGACCCCGCGCCCGCGCCGATCCCGCCGCCGGGCCTCGTGCGAGCGGCAGTACGGTTCGACGCAGCCGCCCGGTCCTCCGCGGGCGAGCCGCCGCGACTCGAGTGGTTCGTCGCGGGCTCCGAGCAGTCCGGGGTCGGGGTTGCCGCGCCGCCGGGCGGGGCGCGGATCGGCTATCCCGGCGACGGGGTTGTCCTCGCGCTCGACCCGGACATCCCGCCCGAGCGGCAGCGCGTGCTGTTCTCGGCGCGGATGGCGCGGGCGGGCGAGCGATGGGTGCTGGGCGGAGAGGTGCTGGGGCCGGCCGAGCGCCCCTGGAGCTGGGCACCCCGCCCGGGGGTCCACCGGCTGCAACTCGTCGACGCCGGCGGCAGGGTGGTCGACGAGGTCGGCTTCGAGGTGCGTGGGCGGCTGTCCGGGGCGGGACGCGGCGGGTAGCGTGATATTCTCACCGGCTCACCCGCAGGATGACCGCATGAACCAGCCCGACCGACAGCCCGCCGCAGCCAACGGAGCCGGCGAGGGGACGCACGACATCGTTCCGCCCGCGCGTCCGACGCCCGAGGCGCCGTACTACGAGCCGCAGGGCCGCGAAGTGGAGATCTTCGAGGCCGCGTACCGGCGGCGCCTGCCGGTCATGCTGAAGGGACCCACCGGCTGCGGCAAGACCCGTTTCCTCGAACACATGGCCTGGCGGCTCGATCGCCCGCTGGTCACGGTGTCCTGCCACGAGGACCTCACCTCCTCCGACCTGGTGGGGCGGTTCCTGCTCGAGGGCAGCGAGACGGTCTGGCAGGACGGCCCGCTCACGCGCGCGGTGAAGGCGGGAGCCATCTGCTACCTCGACGAGATCGTCGAGGCCCGCACCGACTCGACCGTCATCATCCATCCGCTCACCGACCATCGCCGACGCCTGCCCCTCGAGAAGACCGGGCGGGAGGTCGCCGCGCATCCCGACTTCCTGCTGGTCATCTCGTACAACCCGGGCTACCAGACGGTGCTGAAGGACCTCAAGCCGTCCACCAAGCAGCGCTTCGTCGCGCTCAATTTCGACTTCCCGGCCGAGGAGACCGAACGCCGCATCCTGGTCAACGAAGTGCCCGGGCTCGAGGCCGATGCGGCGGCGCGGCTGGTGGCCGTCGCGCGCAAGGCCCGTGCGCTCAAGGACCACGGCCTCGACGAGGTCACGTCGACGCGGGCGCTGGTCTATGCCGCCAGCATGATCGTGGCGGGCCTGCCCCCGGTCGAGGCCTGCCAGGTCGCGCTGATCAACCCGATGACCGACGACCTCGAGCTGGCCGCCGCGCTGCTCGAGATCGTTCGGGCGCACTTCGAGTAGCCCCGCGCGGGCCGGCCTTCCGGCACGCCGCCCTTCGCCGTGGGACTCCTCGACTGGCTGGGACTGGACCTGGCGGCGCTCACCCGCGAGTACGGCTACTGGTTCGTGTTCGCCGGAACCTTCCTCGAGGGCGAAGCCACGCTGGTGGTGGGCATGGTCGCCGCGAGCCAGGGCCTGCTCGATCCGCTGGGCGTGGCACTGGTGGCCTTCGTCGGCACCTACCTCGGTGATCTCGCCTACTACGTGATCGGCATCCGCTACGCGCTCCCCTTCCTCGCGCGCTTCCCGCGCGTGGCCGGGCGGGTATCGCGCATCAGCGGCTGGGTGAAGCGCTACGATATCGCGATCATCCTCGCCAACCGCTTCCTGTACGGATTTCGCATCGCCGCGCCCATCGCGCTCGGCATGAGTGCGGTGCCGGCCTGGCGGTTCGTGGTGTTCAACGTGGCGGGCGTCGCGATCTGGACGGCGGCCATCGGGGTGGCCGGCTACCTGTTCGGTACCGCGATCGAGTCGCTGCTGCAGGACGCCCGGATGCACGACGAACTGCTGATGGCCGCCGTGGTGCTGCTGATCGCCACGCTGCTCTCGGGTCGATGGATCGCCCGGCGGCTCACGCGAAACGGAGGCTGAGGAGCGCGGTCATGGGGCAGGATGATCAACAGCAGGGGCCGGCCGAGCCGGCGCAGGTCGAGGCCGCGGAGCCGGGCGCGCTGCCCGAGGCGCTTGCCGCCCTCGGGCGCGCGAGCTTCGTCGCGCATCGCGAGGTGCAGGCCGTGCTGCCCGCGGTGGTGGCCGCGCGCGGCGAGGCGTTCGCGCTGGAGTGGGTCGGCGCGGCGCGGCGGCTGTTCGATTTCGATCGCGACGCCGGCCGCGCCTTCGTCCGGGGTACCCCCGATGCGATGGCTGCAGGCCCCGAGGGCCGCTGGATCGCCCAGGCGCTGCGCTTCGTCGACGTGCCGGGCTCGTGGAAGTCGATCGACGGATTCATGGGCAACCTGCCGTCGGCCCTCGCCACGCTCGGGCCGATCGGAGCGGCGCGCTGGGCGGACATCGGACTCGCCTGGTGCGGACGGCATGCCGACAGCGGGGCCGCGTACTTCGCGATCCCGGTGCGCGAGCTGGCCGGTCGGCAGGGCGTGGCCGGCATCGAGCAGGTCTGCACGCCCGCCGAGGAACTGTTTGCCCATCGCCGCCTGTCGCTGGGCAACTTCCTGCCCGGGGCGCTGCGCGTACGCACGCTGCTGGGCGCGGGAGCGATCGGGCCGTGGGCGCGGCGCGGCATCGACCTGCTGACGGCCGACCGCTTCCGCGGCGAGGCCTACTTCCGCCTCGAGTCCGACGAGAGCCTGCGCCTGCTGCTCGACGAGTTGCCCGGCTTCCGACCGAAGGACCACGAGCGCTTCCTGAAGATGCTGCTCACCGCGTGGTACGGGCAGCCGTGCGAGATCGGCGAGAGCGGGTGGTCGCCCGACCGCGGCCGGGCGTTCGTCGAGACCGACGGGCGTTCGCTGCTGATGCCGGTGGCACTGCCCGACCGCGAGCACGCGGTGCTGGGTACGCTCCACGTGGCAGGGCACCTGGCGTTCGGGACCTACGCGGTCGCGCCGCTGCGTCGACTGTTCGCGCAGTTCGGGCTGGAGGGCGCGGTGGCCGAAGCACTCGCGATCTCCTGGGAGCCGCTGATCGCGTTCCACGGCGAGGATGCCGAGCGCTTCCGCCTGCTGTTCGACCTGTGCGAAGACCTGCGCATCGACCATGCGATCGGTTGCATCGCGCCCACGCACCTCTCCCGGCTGCTGCGACTGGCCGCGTTGTCGGGCCCGGCCGAGGGACCGGCGCGGGCCTGGTGCGACTACGCGATGGCCACGCTGCGCCTGGCGCAGGGGCGCACGCACGGCCTGGACGACGCACAGGCGCGGCTGCTGGCGCGCCTGCTCGAACCCGATGCGACGGTCGCCGACGCGCATGCCGTCGCCTGCGCGCTGTTGCCGCTGTGCGCGCTGCCGGCGGTCTACACGGCCGAGGATGCCCAGGCGGCCTATCTGCCGGGCCGCTCGCCCAATCTCGGCCACGAGGTGAAGGCGGCCGAGGGACCGGGCAGCCGCAGCGAGCGCAGCGAGGAGCAGGGCGACTCGCAGTCGAGCGAGGGCGAGGGCGACCCGGACGAGGAGGGCGAGTCGGTCGAGCAGGAGACCGGCGCCCAGGAGGCCGAGGCCGACGAATCGGCTGCGGCCGCCCACGCGCAATCGGCGTCCGCGCGCAAGGGCGCCGGGGAAATGCGCTCGGGCGAACGCTCGCCGCAGGCCCCCGGGAAGGGGCAGGGGCCGGATCGGGGGATTCCGTATCCCGAGTGGGACTACCGCGAGAACCGCTACAAGGCCGACTGGGCCTGGGTTGCGGAGAAGGTGCTGGCCGAGTCCAATCCGCTCGAAGCGCAGCGCCTGGCCGATCGTCACGCCGGCACGCTCAAGCGCCTGAAGAAGGCGATCCAGGCCCAGAAGCCCACCCGTCCCGCGCCGCTCACCCGCCAGATGGACGGCGATGACCTCGATCTCGAGGCGACCGTGCGCTACGTCACCGAGCGCGCGGCCGGACGCTCGCCGGAGCCGCGGGTCTACAAGCGTCGGGCGATCCGCAACCGCGACGTCGCGGTCACGCTGCTGGCGGACCTGTCGACCTCGATCATGCAGACGGTTGCCGACGGCAGCGGACGGCTGGTCGACACGGTGCGCGCGGGCGTACTGCTCTTCGCCGAGAGCATGGAGGAGGTCGGCGATCCGTACAGCATCGCGGGTTTCTGCTCGAAGTACCGCGACAACGTCAACTACTACCGGATCAAGGATTTCGACCAGCCGTTCAACGAGTCGGTGCGGTCGACCGTCGGCGGGCTCTCCGGACGCCTTGCCACGCGCATGGGAGCGGCGATCCGCCACGCGGTACACCGGTTCGAGGGCGTGCAGACGCCGCGCCGCCTGCTGCTGCTGCTCTCGGACGGGCGCCCCGAGGACTACGACGACGGCGGGGATCGCCGCTACCTGCACGAGGACACGCGGATGGCCGTGAAGGAGGCGGTGAACGCGGGCGTGCATCCGTTCTGCATCACGGTGGATACGCTGGCGAACCAGTACCTGCCGCAGATCTTCGGCCGCGGGCACTACCTCGTGCTCGACCAGATCGGCAGCCTGCCCGCCAAGCTGCCGGAGATCTACCTGCGCCTGCGTCGCTGAACCGATGCGAGTCCCCAGCCGACCTGTGGCGTCCCGCCCGAGGCCCCCGGCGGGTGACGGTGGCGCCTGCCGCGGAGGCGGGTCGTCGACCACCGCGCCCCGCGTCGATCCGGTCGGTGTCCGGGGGCGGAGATGAGCGTGATCGCGGCCGGGGTCGCCCTGCTGCTCTCCGCGCGGCGAGAGGCACCCGGCGCGGCCGACGTCGCGCGTGAACTCGCTCGCCTGGCCGATGGGGCCGAGGTCCGCTTCAACGGCGGGAACCCCGCGCACGCCGCGCTCGCCTGGGGCCTGCTGGCGGCAGGCCTCGCGGTCGCTGCCATGCTGGCCGGGCACGTACTGGCGGGCGTGACAGGGCTGCTCGCCGGGCTGCTGTCGGTGTTCCTGCTCTGGCATGCGCTGCGGTGGCAGCCGAGCGCCCGTGCGTGGTCGCGCGTGCGCTGGGCGCTGCTCGAGGGGCAGGTCGATCTCGCTCGGGAGGCGCTGGCCGACTGGGGCGCTCGTGTCGATGGCAGCGCGGGCATGCCCGATGCCATCACGCAGGCGCCCGGCGAGGATGGCGAGGCGCTCACGGCCATGCAGATCGCCGATGCGGCGATCTCGCGTGCCGCCGCCGACGCGCTGCGCACGGTCTACTCGCCCCTGTTCTGGTTCGCGCTGCTGCCCGGGGGCGCCGGTGCGGTGCTGGTCCGGGTGGCCGACGCGGTGGCGATCCGCTGGTCCGAAGCCCCTGAACCCGCGGTGCGCGAGACCGTCGGCCGGTGGGCCCTGCTCGCCCGCGAGGGGCTCGAGGTCCTGCCCGCGCGACTCGTCGCCGCGCTGATCGCGGTGTGCGGGGACACGGGCGCGACCGCCGAGGCCTGGCGGGCGACACCGGCGGCGCCCGGTCGGGAGCGGATCGCGGGCTCGGCTGATCTCGTCGCCGCCTGCGCGCTGGCGGCGATCGGGACGGCCACCGAATCCGTCGGCGAGGCGTGCGCGCACGCGGTGGCTCGCCTCGATGCAGCGGCCCGGTTGCAGCGTCGCGTGCTGGTCGGCGCGCTGCTGCTCATGCTGCTCCCGGCGCTGGTGTCCTGAGGACGCCGGGTCATCCGCATCTCGCCCCTGCGTTCTCGCGACCGCGGGCGAGGCGCAGACCCGGGGCGCACGCGGCTGCGCGCGCCGTCGTCGCGGCGTGGGGCTGCCAGCCCCGCGCCGCGGCCGGGTTCAGCGCTGGAGTTGCTCGCGCATCCAGGACCATGCGGCCGGTGCCCAGATGCGCTCGTTCTTCGCCGCGATGTGGCCGTCGTCGTCGTAGACGCGCGCCACGCGGCCGGTGGGCGGGCCGCTTTCGAGCAGCAGGTAGATGTTGCCGATCGGGGTGAGGTGGTCGATCTTGCCGTTGACCAGGTACATGGGCATGGTGAGGCGGTCGAGCAGGCCCTGGTCCTTCAGCGACCAGCGCAGGAACTCGCGCCGCTGGTCCTCCTCGGTCATCGGCTTGGGAGCCGGCTTGGTGCCGCGCGGACCGAACCAGTTGGTCTTCGCGCGTTCTTCGGCGGCGCGTCGCCACTCGGCACGCTCCTCGGGCGTACCCCAGTAGCCTGCCCCTCCGGGCGCGCACGAGATCACGGCCTTGATCCGCGGCTCGTGCGCCGCCAGCCGGATGACCCACAGACCGCCGCGGCTGACCCCGAAGGCGCCGATGCGCCCGGCGTCGATCTCCGGCCGCGAGGCGAGCAGGTCGATGGCCGCCTGCCAGGCCACGATGGATTCGGGCGCGTGCGGGAAGGTCGTCTGGCCCGTGCCGGGCGCATCGACCACCAGCGAGGCGATGCCCTCGACCATCGCGCCGTCGGCGTACTTCTCGCGGTCTTCCTTGTACATGTCGGCGCCGCACATCACCAGCACGGCAGGCACCTTGTTCGTCGCGCTGGCGTGCCTGGGCAGGCGCAGGTGGCCGGTGGCGTGCATGCCGTCGCGGCTCACGCGAACGACCTCGGGCGGGTACTCGCCCAGCGCGGCCGCGCGCTCGAAGCAGCGCAGGTAGTCCTCGTAGGCCTTGGTCTTGAGCGGCCCCATGTCCGGTGGGCAGATGGTCGATCCCGACCAGTAGGGCGAGGGAAAGCGCGCGATGCTGTAGTAGGTCTTCGCGTTGAGGAACGCGGAGCGCGCCCCGGCGCGGTCGCCGGCGGCGAGCGCGGCCTCGGCCTCGCCCTCGTAGCGCCGTGCCACCTCGTTCCACACCGGGACCCAGTCCTCGTCCTCGGTACCCTTGAGTTTCGCCACCGCCTCGATCATCGGATCGAGGTCGTCGACCAGGTTCAACCAGCGGCGATAGAAGCCACCGACCGCCACCACGTACGGATCCTCGTCCCCGCGAACCGGCAGCCGGGCCATCTGTGCGGCCCTGTCGACCTTTCCTTTCGTCATGAAACTCTCCTCCGGTTGAGTGTGTTCCTGCGCCAGGCATGCATGATAAGCGCGGCGGCAATCCCCTGCAGGGCGGTCATTCGATGCGGATCTCGATCAGCGAGTAGAGCTTGCGGTAGCGTTCGAAGTCGCGCGCGATGCGCGTGCGGAACGCGTCCTGGCTCTCGCCGATGGGCTCCACGCCCAGCGCCTCGAAGCCGCGGCGGGTCTCCTCCCGGCCCAGCACCTGCTGCACGTCCGCGTGCAACCGCTCGCCTACCTCGCGGGGCGTGCCGGCAGGCGCGAGCACGCCGATCCAGGGGTTCCACTCGTACGCGGGCACGCCCGCCTCGGCGACCGTGGGCACCCTGGGCAGGACCCCGAGTCGCTGCGGCGTGGAGACCGCCAGCGGGCGCAGTCGTCCGCTCTGCACGTGCGCGAGCGCGTTGGGCAGCGTCGAGAACGTGGCCTGGGTCTCGCCCTGGAGCACCGAGGTGGTCGACTGGGGGCCGCCCTTGTACGGAATGTGCTGAAGGTCCACGCCGGTCATCGAGGTGAGCATCGCCATGAACAGGTGCGGGGCGCTGCCGTTGCCAGGGGTGGCGTACTGGATCTCCCTGGGCCGGGCCTTCGCCAGTCGCAGGAAGTCCTGCAGGCTCTTCGCCGGAAACGAGGGGTGCACCACGAGGACGCCCGGTTGCGAGGCGAGATTCGCGATGCCGGTGAAATCCTTGAGCGTGTCGTAGGGCAGCGACTTGTACAGATGCGCGTTGCCCACGTGCGAGGCGGAGTGGACCATCAGGGTGTGGCCGTCGGCGGGCGCGCGGGCGACCACGGCCGCGCCCAGCGTGCCGGCCGCGCCGCCACGGTTCTCGACGACGAAGGGCTGCGAGTACTGTTCGGCGATGCGCTGGAACACGATGCGTCCGACGCCGTCGTTCGAGCCCCCGGGTGCCCACGGGATGATCACCCGCACCGGTCGCGCGGGCCAGGCCTGGGCGACGACCGCCGCAGCCTGCATGAACAGGGCAAGGCCCGCCAGCGCGAGTGCACGGCCCACCTGCGCGGGGCGAGGCGCTGCGCACCCCGTCCGGCCGCGCGAGTCCCGGCGCAGTCGAGCGGTTTCCCGCCGCCGGACGGGCGCGGCCGATGCGCTGGGGATGGTCATCGTCTGCACGAGGTCTCCTCCGGTGCCTGGCGCCGGGTGCCCGTCCCCGCCGACCTGAGGATCGGAACGGGTCGGGCGTGCGCCGCGAAGGCGATGGTGGCGGCCTCGCCGGCGCTCGTCAACGAGGGGCCCGTGTCCGATCCGCATCGCGGCGCGACCACAGGCATCATCGGGGCTCCCGCATTCCGGACGCCACGCGATGCATCTCGATGCCCTCGAAACACCCGCGCTGCTGCTCGATCGCCCCCGCATGGCTGCCAATATCGCGCGCATGCAGGGGCAGGTCGATCGCCTCGGCTGCCGCTTGCGCCCGCACGCGAAGACGAGCAAATGCCTGCCCGTGGTGCAGGCGCAGTTCGCGGCCGGCGCGCAGTCGATCACCGTGTCCACGCTCAAGGAGGCGGCCCGGTTCCACGCCGGCGGCATCCGCGACATCCTGTACGCGGTGGCGCTCGCGCCCGGGCGCATCGGGCAGGCGCTCGCGCTGCGCGCGCAGGGCTGCGAGTTGTCGGTGGTCGTCGACTCGCTGGCGGTGGCCGATGCGCTGGCGGTCGCCTGCGCGGAGGCCGGCACCCCGATGCCGGTGCTGGTCGAGATCGACAGCGACGGCCATCGCTCCGGGGTTCGTCCGGGCGACCCGCTGCTGGTGGCGATCGGCCGGCGCCTCGCCGAGGCGGGCCTGCTCGCGGGCGTGATGACCCACGCCGGCAGTTCATACGACCTCGACACGCCGGAGGCGCTCGCCGCGATGGCGGTGCAGGAGCGCGATGCGGTCCTCCGGTGCGCTCGCACGCTGCGCGAGGCGGGTCTGCCATGCGAGCGCGTCAGCGTGGGATCCACGCCCACCGCGCTGTCGGCGACCGATCTGCGCGGAGTGACCGAGGTGCGGGCCGGCGTCTACGTGTTCTTCGACCTGGTGATGGCCGGCATCGGGGTGTGCTCGGTCGAGGACATCGCGCTCTCGGTGCTCGCCACCGTGATCGGACACCGGGCCGATCGGGGCTGGGTGATCGTGGATGCGGGCTGGATGGCGATGAGCCGGGACCGAGGCACCGCTTCGCAGCGGGTGGACCAGGGCTACGGCCTGGTCTGCGAGCCGGAGGGCCAGCCGATGCCGGGGCTCATCATGCGCGCGGCCAACCAGGAGCACGGCATCATCGCCCGCCGCGACGGCAGCTGCCTGCCGGAGCTCGCGCAGCAGCTGCCGATCGGCAGCCGGGTGCGGATCCTGCCCAACCATGCGTGCGCGACCGCGGCGCAGTTCGATGCGTACCACGTGATCGAGGATGCTGCCGTGGTCGATCGCTGGCCCCGCTTCGGCGGCTGGTGACGCACGCCGCACCTGCGGCGCGGGGACAACCCGAGATCTCCCCGCGGGCTGGCCTGATCGGCGCGCCGGGCCGCGCGACGTCGGCGTCGCGTGCGCGGCCGCGGGGCCCGTTCCTGCGCCCGGTGGCGTGCCGCCCCCCGGGCGCGGTATCGTTGCCGGCACCGATCCCCCAGGAGCGCCGCATCGTGGATACACCGACGCCCGGCATCGCCGGCAGCCGACTCAACCGGGTGGCCCCCGATCCCGATGTCGTGTTCGACCGCTCGGTCGGGGAGACCTACATCCGGTACGCGCAGATGCTCAACCAGCGCGGCTACGTGCAGAGTTCGCTGGGCAACATGGTGATCCGGGTGCCCCACCCGAAGTATCCCGAGGGCCTGTGCTACGTGAAGCCCCAGGGCCTGTCGCTGGAGGAGGCGTGCGTCGACGACCTGGTGATCACCGACGTGCCCCACGGCGAACTGCTGCACGGCGATCGCGCGACCACGGTGGGCCACCAGATGAACCGCGAGATCCTTCGCCTGAGACCGGACGTGGGCTGCGTGATCCACCTGCACCACGACGAGACCATCGCCTTCCTCGCCGCCGGGTTCGAGGAGATCCGCTCGACCTCGCTCACCTTCTCCTACCTGATGCAGAAACCGGCGCACTACCTCCCGGCGCACCTCAACGTCGAGGAGGATGTCGATCCGATCAAGACCTTCATCCAGGACACGAACTGCGTGATCATGCGCCGCCACGGGTTCACGGTGCTGGGCCGCACGGTCTCCGAGGCCTACCACCGCACGAACGTGCTGGTCTCCGAGGTGAAGCGCAACATCATCGTCGAGACCTTGAGCGCCGTGCGCGGCACGCGTGCGGAGTACCTGTCGCGCGCGGACATGCAGTGGATGTTCGAGCGGGGCGACGCGGTGGTGTATCCGGAAGCGAAGCGGGGGGGCGCACAATGAACGCGGCACGACGAATGGGTAACCGCAACGGGTGGCGTGGCGTGGATGCGACCCGGCTGCGCGAGCGGATCGGCACGAGGGAGGGGATGCCTTCCACGCGCGGACGCGCCGGCCGCAGCCACGTGGCGGCCGGGGTGGCCGCGGTGCTTGCAGTGGTCGCGCAACCGATCGCGCCGGCTGCGGCACAGGGTCCGGCGGCATGGCCACAGCGGCCGGTCCGCATGCTGGTCGGGCTGCCGCCCGGCGGGACGACCGACCTCATGGCGCGCGCGAGCGCGATGCGCCTGTCCGACGGCCTGGGGCAGCCGGTCATCGTCGACAACCGGCCCGGGGCCAGCGGCGCCATCGCCGGCGAACTCGTCGCCCGCGCCACGCCCGACGGCTACACGCTGGCCACGGTCACCACCAGCACGCATGCGGTCGCGCCGCTGCTGCTGGCGAAACCGCGCTTCGATGCCCAGCGCGATTTCACCCACATCACCATCGTGGGCAACGCGCCCTATCTGCTGCTCGCGCCGGCGAACTTCCCCGCGAAGACCCTGCGCGAGGGAGTCGACTGGTTGAGGTCGCAGTCGGGCAAGCTCAACTACGCCTCGTCCGGCACCGGCACGCTGGGGCACCTGATCACCGAGGCGATGCTCGGTGAACTCAAGGTCAGGATGACCCACGTGCCGTTCAAGGGAGCCGGACCGGTCTATCCCGAACTGATGGCCGATCGGGTCACGCTGTTCTTCGACAATCCGGGCGCCTCCACCTCGCTGGTGCGGGCGGGCAAGGTTCGCGCGCTCGCGGTCAGCCGTCCGCTGCCCGCCTTGCCGGGCGTGCCCACGCTGATCGATGCCGGCCTGAAGGGCTTCGATCCGGTCTTCTGGTACGGCGTGGTCGGTCCTGCGGGCCTGCCTTCGACCGTGGTCGAGCGCGTGCGCGCGGAACTCGTGCGCGGGTTCGGCACCGAGGCCGGACGCGGCGACCTTGCCGGCTTCGGGGTCGAACCGGTGCTCTCGACGCCGGCCGAGTTCACGGCTCAGACCCGCGCCGACATCGAGCGCTGGGGGCGCGTGGCCCGCGCGCTCGACCTGCGCCAGGACTGAAGCGCCGCGCCGGTCGGGGCAGGGCACCCTGAGGCAGGGTGCCTTCGCCGGCGCTCAGCCCGCGCTGCCCTTGCCGAGTACCCGCGCGACGAAGGCCTTGAGCTGGGCGTGGGCGCGATCGGTCTGCGGGCCGGGGTTCTCGATCCAGATGTGGCCGCAGCCTTCGTAGACCGTGAGTTCGCAGTCTCCCCCGGCGGCGCGGTAGGCCTCGGCGAAACGCTGCTGGAAGGCGGGCAGCACGTTGTCGTCTTCACCACCCTGCATGATCAGCATCGGCGGCAGGGTGACCGGCTCTCCGCGATCGAGGATGGCCTGCGGATTGCCTTCGGTGATGCTGTCCCAGGGACTGAAGAAGGTGCGCGATTTCTGCATCATCTCGCTGCGGCCGCGGCGCTGCGCATTCTCGAAGCGCGCGAGCGGATCGCTGATCGGCGAACGGGTGGCCACGAACCGCACGCTCGCGTCGATGCTGCCTGCCCCCTCGAGCGGCAGGGCGGCATAGCGCGGATCGTTCGGTCGCATGCCGATCAGTTGCGCGACATGCCCCCCGCTGGAGCTTCCGAGCAGGCCGACGCGGGCGGGATCGACATTCCAGCGTGCGGTCCGGGCCTTCAGCCACCGCAGGCCGTAGTGCGCATCCTGCACGGCGGCCGGATAGGGCGCCTCGCCGGCGAGCCTGAGGTCGATGGCGACGACCACCACCCCGCTGGCGGCGAGCGCGCGATCCATCGGTTCGTTGGCGAGCCGATCCTTGTTGTTCCAGGCGCCGCCATGCAGGTCGAGCACGCCGGGCCACGGACCGCCGCGGCCCGAGGGGGGGGATGGGCGATAGATCCGGGCGAGCAACGTACGCTGCGGCGTGCGCCGGAACTCGACCTCCTCGACCTCGATCGGATAGTCGGCGCTGGGGTCGTAGGGCGTCATCGGCGTGCTCCTCCTTCGGACATGGCGCATGCATGCCCGCGCCACGGCCGATCATACGGCGAGCGCCGCGCGCGAGGGAGCCTCGCAGCCAGCCCGGCCCCGGGACGGCCTCGCGGGAGGGCGGCAGACCCTTCGCGACGAAGTTCGCGCCGGTGCGCAACCCGCCCCCGCGCGCGCGTACGGCTGGGAGGGCTGGCGCCCTGAGGTCCGGCCCGACCCTTGCGGGCCGGACCGGAGTGCCGCTAGATCGCCGCGAAGCGAGCCAGCAGGTCGGCGCTCTCGGGTACGGTGCCCGGCGCGTACACATGGCTGTGACTCACCACGCCGGCCGCGTCGATCAGGAACACCGCGCGCGCGTCCATGCCGCGCTCGTCGTTGAACACACCATAGGCCTTGCCGACGGCGCCGTGCGGCCAGAAATCCGACAGCAGGGGAAACGGCAGGCCACCCAACTGGTCCGCCCAGGCCTTGAGGCTGGGAACGGGGTCGGCGCTGATCTGCAGGATCTCGACACCCAGCGCCTGGAATTGTGCGTAGTTCTCACGGAACCCGCTCACCTGGTTCTTTCATCCACCGGTGAAGGCGAAGGGAAGGAAGGTGACGAGGGTCCTGCGCCCGCGGTAGGTCGCGAGGCTGAACGAGCTGCCGCTGTGCGCGGCGAGCGTGAAGTCCGGTGCGGCGGCACCGGGTTGCAGAGCAGCCATGCTGGGCTCCTGTCCAGGGTCGGTGCGAAAGTGCACCGCCGGTCATGCTAGCGCAGGCAGGCGCCTGCGGTTGGCCGTCGGCGGGGTGTCAGGCGCCCCCTTCGGGCATGACCAGCCCCAGGCCGCGCTCACGCGCGCGGGTGTAGGCGAGGTAGGCCAGCGCCACGTCCTGGCTCGCCATGCCCTGGGTGACGATCAGCGCGCGCTGCGCGTCGCTGGTGCGGCCGGGATGACGCCCGCCGACGACGTCGGCCACGGTCGCATCCACCCAGCCGGGTGCCTCCTCGCCGAAGAGTTCGACCAGCTCGCGATGCAGCTGCTCGCGGCTGTCGACCACGAACAGGTCGGCCTGGGCCGCGAAGTCGCGGCCGGGCTCGGAGGTGTCCAGCGTCGCCACGACCGCGCCGGGGGCGATCCAGTCGGCTTCGAGCAGCGCGCGTGCGCTGTTGGTGGCGGTGAGCACCAGATCGGCGCCGCGCACGGCCTGCTCGATCGAGTCGGTGGCGGTGGCCGCGAGCCCGTGGCGCTCGCGGGCGAGCGTGGCCAGGGCCTCGCGGGTCTGCGGACGCCGGGAGACCACCCGCAGTTCGCGAAGGCCGAACAGCCGCGAGTAGTACTCGAGCGCGGTGGTGGCGAGGTTGCCGGCGCCCACCAGGGCCAGTACGCCGGCGTCGCGGCGGGCGAGCCGGTGCGCAGCCATCACGATCGAGGCGACGGTGCGCTGCGCATAGCTCCAGGTCTCGTCGACGAAGGCGAGCGTGCGCGAGGACTCCGCATCGACCACCACCACGTAGCGGGTGGCGCGCGCCGAGTTCTCGTCGGTGGCCAGATGGGCCACGACACGGAAACCCGCGATGGCGAGCGGATCGAGGATGCACGCCTTGAGGTGGTAGTGGTTCTCGTGCACGTCGCGCATGTTCATGTTGCGCGGCGAGGGCCACCTGACCTTGCCCTCGGCGTCCCAGGCGACGACCTGCGCGATCTGGTCGATCACGTCCTGCGGGCCGAGCAGGTCACGACATTGCGAGGCGGTGAGGTAGACGGGCGGATGGGACATGGCGGACTCCGGGGTGCCGACGGGGCAGGCTGTGATCACGCCGGTCGCATCCGGCTGCGGCCCGAGTCTAGCGCAGCGTGCCCAGCCAGTCGCGGGCCCGTCCCCGTGTACCGGGGGGCAGGCATCCGGTGAGCGCGAAGGCAGGCGTGGCCTCCAGCATGCGCGCCACCCGGTGCGCGACCTGTGCCGAGCGCACGCGGGCGACGCGGCGAGCCCAGTGGGCATCGTCGGGCAGCCGTTCGCAGGTGAGCAGCGCGAGTGCGGCATCCTCCAGCCTGCGCCCCGGCCGCTCGTGCGCGCGCAACCGTCGCAGCAGCACCTGGTTGCGTGCCCGCTCGAGATCCTGCGCGCGCAGTGCACGCGCGTGCCGACGCAGCAGGCGCAGCACGGTCAGCACCGCCTCCTCGAGATGCTCGGGCGCGGTGGTCAGTTCGACCACGAACTGGCCCCACCCGTCCATGAGGTCGGCGGCCGCGTGCGCGTGGTAGACGAGGCCCCTGCGCTCGCGCAGTTCGTGCAGCAGGGGCGCGCTCATGCCCTCGCCCAGCGCGGCCGCCGCGACGGGCAGCACCGGGTCGTCGGACTCGCGCCCGGGCAACGGGAAGGCGAGCAGCGCGTGCGCCTGGCGCGTGCCGGCCATGCGGCGCGTGCGCAGGCCACCCACCCATTCGGGGGGCAGGACGCGGTTGGCGCTGCCCGCGGGCAGGGCGCTGAAGGCCTCGCGTGCCGCCCGGCGAACCGCCGCGGGATCGATGGCACCCGATGCGCCGATCACGACGTTGGGGCCGGTGTAGCGTCGCCGCACGTAGGCCATCAGGCGTGCCCGATCGACCGCCTCGATCGTGCGGCGCGAGCCGATGACCGCACGTGCCGCCGGGTGCGTGCCGAAGCTCGCGAGGTCGACCATCCGGTAGGCGGCCGACAGCGGGTCGTCCTCGTCGTCGGTGAATTCGGCGAGGATGACCTGGCGTTCGCGCTCCAGTTCCGTCGCGGGGAACGTCGAGCCGAGCACGATGTCGCCCAGCATCGTGACGAATGCGGTCGCGTGCACGCCCAGCCCGTGCATGTAGAAGGCGGTATGGTCCTTGTCGGTGTGGGCGTTGACGTCGGCACCCAGCCGCTCGGCATCGAGATTGATGCGTCGCGCGCTTCGCGTGCGCGTGCCCTTGAAGGCCATGTGTTCGACGAAGTGGCTGATGCCCCCGTCGCGGGCCTCCTCGTGGACGCTGCCGCTGCGCACGAACACGCTCACCGTGGCGGTGCGCAGGGTGGGGTCGGGTAGCGTGAGCACCCTCACGCCGTTGTCCAGCGTGTCGATCCGGGCTTTCGTCATCATGGGCCGATGATGGCACGGGGCCGGGGCCGACGCAGGATCGCGCCCCGCGTTGGGTCCGCCGGGCGGGGTGTCGCGCTGTGCTATCTTGGGGCGGCCCAGGCATGCGCACGCGCAGGAGGATATCGTGGCACCCACTCTCGGAGTCTATTTCGACGGCTTCAGCTCCACGGCCGAGATGCTGGAGGTGGCACGCGGGGCGGAGGCGGCGGGTGCCGACAGCCTCTGGTTCGCCCAGCACATGGGATTTCGGGAAGCCATGGTCTGGGCGACGGCTGCGGTATCGGTCACCCGCGACATCCGTCTGGTCCCGACCGCCATCAGCCCCTATCTGTGGCCGCCGCTTCCGGTCGCGATGTCGATGGCCACGCTCGCCGAGTACGCAGGCCCCCGAGTGGCGCTGGCGGTGTCGGTGGGCAACCTGCTGAACCTGTCGGAGTCCGGCGTCGAAGCCGTCAAGCCGGTGCGCGTGATGCGCGAGTACGTGCGCGACCTGCGTGCCCTGTGGGCGGGCGCGCCGGTACAGGCCGATGCGGAGATCTACCGGTTGCGCGGCGCGAAGATGGCGTTCGGGCAGGGCTGTCCCCTCTACGTAGCCTCCACCGGACCGCAGGTGCTTCGACTCGCCGGCGAAGTCGGGGACGGGATACTGCTCTCGGGTGCGCTGACGCTGGCCTCGTGTCGCTCGATGCTCGCCCACGTCGACGAAGGCATGGCGCAGGGCGCACGCGCGCCCGGCTCGGTGCGCAAGGCCGGCTTCATCCTGATGTCCATCGCCGAGGATGGCGCGGTCGCGCGCGCGGAGATGCTGCGCAAGCTCGCCTTCCTGTTCCGCAGCCGTGGCCACGCGACCAACATTGCCTCCGCCCCCGACCTTGCGATCGATCACGCGGCGATCATGGCGTGCTATGCGCGGCACGACCCCGAGGCGGCGTTGAACTACCTGCCCGAGGCGGCAGCGACCCGCTTCGCGGTGGCCGGCACGCCCGGCGAATGTCGCGATCAGCTCGCCGCCTACCTCGCGGCCGGAATGGACGAGCCCATCATCGAGGTGACCGGTACGCAGCGACAGCGCCACTTGGCGCTGGAGGTGATAGCCGATGTGACCGGCGGAAGGAGAGGGGCATGAGCCAGGCCGCCCGGCGGGGTCGCATCGGCATCCGTTTCGAGGGGTTCGAGACACTCGAGGAGGCGCGCTCGATCGCGGCGGCAGCCGAGGCTGCGGGTGCCTCCAGCGTGTGGATGACGCAGCATCTGGGCGGGCGCGACGCGTTGACGCTCGCCGGTGTCATTGCCGGGGCCACGCGCTCGATCCGGGTCGTCCCGTCCAACCTCTCGCCCTTCATCGCGCACCCCACGACCACGGCGATGGCGCTGGCAACCCTGGCCGAGGGGGTGCCGGGCCGGGTGGCCGCCTCGGTGGGCATCGGCAATCAGCTCGATCTCTCGCAGTCGGGCATCGCCACGCGCGATGCGGAGGTCGCGGTGTGCGATTTCGTCGCCGCACTGGAGCGATTGTTCGCCCGCGAGCCCGTGCACCTGCAGGGCGTCACGTTTCGCCTGGAGGGCGCGAAGCTTACCGTCGCGTTGCCCGCGCCGGTACCGCTGTTCGTCACCGCGCTGCAGCCCTCGCTGGCCGGGCGGGCAGGGAGCACCGGGGCCGGGCTGCAGTTGTCGGCAGGTTTCTTCCCCGGGTTCGCGGCGCGCTGCGTCCAGGCCTACGAAGCGGCGGCACTCGCGGCCGGTACGTCGGCCGCGGCGGTGGCGGCCCGGCCCCGCGCGGCGTTCGCCTACTTCGGCACCGATGCTCCGGAGTCCTTCGAAGGGGTACGCCGCAAGCTGGCCTACTTGCTGCGCAACAAGCTGATGGCCGAGAACCTCGCGCTCTCGGGGTTGGCCATCGACCAGGCGGCGATCATCGACTGCGTGTCGAGACGCGATCTGGATGGCGCCGCCAGGCGGGTGCCCGACGAGGCCGTGGAGGCGTTTGCCGTCGCGGGCAGCCTGAAGCGCTGTGGCGAGCGCGCGGAGGCGTTCTTCGCCGCCGGCATCGACGAGCTGCTGATCAACGTGGGTTCCACGGCAGCCGAGCGCGAGGCAGCCCTGGCGCTGATCAGGGCCGTCAACGGTTGAAGCGGGCGATCGCAGGGTCGTTCGGGCGGAGGGGGTGCGATGCTGAGAATCTACGGTCGGAAGAACTCGTCGAACGTCCAGAAGGTGCTGTGGTGCTGTGACGAACTGGGCCTCGTCTTCGAGCGCATCGACATGGGGCGCGAGTTCGGCGGCAACCGCGAGGCCCCGTACCTCGCACTGAATCCCAACGGGCTCGTGCCTACCCTGGTCGAGGAGGACGGCTTCGTGCTGTGGGAGTCGAACGCGATCCTGCGCTACCTTGCGCGTACCCGAGGGCCGGCCGGGTTCTGGCCGCAGCAGGCGCGCGAGGCGGCGATCGCCGACCAGTGGATGGACTGGCAGACCAACAGCCTGAACGTCGCTTTCACCCCGATCTTCCACGGGCTGGTCCGCCAGGGCCCCCAGGAGCGCGATGCGGCGGCGATCGAACGATCGCGCGAGGCGACCCAGCGCCACCTGGCGATGCTCGACCGGCATCTGCAGCGCTCGGCCTGGGTGGCCGGCGACGCGTTCGGCGTCGCCGATATCCCCCTGGGCATCTATGCCTACCGCTGGTACGCGTTCGAGGGCATCGCGCGCGATTCGTTGCCGGCGCTGGAGGACTGGTACCGGCGGTTGCGCGAGCGGGCTGCGTTTCGCGAGCGGGTGATGGTCGGGCTCGCCTGAGGCGCGCGTCCGGTCGCGCGGATCGGGTGACCCGCCAGGCGCGACCGGATGACCGCGCCTCCATGCGCCGGCCGTGGCGGCTGCTGCGGTGGGTCTCACGCCAGAGCGGGGCCTCCCGCCCCTTCGCCCGAGCCGACGGGGTTCACGCCACGGCTCGTGCAGGATGAGCGCTACTCGGGTTTGAAGCCGGCTTCGCGCATGGTCTTCGACCACAGCGGAAGGTCGGCGCGGATGCGCGCGTCGAATTGTGGCGGCGTGGTGGGACGAGGCTCCAGCCCGTCGGCGGCGAAACGGTCGCGGACCGAGGGCATTTGCAGGATTGCGGTGGTCTCGCGGTTGAGCCGTGCGATGATCGCCGCCGGCAGCCGCGCGGGTCCGGACAGGCCGTACCAGGGCTCCATGTCGAATCCCGGCACGCCCGACTCGTCGAGCGTCGGTACGCCGGGATGCAACTGGCTGCGCTTGAGTCCGGTGGAGGCGAGCACCCGCAGCTTGCCGGTCGCGACGAACGGGAAATGGCTGGTGCCGCCCGTGAAGTTCAGATCGACCTGTCCGGTCTGCTGCTCGACCAGCGCCTGCGAGGTGGACTTGTACGGGATGTGCACGATGTCGAGTCCAAGCCGGCTCTTGAACAGCTCGGCCGCCAGATGCTGGGTGGAGCCCACGCCCAGCGATGCATAGGTGAGCTTGCCGGGTCGCGCGCGGGCGAGTGCCACGAGTTCCCTCACGTTCTGCGCGGGTATCGACGGATGCACGAAGAGATAGAGGGGCGTGGTGAACAGCAGCGAGATCTGCGTGAAGTCGCGCAGCGCGTCGTACGGCGGGCGTGCACGCAGCAGCGGCGTGAGCACCTGGCTGTCCTGCGTGGCGACGAACAGGGTATGGCCATCCGGGGTGGCGCGCATTGCCGCCTCCCCGGCGAGGGTGCCGCCAGCGCCGGGCCGGTTGTCGACGACCACCGACTGCCCGAGTCGCTCGGCCAGGTTCTGCGCATAGACGCGCGCGACGACATCGACCAGCCCACCGGGCGCGCGCGGCACGATCAGGCGCACCACCCGCGACGGGTAGGGCTCTGCCGACTGTGCGGTGGCAGCCGGCGCGAACGCCCCGGCCATGCAAACGATCGCTGTGGCGGGCACGGCCGCTGCGGCGAGACCTGGGCCCGCTCCGCGGGTGCGCATGGACGTGCTGCGAAGGCGTCTGGGGACGTTCATGGTCGGCTCCTGCTCTGCGCTGGCAACGGCACTCGCGATGTCGGAGGGTGAAGGCACGGCGAAGATCGCCCGCAGCGAGGACAAGCAGGACGCATGCCCGGGCATGTCAGGCGGCTGGCGCATGTCAATCGACCTTCGCTCCCGAGAGCCTGACCGCCTTCGCATACGTTGCAAGGTCGGCCTCCAGCCACTGGCGGTACTGCGCCGGGCTGGAGGCGACCACGTCGATGCCGATCCGCTCGTAGCGGGCGATCGATTCCGGATGGCGAAGGGCTTTCTGCAGCGCAGCCCCCCACCAGTCGACCAGCGGGCGCGGCAGTCCGGCGGGCGCGAGCACGCCGACCGTGGGTACGAACACGAAGCCCTTCCAGCCGAGTTCCACGAAACTCGGCACGTCCCGCGCCTGGGGCGTGCGCTCCGGGCTTGCGACGGCCAGCAGACGCACCCGACCGGTGCGCGCGTGCGGAGCGAGCTGGGCGATCGTGCCGAACAGGGCCTGGATCTCGCCGGCGACCAGCGCGGGCGTGGACTGGCTACTGCCCTTGTAGGCCACGTGCACCATCGACAGGCCGAGCTGCTGCGCGATCGTCTCGGTAGCCAGGTGATGGATGCTGCCGACTCCGGATGAACCGTAGGACACGCTGCCCGGCCGCGATCGCAGCAGCGTGACGAAGTCCTCGAAGGTCGACACATTGAGCGAACTGCTGACCGCGAAGAACAGCGGGGTGGTGCCTACGAGGCAGAGCGGGGTGAAGTCACGCAGCGTCTGGTAGGGCGGCTTCGAATGCAGCGCAGGGGCGATCGACGTGGCGCCCGCATCGGCGAACTTCACCGTGTAGCCATCGGCGACCGACTTCAGCAGCCCCAGCATGCTGATGACGCCCCCGGCTCCCGGCCGGTTGTCGATCACGAAGGGCTGGCCCCGACTCTCCGTGGAGCTGGCAAGCCGCTCGGCCGCGATTCGCGCGGTGCTGTCGGTGAGTCCCCCCACCACGCCCGAGGTCAGCACGCGAACCGGGCGAGCCGGAAAGGCACCCTGCGCGGTCTGCGCGATGGAGCCTGCGGCCGGAAAGCCGAGTGCGACCGACCCTGCCAGGCGCGCGAGCAGCCTGCGCCGCGTGCGCATCACGCCTCCAGCCGTGGCAGCCCAAGCATCACCAGCTCGAGGGTATCGCCAGCGGTCAGCGAGTCGGCTTCACCTGCCTTCAGGTAGCAGGTGGTGTGTCGCCCCACCGGCTGGCTGCCTGCGCTGCCGTGCCCATCGAGCACGAAATAGAGGGCGGGGCCCTCGAGGGGGAGCCTTGCTCCGGCCGCCATGCGGTAGAGGACGATCCGCGATTCGCGCTCGGTGAATACACCGACCGGCTTGTGCTCGACGCCCGGAAGCCCGGGGATGGCCACCCAGTCGAAGCGGTCTGCCCGCATGAATACCGGGCGCTCGTAGCGCGGCTTCGGGTATTCGAGCGGGCGCTTGTGCACATGCTCCCAGACCGCCTCGTAGGCGTCCTGGTTGACCTTGGTGCCATCCTCGCGGCGCCAGGTGTAGACGCCCCCCTCGAAACGACCGGTCCGCTTCAGTTCGTCGGCCGCACGGTTGCCCTCGGCCTCCGACGTATAGCCGGAGCCACTGGCTCCGGCGAACTGCAGCAGCAGGTTCCAGGTGTCTCCGCTGGAGGTCTGCGGGCCGTAATGGACGCCTTCGGGAAAGTAGCCGACCGATCCTGGCGTGAACTTGCCGTCGGGCCCGTAGTCGTAGGTGCCCTCCAGCTGGATGCGGAACTGGTCGAAATTGTGACGGTGTCGCGGCGAGAGGAAATCACCCGCGATGTTCACCAGCCTGAGCGCGAAGTTGCCGGGACTGCCGGGCTCGCCTTCGACCAGTCGGTAGGCCTTGATCACGCCCTGCCGCAGCTGGGTGGCGCTGGTGGTGAGCGAGCGGGTTTCGATCGGGATGACCTGCATCAGGGACTCCTCGTCGATGCACAGGGACGCCGTGGGCACGCTACCTCAGACCCGGCGAACGCGCAAACGATCGGCGCTCGAGGGTGATCGGATCATCCGCCGCCATCACTCCGGCTCGATCCCCGCGTCCTTCACCATCTTCGCCCAGCGGCGGGTCTCGCTGCGGATGTAGTCGCGGAACTGGGTCGGATCGAGCGGCTCGGTCGCGAAGCTCATCTCGCCCAGGGCCTTGCGCACTTCGGGCAGGGCCAGCGAGCGCGAGGCGAGTTCCCACAGGCGGTCGATCACTGGCCGCGGCACTGCGGCCGGTGCCGCGAGTCCAGCCCAGACGGTGAGGTCGTAGCCGGGAATCGCCTCGCCGATCGACGGCACGTCGGGCAGCGCCGCGCTGCGTCGGGCGGTGGTCACGCCCAGCGCGCGCATCTTGCCCGCGCGGATCAGCGAGAGACCGGCCGCGAAGTCGGTGAAGGTGCTGTCGATCTGCCCCCCCATCAGGTCGGCCACCGCCTGCGGCGTACCCTTGTAGGCCACCTCGAGCAGTTCGGCACTTGCGAGCGAGCGCATCATGCCGATCGACACCCGCATGCCGGCCGAGGCCTGCGCCGCGGTGAGCTTGCCCGGCCGCGCCCTGGCCAGGGCGACGAACTCGCGCACGTCCTTCGCCGGAAGGTCGTTGCGGACCACCAGCACCAGGCCGGTGGTGATGAACCGGGCCACCGGCGCGAAGTCGCGCTCGATGTCGAAGGGCAGCTTGCGGTAGAGGCTCGCGTTGCCGGCGAAGGTGGTGTTGTTCGCGCTGACCAGCGTGTAGCCGTCCGGCGTCGCGCGCGCGGCGACCTCGACGCCGATGTTGCCGTTGGCCCCCGGCCGGTTGTCCATCACGAAGGGCTGCCCCGCGGCCTGGGCCATCGGCTGCGTGACCACGCGCATGATGGTGTCGGGCGCGCTGCCCGGCGGGAAGGGCACGATCACGCGGACCGGGCGCGCGGGCCAGGTCTGTGCAGCCACCGGGGCGACGATGGCCGCGAGCATCGCGGCCGCGAGCAGGCGCCCGCCGCCTGCCGCGACGCCGACCGTCCGCCGTGCGAGCGGTGAGGCGGGTCCAGCAGGGGTGGGGCGGCGAGTCGGTGTCGGGGCAAGGGGTGAGATGACCATCGTGCGGTCCTCCGGTTCGGTCAGTTGGCCGGGATGACCGGCAGCAGTACATGGGGGGGGGCATCGGGGGCGAAGTGCAGGGTGTTTCGCCCGCCGAAGACCGACATCGGTCGATCCTGCGGGTGGTCGTGCAGGAACGGACCGACGCCGGTGAGCGTGTAGTGCACGCCCGGAATGCTGAGCGCCGGCCCCGGATGCACGTAGTCGCGGCCACGCACGGCAAGCGCGAGGCGGTAGCCGGCCGGGATGACGATGCAGGTGGGCCAGATCTCGACATCCAGGTCGACCGGCACCCCGGGCGTGAGGGGCTGCACTTCGTCATGCGTGTGCCAGGGGCGCCAGGGCAGCGAGCGCGAGGGGTCGGTCTTGCGCTGAGAGGCGCGCAGCCAGCCCAGGCCCACCGGCGTGCGGGGATCGTTGGAGCCCTGGAACGTGACCTCCGCGCCGTCGGGCGCGAACACGCGCAGCACCAGGAAGACGTCGGCGTCCGGGGTGTCGGACGACAGTCTCAGGCGTGCGGCCACCGGGCCGGTGATCTCCATCGGTTCGGCCAGCGGCGGGGTGCTGAACAGCAGGCCCTCGCCCTGGGTGTCATAGCCGAGCGTGGCGTTCCCCGCGGGCGGCTCGGTGGCGAGCGTCAGGGTCAGCGGGTCGGGGTAGTAGCGCGTCCAGCGGGTGCGCGCGAGCGGCCACTCCTGCTCGTCGCGCTCGACGAAGCGGTCGACATGGCGCACCTGCAGCTGCACCGGAGGCTGCCGATCCCAGCCGGTATCCTCGCCCTTGAGGAAATGCCCGAAGAAGCGCTTCTGCAGGCGCTCGCCGCGCGCGGTGTAGAAGCTCTCCCAGTGGGCGCCGCCGTGTGCCTCGAGCCACTTCTGGCGCGAGGAGGCTCGAGCCCAGGCCTCGAAGTTGCCGCGGGTGTGCAGTCCCTGTCCGCCCCAGTTCGCAGCCGTGAGGAACGGCACCTCGACCTGCGCGAGGTCGGGGCTGCGCGCGCGGTGGGCCTCGTCGTCGAGCGGGTGCTCGAGGATCCAGCGCTCGAAATCGATGCGAAGGCTGGCGAGCGTCGCCTCGTCCAGGGTCTCCGGGCCACAGACCCAGTCACCGGTCACGCGGCTGCGAAAGCCACGTTCGCCCAGTCCGTGCTGCGAGCGGTGCACCGCTCGAGGGAACCAGTTGGTGAGGAAGCGGGAGAAGAGGCCCCCGTGCCGCGTGGCCTCGCGGTAGTAGTCCGACGAACCCTCCCAGGTGCACATGGCGGTCAGGTGGGGCGGTTTCAGGCATGCCACCTGCCACGCGTTCATCGCGTAGTACGAGATGCCGTTCAGCCCCACCTTGCCGCTGCTCCAGGGCTGCACGCCCGCCCACTCGATGCAGTCGTGGAAGTCCCGCGTCTCGCGCGGCGACCACGGATCGACGAATCCGGGCGAGCGACCGGTGCCGCGGCTGTCGACGCGGACCACCGCATACCCGTCGGGTACCCATTTCTCCGGGTCGACCAGTTCCCAGGTCTGGTAGAGGCAGGAGGAACCCTGCTCCACCTCGGGGTGGGCCTTGACCAGCCGATCCCAGGCGGCCTTGTTGCCGTCCTGGAAGGCCAGCCCCTTGCCGTACGGCCCCATGGACAGGATGACCGGATAGCGGCCCGCTTCGGTCGGCATGAACACGTCGGCGCGCAGCACCACGCCATCGTCCATCGGGATCGGTGCGTCCCAGAGGACGCGCATGCCGTCGCGCACGTCTTCGCGTTGCAGGGGGTCGGGGGGCAGCATGGGCAGGCTCTTCGTCTCGTGATGGGCGGCCCCGGCACCGCGTGCGCGCAGGGCAGGAGAAGGAGTCGTGGGGTGTTCGGAGGATCGGGATCGGTGTGGGCGCGGTGATGCGAGGCTCGATACGCCTGGGCGCGATCAACCCGGGGCGTCAGCCCAGAGCGAACAGAGCTCGTCGATCGTCGACACCACCCCGAAGAAGCGGCGGATGTTGCGCAGCGTGTGCGCGTGGTCCTCGGCCACGTAGGCGGCGCAGCCGTCGTCGGCGAGGACGATGTAGTAGTCGCGCATGAAGCCCGCGCGCGCCGTGCTCTCCACGCACACGTTGGTGACCACGCCGGTCATCACCAGCGTGCGGATGCCGCGCGAGCGCAGCATCAGGTCGAGTTCGGTGCCCTGGAAGGCATCGTAGCGGTGCTTGGTCACGACCGTGTCGCCCGCCTGCGGTCGGATCGCGCCATACCAGTCGGCCGACCAGCGCCCGGGCTCGCAGACCGGGATCGTGGTGTATCCGCCATGCCGCTCGCGTACGGCCTGCTCGAGCCAGACGTCCGACAGCCACGGATTGCCGTCGCAGGTGTACTCGGAGCGGATGAACACCGGCAGTACGCCGGCGCGCCGTGCCGCCTCGATCAGCCGCGGCAGGCGCCCGGCGAGCGCCTGCGCGGGCGTCACGTCCCGACCATCGCGCGACACCAGTCCGCCGTCGGCGCAGAAGTCGTTCTGCATGTCGACGACCAGCAGCGCGGTGTGCGCGGGCGCGACCTTGTCCGGAAGGGTCTCGAGCAGCGGCTGGTGCGTCAGCCGCCGCGCGGCAGCAAGATAGTCGCGTGCAGGTGTGTCCGACATGGGGGCGTGCGGGAAGGGGATGACGTGATCGGGGATGACGAACAGGGAGAGGACGGCTGGGCCGCCGACGGCAAGGTCGATGACGCCGGGGGGACTTGCGCGCGAGCCGACCGGACTCGGTGACGGGCCGCGCGACGGATTCAGTTCTGCGGGCGGATCTCCGCGCTGCGCAGGATCCTGCCCCAGCGCTCGTGCTCCTCCTCCATGAAGGTCCGGAGCTGGGCGGGGGAGAGCGTGCGCACGATGCCGCCGACATCCTCGAGCCGCTGGCGGAAGGCCGGCTGCTCCAGCACGCGGTTGATCTCGGCGTTGAGCCGCGTGACGATCGCCGCCGGCGTGCCTTTGGGCGCGAGGTACACGTACCAGGCGGTCAGTTCGTTCTCCATCACGCCCTGCTCGATCCACGTGGGCAGGTTGGGCAGCGCACGGATGCGCTGCGCGCTCGTGATGGCTAGCGGCACGACCTCGCCCGAGGCGATCCGCGGGAGCATCGACTGCGGAAGGTCGACCATCAACTGCACGTCTCCGCGACGCAGGGCGGCGAAGGTATCGCTCGAGCCGGTGAAACCGATCAGGTTGAAGTCGACCTGGTTGCGTGCGGTCAGCGCCGCGACCGTGAGGTGCGAGGAGGCGCCGAAGCCCTGGCGCGAGGCGTTGATGCGGCCGGGATTCTTGCGTGCCTGCTCGACCACGTCGTTGAGCGTGCGGAAGGACTCGTGCTTCGAGGTGGCCCAGATCAGGGGCTGCAGCACCTGGGTGGCGATCGGCTCGAAGTCGCGCGCACCGTGGTAGCGGGCGTCCTTCTGCAGGTGGGGATTCACCGCCATCGTGGTCATGGTGGCGAACAGCAGCGTGTGGCCGTCGGGGCTGGCGCGCCGCACCGACTCGGCGGCGATCGTGCCGTTCGCGCCGGTGCGGTTGACCACGACGATGCCCTGCGGGAAGGCAGGACGCAGTTCCTCGACCAGCGTGCGAACGAGGATGTCCGGGGTGCCGCCGGCGGCGTTGCCGTTGACGACGGTGATCGGCCGCGACGGCCATTGCGCCTGTGCGACCGCCGTGGCCGGTAGCAGCAAGAGGGTCGCCAGCGTGGCGAGGGATCGGAGCGACGGCGTGCGCGGGCGATCGAAGCGTGGGGCGTGCATCGGGGTCTCCTCCTGGTGTGCCGGGCCTGGCTGCACCCGGTCATCGAACGGGGGCGACGCGGGCGTCGCCGATGCCCTCGTCCCTGTCCCGCGATGCGCGGGCGGGGGGCGGGGCGGGTTCAGGCAGCCGTGCAGAAGCGGGTGTGCACCTCGGCGAAGGCCTCGGGTTCGTCGAGCATCGGGAAGTGCCCGGAACCTGCGAGCGTCTCGACCGGAACGGCGGCATTGGCCGCCTTGACCCGGTCGCGCAACGCGACGGTGGGTCCGCGTGCGCCGTAGAGCACCATCGTCGGGCGGGTGGCGGCGGCGATCGCGGCGGCGATGTCGAAGTCGCGCATCGCCCACATCACGCTCACCATCGTCTTCGCGCCCGCCTTGTTGCGGTCGACGTTCCAGCGTTCGAGCACATGCTCGTCCACACGCGCCACGCGCGACTTCACGTCATCGATCGACTGGGTCGGGATGCCGAAGTTGCCCTCGGTGTGATCCCAGCGTGCAGCCCATTCGGCTGCGGTCCGGAAGGGGGTTTCCACCACGACCGCGCTGCGCGTGCGCGCGGCGTGACGCACGCCGAAGGCGCCGGTGATGGTGCCACCGCACGAGCAGCCGGACACGTGCGCACGGTCGATGGCGAGCGCATCCATGAAGGCCGCCAGCGCATCGCAGTAGTCCTCGATGCCGTAATGCCGCGCAAGGGGATCGGAGTCGCCCTGGCCGGGCATGTCCCAGGCAATTACCCGGAAGCGCCGGGCGAGCAGGGGCGAGCAGGCGGCATACTGCCAGGCCGAGCCACCGTTGGTGTGGATCAGGATCAGCGGGTCGCCGCGGCCCTGCTCCCGGTAGTGCATGCGTCCGTGGCCTGTGGTGCGCACGTAGCCGTCGCAGGCGGTGCTGTCGGGGGTCTGGCTCATCGGGGGGCTCCTCGCGGGAAGGGATGACGGGGGCGCTCAGGCCTCGGCGACGGCCGGCGACTTCACCAGCGGCATGATCCGCGTGGCGATCGTCTCGAGCGTCCTGCGGTCGGCGGTGGCGTTGGTGAACAGCACGTACTCCACGCCGCCGTCGGCCAGCCGCTGCAGGCGCTCGGCAATCTCCTCCGGCGTGCCGATCAGCGCCGCGTCGTCGTTGGCGATGTCGGTCTCGGCGAAGGTGGCGGGCTGCGGCCGCTTCGAGAGTTCGCCGATCCGGGACAGCGTCTCGCGGCGTCGCGCATAGGCGCGCTCGCGCTCGGCACGGCTGCCCACGATGTGCAAGGCGCGGGTCACGCCCGCGCAGCGCCCATCGCGGGAGAGTCCCGCCTTCTCGCGGGCATCGAGGTAGATGCGCACGCGCTCGATCGTCTCGTCGACGGTGCCGAGCTGGTCGAACAGCACGTTGTAGCCCTTCGACGCCACGTAGGCGATCCCGCCCGGGGTTCCCGCGGCCATCCATACCGGGGGATGCGGGCGCTGCACCGGCGGCGGCTCGACCACGATGTTCTCGAAGTTCCACCGGGGTCCATGATGGGAGAAGCGCTCGCGCGAGGTGAGCGAGCGCAGCAGCAGTTCGAGGCACTCCTGGTAGCGCTCCTGCGCTTCGGACATCGGGATGCAGAAGGCCGCGAACTCCTCGCTGCGATAGCCGCGTCCGACGCCGAGGTCCAGCCGCCCCTCGGAGAGCACGTCCACCGTGGCCACCTGCTCGGCGAGGAGCACCGGGTTGTGCCAGGGCAGGACCACCACCGCCGTCCCCAGCCGGATGCGCCGGGTCTTCGCGGCGAGGTAGGTGAGCAGGTTGAGCGAAGCGGAGAGTTGCCCCGCGCCGGTGAAGTGGTGCTCGACGAGGAACGCGCCATCGGCACCCACGTCCTCGGCGGCGCAGATGTAGTCGATGAAATCCCGATAGCCGTAGCTGTCGCCCAACGGGTTGCTGCCACCGACCTTTGCGCCGCCGAACAGGCCGAATCTCATGCGGATCTCCCTGGTTGCCGTTCCATATCCGCCGCCCCGGTCCGCGGCGGCGACCTCCCCGTCGGTACCCGCGTGCGCCCGCCGGCTCAGCCCATCGTGCCGACCGGGGTCGCGATCGCCATGTCCATTTCGGTGAGCGAGGCCACCTCCTCGGCGGTGAACCCGGGCGCCACCTCCCTCAGCGTGAAGCGGCCGTTCTCGCGGCGAAGCAGGGCGAGGTCGGTGACCACCCAGTCGACGCAGGCCTGGCCGGTCAGCGGGAAGCGGCATTCGCGGCGCAGCTTCGGGCGCCCCTTGCTGTCGCAATGCTCCATCAGGATCATCAGTTCCGATCCGCCGGAGACCAGGTCCATCGCCCCGCCGATGCCGCCGAGCCTCACGCCCTGGGTGCTCCAGTTCGAGACGCTGCCCTGCTGGTCGACCTCGTAGGCGCCCAGCACCACGGTGTCGATGTGGCCGCCGCGCGCCATCTCGAACGAGGTCACGGAGTCGAAGAACGAGGCCCCGGGTTCGAGCGCGACATACTGGCCACCGGCGTTGTAGACGTCGGGATCCACCGCGTCGCCGGTGACCAACCCGCCGTAGCCCAGAACGCCGTTCTCGGCGTGCAGCACGATGTCGCGGCCCGCGGTGTAGTTGGAGACGAGCGTCGGGATGCCCAGCCCGAGATTCACGTAGGAGCCGGTGCGCAGCAGCGCGGCCGCGCGTCGGGCGATGCCCTCGCGGGTGAGGGCGGGCTTGCCGAGATACTCGCGCGGCCGGTCGGCCGGTCGGCGGCGGGTCTGGGGCACCTGGGTGGCGTCGAAGGGGTGGGTGGTCTTCACCACCCGGTCGACGAAGATGCCGGGCAGATGCACCTGGTCGGGCGGCAGTTCGCCGACCTCGAGCACCTCGTCGACTTCCACCACCGCGATGCGCGCGGCCTTGGCAAACGCGGGGTTGAGGTTCTGGCTCCCGCCACGGAACTGCACGTTGCCGGCGCGATCGGCACGCCACGCGCGTACCAGCGCGTAGTCGACCCGGATCGCGGTCTCCAGCACGTGCGGGCGTCCGTCGAACATCCGGATCTCTCGGCCCTCGGCGAGTGCGGTGTCCGCGCCGGTCGGGGAATAGAACGCCGGGATGCCAGCGGCACCCGCGCGGCAGCGTTCGACCAGGATGCCCTGGGGCACCAGTTCGATCTCGAGTTCGCCTGCGGCGATCTGCTCCTCGGCGGCGGTCACCAGCCCGGTGCGGACCGAGAAGGCGGCCACCAGCCGGCGGATCTGCCGGTTCTCGGCGAGGATCTGCCCGCGCAGCTCGCCCGGAGAGCCCAGCGAGTTGCACACCACGCACAGATCCTTCGTGCCGCGATCGCGCAGCGCGGTGATCAGACCCAGCGCGAAGCGGTGTCCGACGCTGAAGCCGCCGATGGCGACCGTGGCCCCGTCGGGCAGGTCGGCGAGCGCGGCCGCCGGAGAGGCAACGACCTTGTCCATCGGCGACTCTATTCGAGCGTGATCTTCCCGGCCTTGATCACGCGGGTCCACAGCGCGATCTCGGCTTCCATGAACTTCACGAAGTCCTGCTGCGTGGCCTCGGGCGTGGCCTCGACCACATCGCCGCGCAGGCGCTCCTGCACCTGCGGATTCCGGAGGACCCGCGAGAGCATCGTGCTCAGCCGGTCGACGACCGGCTTGGGCATGCCGGCAGGGCCCACCAGGCCATACCAGGTGCTCGAGGAGAAGCCCGTGACGGTCTCGGCCATCGCCGGGACATCGGCAGCGGCCGACGAGCGCTTGTCGAGCGTGACCGCCAGCGCGCGGAGCTTGCCGGAGCGCGCCATCGGGATGGCCGAGGCGCCCGAGGCGAACGCGGCCATGATGTGGCCTCCCATCAGGTCGGCCATTGCCGGGCCGTCGCCCTTGTAGGGCACGTGCGACATGCGCACGCCGGTCATCTGCTGGAGCAGTTCGCCCGAGAGGTGCGGCGTGCCGCCGATGCCCGAGGATCCGAAGGTGACCTTGCCCGGATTGGCGCGCGCGAAGTCGACCAGCTCGCGCACGTTGGTGATCTTCGAGGTGGAATTGACCAGCAGCACCAGGGGCGCGATGCCCACCAGCCCGATCGGGGTGATGCTGCGGATCGGATCGAAGGACAGCTTGTAGAGTGCGGCACTGCTCGCGTAGCTCGACGGGATGAACAGCTGGGTGTAGCCGTCGGGCGCCGAGCGGATCGCGACCTCCGAGCCGATGGTGCCGCCGGCGCCGGCGCGGTTCTCGAGCACGATCGGCTGGCCGAGATCCTCGCTCATGCGGGGGGCGAGCAGTCGGGCGACCACGTCGGTGCCTCCACCCGGGGCGAAGGCGATGATGATGCGGATCGGCCGCTCGGGCCAGGCGCCCTGCGCGAGCGCGGGGACGGGACTCGCGGCGATCGCGCCTGCGGCGCTCGCAAGGGCGAGGGCGTACGACGGGGAACGGACGCTGGAACGCATGACGACTCCTCCTGGGTTCGGGCTGTGGCCGCCCGTTCGATTGCCCTCAGTGTAGCAGCGGCGCGGCGCGGCGGGCAGGCCGGCGCACGTCGTGATCACACGGCGCGGTCGTCGGGGCCCGACTCAGCTGCGGTAGGACGGATCCGACCGGTCGAGTGCCCGCCGCAGCGCCTTCCACTCGGTCTGCGTCTTCTTGTAAGGCAGCCCGGCGAACTGGTCGGCCACCTTTCGCGCGACCTCCGGGGCCGGGATGCGAAGGCGAGAGCCGCCTGCCAGCGCGGAGATCTGTGCCGAGCAGGCGCGCTCGAGGTAGTACATCAGGTCGAAGGCTTCGGCCACGGTCTCGCCGGCGGTGAGCAGGCCGTGGTTGCGCAGGATCATCGCCTTGTGCGCTCCGAGATCGGCCACCAGCCGCCGCTGCTCGTCGAGGTCGAGCGCGAGTCCCTCGTAGTCGTGGTAGGCCAGCCGTCCGGTGAATCGCATCGCGTGCTGCGAGATCGGCAGCAGGCCCTGCTCCTGGGCGGAGACGGCGATGCCGGTGGCGGTGTGCGTGTGCATCACGCAGTGGATTTCCGGGCGGGCCCGGTGCACCGCGCTGTGGATCACGTAGCCGGCACGGTTGATGCCGCGCCCGGTGGGATCGTCGACGATCTCGCCTTCGAGCGTCACCTTTACCAGCGAGGAGGCGGTGATCTCGTCCCAGGTGAGACCGAAGGCGTTGATCAGGAAGTGGTGCTCCGGTCCGGGCACCCGAGCCGAGATGTGGGTGTAGACCAGGTCGGTCATCCGGTAGAGCGCGGCGCAGCGATAGCAGGCGGCGAGGTCCACCCGCATCGCCCACTCCTCCGCGCTCACCCGTTCGCGAACGCCGGGCACGATGGGCAGCGGCGGGGGGACGTCGGTCAGGTCGTTCATGGCTCCTCCGGTGCGCCGGATCCGTGCGGTGGCCAGGCGTCTGGGTCGATCCGGCATTGTCCGCCGTCGCCCGGGCGCGTGCAACGCCGGGTCCGACCCGCAGGAAGGGCGCTGGCAGGAATGCGCCGACCTTCGCTAAGCTCACCAGCCTCGCCCGCGGGAAAGCGCGGGACCGTGACGGAATCGAAACGGAGGCGACGCATGGGCGCGCAGCGGCGGCAGGCGGAGGGCAAGGGGCCGGTTCAACTGGCGCGGCTGGACATCGAGCAGACCGAGGGTCGTGCCCGCGAGCTGCTCGAGGGGATTCGGCGCAAGCGGGGCAGCGTCTCGCCGCTGTTCCAGGCGATGGCGCACTCGCCGGTGGTGATGTCCACTTACCTGTCGTGGCACGCGGCGGCGGCCGGCCTGGGCCTGCCGGCGAGCTTGCGCGAGCAGATCTCCATCGCGGTGTCCGCGGGAAGCGGTTGCGGACAGTGCGTGTCGGCGCACACCCGATTCGGGCGCGAGGCGGGGCTGTCCGACGCGGAACTTGCCGCGGCGCAGGACGCTCGCTCCGAGGATCCGCTCGCGCAGGCGGCCCTGGACTTCGCGCGGCGGGTGCGCGAGACCGATGGCCACCTGACGGCCGACGACTTCGCGGCCATGCGTGCGGCGGGCCTGGGTGACGCGGCGATGGTGGACGTCGCGGCGCTGGTGGCGATGAACCTGCTGACCAATTTCGTCAACAACCTCGCCAAGGAACCCGCCGAGGCCGAGCGTGGCTGATCCCGCCGCGCGCCCGGATCGCACCCTCGCCGCCTCGCGCCGGCGCGCGGGTCCGCGCGCGGTCGCGGCGCACCTCGGGCTGCGCCTCTCGGCCCGGGTCTCGGCCCGGGTCGCAGCCCGGGTCGCGGGCCGGGGACGTGCCGGCGGCTCCGCGCCAGGGCAGCCCGCGATGGCGCCCGGGGAGGCGCGGACCGGCAACCCCGCGGTGCGCCGCGGGCCCGTGGAGGTCGGCCAGCGCCCGGCGGCGCGGTGGCAGGGCGTGCGTGCCGGCCTCGTGGGCCTGGCGATGGTCACGGCGGTCGGTGGTGCGGTTGCGCAATCGTTTCCCGCCAAACCGGTGCGCGTCGTCGTGCCCTATGCCGCCGGCGGACCGGTGGACACGGTCGCGCGATCGCTGGCCACCGGGCTCGCTTCGGCGTGGGGCCAGCAGGTGGTCGTGGACAACCGCGGCGGCAGCGGCGGCGCGCTGGGCGCCTCGCAGGTCGCCCGCGCGGCGCCGGATGGCTACACGCTGCTCGTGACCAACAGCGGGCCGATCACGGCCTATCCTCACCTGCGCCGCCAGTTGCTGTTCGAGTTCGAGCGCGATCTCGCGCCGGTGTCGTTGCTCACCACCTCCAGCCTCGTGCTGAGCGTGCACCCGGCACTGCCGGCGCGCAGCCTGCAGGAGTTCGTGGCGCTCGCGCGACGGCACCCCGGCAAGCTGTCCTATGCCACCTCTGGCACCGGTGGCGTACAGCATCTGGCCATGTTGCTGCTCGAGTCGCGCGCGGGCATCCGCCTGCTGCACGTGCCCT
>CAIKXV010000007.1 GCA_903831455.1 uncultured Pseudomonadota bacterium | reverse complement strand
GGCGGGCAGCAGGGCCCAGGCCTCGAGCAGGCGCAGGAAATTCTTGTACGGATAGAAGTGGGACACGTAGAGCAGGTAGGGGCGGGTGATCCCGTAGCCCTCGAGCAGGCGCGCGCGCGCGGCGGCGTCCGCGAGCCCGGGCGTGACATCCACGCCGTTCGGGATGACCTCGATCCGTGCATCGGCCACCCCGTGCTCGACCAGCGTCCGGCGACAGGCCTCCGACAGCGCGATCACCGCGCTCGCGCGCCGCGCCGAGGAGACGATCGTGCGGGCGAGGACGTCCAGGCGCAGCCGTCCCCGCCAGTGCGCCTCCGCTTCCCGCGCCGCCGCGGAGAATGGCGCCAGGTTGGAGACGCCCACGATCGCGGGTATCCGAGCGGGAAAGCGCAGCGGCAGGTCGTGCGAGAAGGTGAGGTAGGCCCCTGCGCCGATGTCGCGCAGCAGCGGGCCGACATGCAGGTTCTGCCAGGCCATGCGCCGAAGCGCGACCGCAGGCGCGGGAAAGCGGGCCTCCTGCACCTGCAGATCGCTGCGGTGGGCGAGAAAGTCCAGCGCGCCGTCGGCGTGCAGCACGTGCAGGCGCGTGTGCGGATCGTGGTCTCGGATGCGGCCGAGGAAGGCGCGGGCGCGCGTGAGTTGCCCACCGGTCCGGGCGGCGAGGAAGTCGAGCAGCAACGTCCGGGGGGCGGCAACGGGCATGGGGGGGTGCGGAAGGTTCAGTGCGTGGCCGCGAGGGGACGCACGCGGCTGGCGTGCCAGCGCTCGTACATCGCGAGCGCCCACAGCAGGTGTTCGTGATGTGCGCGGCCGGCGACATGGTCGTCGAACGCGCGCAGCGCAACCGCACGGTCGATCCAGCCCTCGCGGCAGAGGAAGCCCTCGGCGATCGCCGAACGGAACGGGTCGCGCAGCGGCCCGCGCAGCCATTCGCGGAGGGGAACGACGAAACCGGCCTTGGGGCGGTCGATCAGCGAGGCGGGCAGATGGCGGGCAAGCAACTGGCGCAGGGCCCGCTTGCCGCCGGCCGGATTCGATCGAAGTGACCGGGGCAGTGCATGCGCGCAGCGCACCACCTGCCAGTCGAGGAAGGGATTGCGCGCCTCCAGTCCGAAGGCCATGGTGGCGCGATCGACCTTCACGAGGATGTCGGACTCGAGGTAGGTCAGCAGGTCGAGGTCCATCATGCGCTCGGCGACCGGGCGCCGGGTGCCGTCGGCCGAGTGCTCGGGGATGGCGGGCATCGCATGCTCGCGCATCCAGCGGCCCGCGGGGCGGGCGTCACCCGGGAACAGCGGCGGGCCGAGAAGGCGCAAGGGGCTGCGGAAGCCGGCATACATCGATGCGAGGTCCGGCGCGGCGAGCGCCTGCAGCGCCAGGGCCGCGCGGTGTCCCGCCCGATCCCCGACGAGCGCGCGTGCAAGGCGCGCGAACGGACGAAGCGGCGCATGCCAGGGGGCGAGCTGCTCGATGATCCGATGGTAAGGGTAGCCGCCGAACAGTTCGTCGCCTCCATCGCCCGACAGCGCGACGGTGACTTCGCGCCGCGCGAGGCGTGCGAGCAGCAGCGTCGGGATGGCCGAGGAGTCGGCGAACGGCTCGTCGTAGCGGGCGGTCAGCGTGTCGAGCGTCTCCAGCAGGTCCGCGGGGCCGATTCGCTCGTGCGTGTTGTGCACGCCGAGGTGCTGCGCGACCGCGCGGGCGTGGATGGATTCGTCGGAGCGCGGATCGTCGAACCCGATCGTGTAGGT
>CAIKXV010000006.1 GCA_903831455.1 uncultured Pseudomonadota bacterium | reverse complement strand
CTGCAAAGGCCTGCATGCGCGCGTAGTGGTGCTCGACGTCCTCGGCCCACAGCAGCCCGAGCAGTGCGTGCGCGAGCCGCAGCGCGCCCTCGCTGATCGCGGGGATGTCGCCGGTGATCACGCCCAGGCTCAGCGCCGCCGGATAGGTGAAGCAGTGGATGCGATCGAGTCCGGGGCAGTCGTGGCCGGGCTTGGGCTGGAACTGGAAGTCCGCGCCCAGGTCGGGCGAGGCCTGCAGCTCCGCGTCCTCTTCTCCGGGCGGCGGAGTGTAGCGATCGCCCCAGGCGCGCACATGGGGCGCGATGTGGCGCAGCATCGGACGCGCGGCCCAGTCGATCGAGAACCCGGTGGCGAAGACGAGGACGTCGAGTTCGATCGGCCCGGCCGAGGTGCTCACCTGCAGCGCGCGGCCGTCCCAGCGCGCGCCCTGGATGGCACACCCGAGGTGGAAGTGGGCGTTGGCGTGGCGCGAGACGCGCTGCGTGCTGTTGCGCGGCGGTGGCACCTGCTGCACGTTGATGTAATGGCGCACGCGCCACTTCCAGTCGTCGGGCAGCCGGCTGTAGCCGTGCACGAAGCCCGGGCTGCCCGCGGACTTTCCCTTGTTGATGCGGGGGATGTCCGGCCTGCGCACCAGCAGGTGCACGCGCGCCGCGCCCGCTTCCAGCGCCGTGGCCGCGCTGTCCATGGCCGAGGCACCCGCGCCGACCACGCCCACGCGCAGGCCTGCGAGCTGGTCGTAGTCGTAGTCGTCGGACGAGTGGATCCAGCGCCCCTCGGGCAGCTCGCGCGCCCACGCGGGCACCCATGGCCCGCCCAGCCCCGCACGTCCGGTGGCCACGACCACGCGCCGCGCATGGCGCACGAGTGCTTCGCCGCCGGGTGCGCGGAGGTGCAATTGCACGAGGCCATCGGCCCGCGGATGGATGTCGGTCACGACATGCTCGCTGTGCAGCGGCATCGCCAGCGCGTGGCGGATCCAGCGCAGGTAGTCCATCCACTGCAGGCGCGGGATGCGGTCCAGCTCGCCCCACGCCTGCGCACCGAACTGCGCCTCGAACCACGCGCGGAAGGTGAGCGACGGGATGCCCAGCGCAGGACCGGTGAGCTGCTTGGGCGAGCGCAAGGTCTCCATGCGCGCGGTGGTGGCCCACGGCCCCTCGAGGCCGGCGGGCGCCGCGTCGTAGGCATCGACCGCCACGCCGCGATGGGCGAGGGCGGCCTGCAGCGTGAGCCCGGCCATGCCCCCGCCGATGATGGCCACATCGGCCACGGGGGTGCCCTCGTGCGTGCGGGCCGGCGTCCAGCGCGCGGCGGGCAGCTGCAGCGCGGCCAGTTCCCAGGACAGTCGCCGCTCCAGCGCGTCCAGTCCCCGCGCCAGCCCCGGCTCGGGCGAACTCGCGCCGGAGGCAGGCTGCGCCGCGGGCGAGGCGTCGTCGATCATCGTGCGTGGGCCCTCGCGGGGCGCCGAGCGGGCGCGCGCATGGCCCTCGACTCCGCGGCCCGCCCGGGTGCGAGCGCAGCGGAACCGGGCAGTACCGATGCGGCTGGAGCGGTGACGTCGATCATCGGGCGCCGACCCCTGTCGGACGCGCGGCCGCCGCGAGCATCGCCCACGCGGCCGCGGCCCGCCCGGGTGCGAGCACAGCGGCACCGGCGACCGCAGACGCGATCGGAGCGGTAGCGTCGATCATCAGGCGGCGCCCCTTCGTCGGACGCGAGGCTGCCGTGGGCGTTGCGCTCACTTCACCTCGATCCGGGCGTCGCGCACGAGGCGGCCCCAGCGCACGATCTCGGCGGCGAGGTGGTCGGCCAGCTGCTTGGGCGTGCCGCCCATGGGCGTGGCGCCGATCTCGGCCAGGCGCTTGCGCGTGGCCGGGTCCGCGATGATCTCGTTGGCGACGGTGTTCATGCGCTCGATGACGTCGGCCGGCGTACCGCGCGGGGCGAGCAGCGCGAACCAGGTGGTGGACATCAGCTTGGGCGCGCCCAGCTCGACCATCGTCGGTACATCGGGCAGCCCGGGCGAGCGCTGCGGCGCCATCACGCCGATGGCGCGCACGCGGCCCGCCTTGACCTGGCCCGCGATGCCGGGGATCAGCTGGAACATCAGCTGGATGTCGCCGTTCATGAGGTTGGTGGTGGCGTTGCCCGGGCTCGCGAAGGGCACGTGCACCATCTGCGCCCCGTACTCGCGCGAGTAGAGCTCGCCCGCGAGGTGCATGCTGCTGCCGATGCCGGTGGAGCCGTAGCTGAGCTTGCCCGGGTTGGCCTTCACGTAGGCGTTGAACTGCGCGAGGTCCTTCACCGGCAGGTCGTTGTTCACCACCAGGATGTTGGGCACCTCGGCCAGCAGCGCGATCGGGGCGAAGTCGCGCTGCGAGTCGTAGCCGATCTTCTTCTGCAGTGCCTGGTTGACCGCGAGCGTGCCGGCCCACGAGAAGAGGAAGTTGTAGCCATTGCCGGGCGACTGCGAGGCAACGGTGGCCCCGATGTTGCCGTTCGCGCCCGGCCGGTTGTCGACCACGAAGACGGTCTTGAGTCGCCGCGCGAGTTCCTCGGCGAAGATGCGCGCGATGGTGTCGCCCGTGCCGCCACCGCCCGGCGAGGGCACGATCAGGCGGATGTTTCGGCCGGCGACGGGCCAGTCGGTGGCGGCCGCGGCGGGCGAGGTGACGAATGCGCCGGCCATGCCGCCCACGGTGACGAGCCCGGCGGCGAGGGCTGTTCGACGGCGGGCGAAGGATCGGTCTGCCGCGGCGGGGCTATCCGGGCGCGGGGAGGGGGCAGTCCGGGTGTTGGACATGACGGCACTCCGGGTCAAGTTCGACAATGAGTGGCGGACAGCCGGGACGCTGTACACGCAGCGGGAAAGGGTAGCACGCAGCATGGCGGGGCCTCCCGCGTGTCCGGGCGGCAGGCGCCCCGTGGTGTCCGACCGACCGCCGCACTCACGGCTTGACCCCGGCGTCATGGATGCGGCAGCATGGATCCGTCGTTCGACGGACCTCCAGCGTCGGGGCTTGCCCCCGCGGGGCCCTGCGGACACGGAGAGTCGTGAAGGCCCGGCCCGTGCGCCGCGGTCGGCAACACGACCCCGCGACAGGGGAGGGTGGCGATGACGGTACAGGTTCGCCGGATGGGGCCCTGGATCGGTGCCGAGGTCACCGGGGTCGATCTGCGCGCGCTCGACGAGGCCACGTTCGCGCAGGTCTACCGGGCGTGGCTCGACCACGCGGTGATCGTGGTGCGCGACCAGCAGATCACGCCGGCCCAGTATCTCGACTACTGCGAGGGCTTCGGCAAGGTCGTGCCGCATCCGTCGAAGAACACGCGCCACCCGGAGGTGCCGCAGATCACCCTGCTGGGGGCGAACAAGCGCCGGGCCGATGGCAGCATCAACATGGCGATCTACGCGCGCGGCGAGGGTTATCACACCGATGGCTCGTACGAGAAGGTGCCCTACAAGGCCACCCAGCTCTACTCGGTGGCCATTCCCAGCCGGGGCGGGGACACGCTGTTCGCCAGCACCTACGCGGCCTGGGATGCGCTGCCCGAGGCGCTGAAGGCGCGGCTGCAGGGCTTGCAGGGCGCCTACATCTACGGCGGGCGCACCGCCGATGGCATCGAGCGCATCGAGCAGCAGGATCGCGTGACCGAGCCGGTGCTGCATCCGCTCGCCCGGGTGCATCCCGAGACCGGGCGCACCGCGCTCTACTTCGACCCGAACAAGCTGCTCTACATCAAGGGGCTGCCCGCGGCCGAGAGCGACGCGCTGATCGAGGAGCTTCGGGGCTACATGATCCAGCCCGATGCGGTCTACCGGCACCAGTGGCGGCGCGGCGATGCGGTGATCTGGGACAACCGCTGCACCTACCACAAGGCCGCGGCCGACTACCCGCCCGAAGAGGAGCGCATCCACTGGCGGGTGTCGATCCAGGAGTGGGAGGCCGCATGACCCCATCGACTCGGACCAATCCCCCGGGCGCCACCGGCCAGGTCCCGGGCGCGCGCGCGCTCTACGCGGACGCCGCGCCCGTCGCTCGCGCGATCGAGGTCATCCCGATGCCGGCCGCGCTGGGCGCGCAGGTCGACTGCGGCGACGTGCGCGAACTGGACGACGCCACCTTCGCGCAGGTGCACCGGGCGTGGCTGGATCACCTGGTGCTGCTCATCCGCGGCCAGCGGCTGGACGACGCCGCCCTGCTGGCCTTCGGGCGGCGCTTTGGCGAACTGGCCGCGGCCGCCCAGGTGCACACCGGGCAGAAGGCGCGCAGCGTGCCCGAGATTGCGGTGATCTCCAACGTGCGCGAGAACGGCATCGCGATCGGCTCGCTGGGCGATGGCGAGGCGGTCTGGCACAGCGACAGCGGGTTCAACGAGGTGCCGCCCAGCGCAAGCCTGCTCCATTCCATCGAGATTCCGGCCCAAGGCGGGGACACCGGCTTCTCGAACATGTACCTCGCCTGCGAGCGGCTGCCGCAGGCGCTGCGCCACGCAGTGCGCGGGCGCACGATCAAGCACGACCGCCGCTACACCTCGGGCGGGCAGCTGCGCGAGGGCTACCTCGCCCACCAGGACCTTCGCGAGAGCCCCGGTCCCAGCCACCCGATCATCCGCCGCCATCCGGAAACCGGCGCCGATGCGCTGTACCTGGGGCGCCGACCGCACGCATACGTGAACGGGCTTCCGCTGGATGAATCCGAGGCGCTGCTCGACGAACTGTGGAGCTATGCCACCGACCCCTCGATCACCTGGCACCACCAGTGGCGCGTGGGCGACATCCTCATCTGGGACAACCGCTGCACGATGCATCGGCGTGATGCGTTCGATCCCGCCGCGCGTCGCATCATGCACCGCACCCAGTGCAAGGGCGTACCGATCGTCGAAGGCAACGGCGATGCGCGTCACCCGCGGGCGGCGGCCGTCGCCTGACCGTGTCGAGTCCCGACATCCTCCGGAGAGCGTCATGACCCCGCTTCGTGCTTCCGTAGCCGCCATCGCCAGCCTGGGCCTGCTGCACCCCGCAGCCTTCACGATCGCCCATGCGCAGCAGGACTACCCGGTGCGCAGCGTGCGCATCATCACCGCGGCCGCCGGCGGCGGCAGCGACTTCGTCGCGCGCATCATCGCGCCCGGCCTCACGGCTGCGCTGGGCCAGCCGGTGATCGTCGAGAACCGCGGCACCGGGGTGCTTGCGGGCGAGGCGGCCGCGCGCGCGCCGGCCGACGGCCACACGCTGGCCGTGCAGGGCGGCGCCTTCTGGATCCACTCGTTGCTGCGCAAGACGCCCTACGACGTCGATCGGGACTTCGCCCCCGTGTCGCTGCTGGTGCGCGAGGTTAACGTGCTGGCCATCAGCAACGCGGTGCCCGCCACCACGGTGAAGGAGCTGATCGCCTACGCGCGCACGGTGCCGGGCAAGCTCAACTTCTCCTCGCCCGGAGTCGGGTCCACCACGCACCTGGCCGGCGAGATGCTGCAGTCGATGACCGGCACGAAGATGGTGCACGTGCCCTACCAGGGCAACCAGCCAGCGATCACCGCGCTCATCTCCGGCGAGGTGCAGCTCGCCATCTTCGACGCGGGGCTGATCATGCCGCACGCGCGCGCGGGCAAGCTGCGCGCGCTGGCGGCCACCAGCCTCGAGCCCTCGGCGCTCACGCCGGGGCTGACCACCGTCAGCGCCGCCGGCGTGCCGGGTTTCGAGTCGATCGGCATGACCGGCCTGTTCGTGGTGGGCGCGAAGACCTCGCCCTCGATCATCTCCCGGGTCAACCAGGAGGTGGTGCGCTTCATCAACCGGCCCGAGGTGCGGGAGCAGTTCCTCAAGGCAGGGGTGGAGATCGTGGGCAGCACGCCCGAGCAGTTCACCGAGGCGATGCGGGCGGACATCGCCCGCACCAGTCGCGTGATCCGCGAGATCGGGTTGAAGGTGGAGTAGGGCG
>CAIKXV010000005.1 GCA_903831455.1 uncultured Pseudomonadota bacterium | reverse complement strand
GTAGGCCACCAGCGCATAGGCGGCCGCGTGCGACTTGTTGAAGCCGTAGCCGGCGAACCGCTCCATCAGGTCGAACATCTCGTTCGCCTTCTGGCGATCGATGCCCGAGGCCATGGCCCCCTCCGAGAACACCTCGCGGTGCTGGGCCATCTCCTCGGGCTTCTTCTTGCCCATCGCCCGGCGCAGCAGGTCCGCGCCGCCGAGGGAATAGCCCCCGACGCGCTGCGCCATCTGCATCACCTGCTCCTGGTAGACCATGATCCCGTAGGTCTCGGCCAGCACCTCCTCGACGCGCGGATCCGGGTAATCGACCGCGTGGCGCCCGTGCTTGCGGTCGCAGAATTCGGGGATCAGGTCCATCGGCCCCGGGCGATAGAGCGCGACGAGCGCGATCAGGTCCTCGAAACGGTCCGGGCGCGCGAGCTTGAGCAGGTCGCGCATGCCGCGCGATTCGAACTGGAACACCGCCGTGGTGTTGGCGCGGGTGAACAGCTGGTAGGTGGCGACGTCGTCGAGCGGCAGCGATTCCAGGCTGATCCGCGCGGAGGGGTCGAGCTCGCCGATGTAGCGCAGCGTCCAGTCGAGGATGGTGAGCGTGGTCAGCCCGAGGAAGTCGAACTTGACCAGGCCCACCGCCTCGACGTCGTCCTTGTCGAACTGGCTGACCGCGGCCTCGGTGCCCTCGGCCATGTAGAGCGGGCAGAAATCGGTGAGCTTGCCCGGGGCGATCAGTACCCCTCCGGCGTGCATCCCGACGTTGCGCACCACGCCCTCGAGGCTCTCGCCCAGCGCGAGCAGTTCGGCCACTTCCTCCTCGGCGCGTTCGCGGGCCTCGATCTGCGGCTCGACCTCGCGCGCGTAGATCACGTTCGGTTCGGGCTCGCCCTCGCGCCGGCGCAGCGTGACCAGCTTGCCCGGCTGGAAGGGCACGAGCTTGGCGATCTGGTCGCAGAAGGAGAACGGCAGGTCGAGCACGCGGCCGGTGTCGCGCACCACCGCCCGCGCGGCCATCGTGCCGAAGGTGGCGATCTGCGAGACGCTCTGCGCGCCGTACTTCTCGCGCACGTAGGCGATCACCCGGTCGCGTCCGTCCTGGCAGAAGTCGATGTCGAAGTCGGGCATCGACACCCGTTCGGGGTTCAGGAACCGCTCGAACAGCAGGTTGTAGCGCAGCGGGTCGAGGTCGGTGATGCCCAGCGAGTAGGCCACCAGCGACCCGGCGCCGGATCCGCGCCCCGGTCCGACGGGAACCCCGTTGTTCTTCGCCCAGTTGATGAAGTCCGCCACGATCAGGAAGTAGCCCGGGAAGCCCATCTTGACGATGGTGGCGATCTCGAAGGAGAGCCGCTCGCGGTAGCGGGGAGCGGCGGCCTCGCGCTCGGCGGTGTCGGGGTAGAGCGCCTCGAGTCGTGCGTCGAGCCCGAGGGCGGCCTGCTGCTCGAGAAAGCTCTCGAGCGACTGACCCTCGGGCGTCGGGAACAGCGGCAGGTGGGTGCGACCGAGCGTGAGCTCGAGGTTGCAGCGTCGGGCGATCTGCACCGAGTTCGCCAGCGCCGAGGGCAGGTCGGCGAACAGTTCCTCCATCTCGGCGACCGGGCGCAGGTACTGCTCCGGCGTGTAGTCCCGCGGCCGGCGCGGGTCGCCCAGCGAATAGCCGGCGGCAATGCACACGCGGGCTTCGTGGGCTCGGAAATCCTCGGGCCGCAGGAACTGTACCGGATGGGTGGCCACCAGCGGCAGGCCCAGCTCTGCCGCGAGCGGTACCACGGCCCGCACCTGCGCCTCGTCCTCGGGATGCCCCGCGCGCTGGACCTCGAGGTAGAAGCGCCGAGGCAGGCGTGCCGCCCATTCACGGGCGAGACGCCGCGCCTGGGCACGCTTGCCGGCGGCCAGCGCGAGGCCGATCTCCCCGTGCCGCGCGCCACTCAACCCGAGCAGGCCTTCGCCGCCCTCGGCGTCGAGCCACTCGCGACGGATCTCGGGATGTCCCCGGTGCTGGTTCTCGCGATAGGCCCGGGTCAGCAGTTCGCACAGGCGCCGGTAGCCGGCGGGGCTCTGGCACAGAAGCAGCAACCGGCCCGGGCGATCACGCTCGCCCTCGGGGGTCAGCCAGACATCGGCCCCGGCGATCGGCTTGATCCCCAGGCCGATCGCCGCCCGATAGAACTTGACCAGCCCGAACAGGTTGCCGGCGTCGGTGAGCGCGAGCGCCGGCATGCCCAGTTCGCGCGCACGCTCGAGCAGCGCGTCGGGCTGGCCGAGGCCGTCGCTGATCGAGTACTCGCTGTGCAGGCGAAGGTGGACGAAGGAGGGAGACGGCATGGAGGGCGAAGGGGCAGGGGCCGGCGGGCACGCGGGACACTCGGCGGAATACCCCGGCCGGTACCCGCCGGCCTATTCTACGGTCGCGCGCGACCGCCGGCCGAGCGTCGTGCGCGCCACGGCGCGCACGATTGAAAACGGGCGGCTTCGGCCGCAGACTTCGTCGGGGACGTCCGGCCGCATCCGGCGCCCCCTCCGATCGCATCCGTCCGGCTGGCCGCCGCCGAATGCCCGCGCGTTTCCCGAGCCCCCCATCCCGCCTCGCCGTCCACCGGCCGGAGTCCGACGATGACCCTTCCCGAGCCCGCCGCCCAGCCCCGCCCACGCGCAGCCGTCCTGTTCGCCTGCGTGCTGGCCGCCCCCCTTCTCGCGCTGCCCACGACCAGCCCGGCCCAGGCCATCTTCAAGTCGGTCGATTCGTCCGGCCGGGTCATCTACTCGCAGGAACCCGTCCCCGGCGCGGTCAGCGTCGAGAAGGTCGACGTCTCGCCCAAGGTGACCGTCGAGCGCGCGCCGGCGCCTGCGGGCGGCGCCTCGGCGGCCGATGCCAAGCGCGCCGAGACCGCCCGGCAGTCGGAGGAGTTCAGGCAGCGACAACTGGCCCGCGACGCCCAGCGCCAGAAGGCCCAGGAGGCCGTCGCCGCCGCGGAGCGCGACCTCGCGAACGCCCAGCGCGCGCTGGAGCGCGGACAGGAACCCGACCAGCCCGGCGATCGCCAGGGCATCGCCGGGGTGCGCAGCCGCCCCACCGAGCAGTACTTCGAGAGGGTGCGACAACTCGAAGAGCAGGTCGAAGCCGCCAAGAAGCGGCTCGCCGCGGCGCTGGATCGATTGCGCGACGCGCAGTAGCCGATCGGACTCCCGTCGCTCGACCCGCCAGCCCGTCCCGACTCAGGCGCGGCGCGCGAGCCATGCGCTCGCCACCAGGAAGGCGGCAGTGAGCGCGAACACCGGCGCCGCGCCCATGACGCTGCCCAGTGCGCCGGCAGCCAGCGGCACCGCGACGTGGTTGAGGTTGTTGATCGCCAGCCGCAGCCCGGTGACCTCGCCCGCGCGCCCCTCCGGCGAGCGGTTGAACGCCATCGTCTGCATCAGCGGCTGCCCGACGCCCAGCGTCATCCCGCACAGGAACGACACCGCCAGCAGGGCCGGGTAGTGATCGACCCACGGGTAGACGAGGAACAGCAGCGCAGCCCCGATCATCGCCACCACCAGCACCGGACGAATGCGGTAGCGGGTGGTGAGTCGCCCGAGGAACACCCGCACGGCGAACGTGCCGACCGCGAACGCGCCCAGTACCTTCCCGATTTCCACCGGCGAGAGCTGGATCGCATGGCCGTGCACCGGGACGTAGAAATTGAACAGGTCCCACCCGGTCGCGATCAGGGCCCCGGCGATCAGCACCCGGCGCAGTTCCCCGTTTCGCAGCAGGTCGAACGCGCCGCCGCCTCCCCCCGCCACGCGGCCGGTTCCAGGTGCGCCCAGGGCACGGGTCGAGGCCAGTACCACCACCGGCAGCAGCAGCGCGGCGGACAGGGCACCGAACGCGAACGCATACCCCCGGCCCTCGATCAGGTAGCCGGCCGCCACCGGTCCGAGCAGGCCGGAGGCCGAGTAGCCCAGCGCCAGCGTCGAGAAGTTGCGGGTGCGCTGGGATCGCGGACCGAGGTGGCCCGCGAGGCTCTGGGTCGAGACGTTGAAGAAGGCGAAGCCGAGCCCGATCAGCCCTGCGGAGAGGAACAGCGCGCCGATCGACGAGCCGATCGCCGGCACCGCCAGGCCCACGGCCATCGACAGGCACCCCCAGACCGCCGGGCCCCGCGTGCCGACCCGGTCGGCGATGCGGCCGGCATGGACCGCGAGGATCAGCGGGAACACCGAATAGGAGGCGATCAGCAGGCCGACGGTCAGCTTGCCCGCACCCATGTCGAGCGCGTAGAGCGTGGAGGCCACGCGGCTGCCCATCTGGCCACCCTGCACCACCGTGACCACCAGCGCCAGCAGCCAGACGTAACCCACGCGCGCTCCCGTCCTAGACCGGGGTTCGCGCCCATCGGCACGCCCCGGGGCCGGGCTCGAGGTCCCGTTGAGGCAATGCGGGCACGGGTCCGGCGCCCGCCACGGTTTCTCAGTCCGACGACTTCACATTGTACTGCCGCACCGCCTTCGCCCAGCGCGCCGTCTCCGCGCGCATGAACTTGCCGAACGCCTCCGGCCCCATCACCACCGGCTCGTAGCCCCGTGTGCGCAGCGCCTGCGCCGTCGGGCCGCCCGAAAGAATGCGTTCGAGCGCGGCGGAGACCTTCTGCACCACCGGCCGCGGGGTACCCGCCGGAGCCATCAGGCCGTACCAGCCGATGATCTCGAAGCCCTTGAACCCGAGTTCCGACAGCGACGGGACCTCCGGCACCTCCGAGGATCGGCGGGCGGTGGTCACCGCCAGCGGGCGGATCTTGCCGGCCTTGATCTGCCCGAGCGCGGCGCCCGGACCGGAGAAGATCACCTGCACCTCGTTGGCGAGCAGCGCCGCCATGGACGGGCCGGAGCCCCGATACGGGATGTGCGTGAGCTTGAGTCCGGCCGTGGCGAAGAACACCTCCTGTGCCACGTGCGCGGTCGCGTTGCCCGAGCCGAAGTTGAACTTGCCGGGATTCGCCTGCGCGAGCTTGATGAACTCGGCGAGGTTCTGGGCCGGCACCGAGGGATGGATGCTCATCAGGTAGGGCTGCTGGATCAGCATGCCGATCGGCACGAAGTCGCGCGCGACATCGAACGGCAGCTTGTCCTGCATCGCCGGGGCCACCGCCGTCGCGCCGATCTCGGCGATCACCAGCGTGTACCCGTCGCCGTTGGCGCGGGCGGCCAGCTGGGTGCCGGAGATGCCCTGGGCCCCGCCCCGGTTGTCGACCAGGATCTGGGTACCGAGCACCTCGCCCAGCGCCGGCGCGACGATGCGGGTGACCGTGTCGGTTCCACCGCCCGGCGGGAAAGGCACGATCACCCGGACCGGCTTGCTCGGGTAGGTGTCGGCGATTGCCGCCGGTGCGAGGCCGCTCGCACCGATCGCCGCCAGGGCGGTCAGGGCTTGACGTCGGGACGCATCGATCATCGAGAACTCCACGCGGATGAAGGGAAGGACGGGACTGCCGTCGTGCGCGCGAGCGGCGCCATGGGCTCGACGATCGAGCACCGGGCCGGGAGGACGCGCCCCGGACCGGATCCCAGGGCCAGCCGGCGGCGCGAGTCTATCCCCAGACACCGCGTTTCCGATCGAACGCGCCGCCGACAAACACCCCCCGCGGTCGGCACGGCGACCGCGCGTCTCGACCGCCGCCCGGTTGTGCCCGGCGGGCGGGTGCTCGCCTGCCGGCCGGCGAGCGGTCGGTCGACTCAGGCGCCCAGCAGGCTCGCCAGGCGCGCGACCGCGCTCTCCGGGCTGGACAGCGGGCGCTCGCCCGTCGCCTGCTCGACCTGCGCGGCCGCCCGCGCCATCGAGAACTGCGAGAGCATCAGGCGACCGCGTCCGCGATGGCGGGCAGCGACCTCGGCGATCAGGCGATCGTGGGCCTCGCCATCGCCCTCGGCGAGCAGCCGCTGCGCATCGGGCACGTGCGCGCCGATCAGCTCCGGCATCCGCCCATCGCCGCCCACCGCCTCGCGGAAGTCGACTTCGATCGACGGGATGCTGGGCGCAAAGGTCGCCAGCACCACGATCGGCTGGCCGCAGGCCAGCGCCTCCTCGACCATCGCCTCGTTCGGCTTGAGCATCGGCACGCGCGCACCGGCCCGTACCCGCTCGATGGCCTCGCCGAAAGCCGAGCAGGTGTAGACGATGCCGTCGACGCGCTGCGCGAGGCAGTAGTCGGTCAGCGCGCGAAAACGCGGGGTGAAGTCGATGTCCAGTCCGCCCGGGGCAGCACGGTCGACCGCCAGCGAGTCGTCGAGGACGTTCATGGCCTGCGCGCCGGGCAACCGTGCGGCCAGGGCGCGGTTCACCGGCTCGATTGCAAGCGGAGTCGCGTGGATGAGTCCGATGCGCAGTGCCATGGCAGCCGTCTCGTCTCGGGGGCGGGTCGTGGGCGGATGGGGCGTCTCAGGGTGCCGATACCGCGCGGACCACTTCGGCGGTGAACTCGCGCGTACCCAGCGGGCCGCCGAGATCGCCGGTGCGGTGCGCGGGATCGGCCAGCACGGCATCGATCGCCCGCTCGATCAGGGCCGCCGCCTCGACGTGGCGCGCGGACCCCGCGCGCCTGCCATGCCAGTCGAGCAGCATGCCGGCGGAGAGGATCAGCGAGGTCGGATTGGCCAGCCCGCGCCCCGCGATGTCCGGCGCCGAGCCATGCTGGGCCTGGGCCACGCAGAAGTGGTCGCCCTGGTTGGTCGAACCGGCAAGCCCGAGGCTGCCGGAGAGCTCTCCCGCCTCGTCCGACAGGATGTCGCCGAACATGTTCTCGCACATCAGCACGTCGAACTTCGAGGGGTCGCGCACGAGCAGCGCCGCCGTCGCGTCGACGATCTTCTCGTCGACCTCGACGTCGGGATAGTCCTTCGCCACGGCCCGGGCCTCGCGCAGCCACAGGCCGTCGCTCATCTTCATGACGTTCTGCTTGTGCACCACGGTCACCTTGCGGCGGCGCGCGCGGGCGAGGTCGAAGGACACGATCGCGATCTTGCGCGCCGCCTCCGCGGTCACCTTGCGCACGGCCAGCGCGATGTCGGGCGTCGGCATGAACTCGCCGACGCCCATGTACATGTTGCGGTCGGCATAGAAGCCCTCGGTGCACTGGCGCACGATGATCAGGTCCATCGGCACGCCCACCCGCGAGACACCGAGCCGGCTCTTGGCCGGGCGGATGTTCGCGTACAGGTCCCACTTGACCCGGAACTCGCCGGAGGGATTGATCCCGCCCTGCTCGCGCGGGGGGTAGTCGAGGTGCGACACCGGCCCGAGGATCACGCCCTCGCAGTGCGCGACCTTCTCGCGCACGCGGTCGGGAAACGTGCTGCCGTCCTGCTCCAGCGCGGGGAACCCGATCCGGTCATGCTCGTAGGAAAGCCCCACGGCCAGCCGACGATCGACCGCCTGCAGGACGGCCAGCGTCGCCTCGGTGATCTCGGGGCCGATCCCGTCGCCGGGAAGGACGAGCAGCTTCATTCGGCAGTCTCCTCGGGCGCATCCGCGGATCGTCATCCGGTGCCCGACGCAGCAGGTTTCATGGGGTCGCCGGTTCCCGTCGATGGAACCGACGCCAGCGCGAGCCCGGCGACCCGACGGGGCCGGTCGCGGGGCGCAATGATCGCACGCCCGCGGGCTGTCTGCCGACCGACCGCCATCGCGCCGATGGAGGCGGGCGACCTGGCCCCGGGGCCGCCGGACGGGGCGGCTGCGATACTGCCCCGACGCGCAGGCGGCGCGAAGCGCCAGCCCTCCCCGGGCGGGCGCCCTGCCCGTGCGGATCAGCGTCTCTCGTGCCTCGCGGGATCGGGCGGCTGCTCGACCGCCTCGCCCGCGGGCCGCTCGCGATCCGGGGGCGTGGGCGGGACGTAGGGGAAGCGTGCCAGCGCCTTGGCATTGGTCGGACCCGCTCCCCCGCCCGCCCGGACATACTGTCGCCGCGCGTCCACCGGCGGCGTCCAGGTCCACGCCGGATAGTCCTCGCGCTCGCACACCGACTTGAGGAACAGGCGACGGCGCTGGCTCTCGACCACGCGGCGCGCGATGTCGTGCGGATCCCAACCCTGCAGCAGGCGCCGGTGCAGCGCGTCCTGCACGCCCGCGATCGCGGGATCGCCCGCGCGATTGGCGAGTTCCCCCGGATCGGCCTGCACGTCGAAGAGCAGGGGCGGCAGGCCCTCGGTGTACACGTACTTCCAGCGCCCCCGGCGCACCATGCGCGAGGGTGCGCACACGCCCTCGGCGGTGTACTCGGAGATCGCAAGCCCCTCGCCCTCGGCCACCTCGCCGCGCAACAGCGGCAGCAGGCTGCGGCCGTCGAGCGGATCGACCGGGACCACCGCACCTGCCGGGTCGGCGATACCCAGCAGGGTGGGGAGCAGGTCCACGAGCGACACCACCTCGCCCAGCCGGCGCGGCTGCACCGTGCCCGGCCAGCACACCATCAGCGGCACCCGGGCCGACCACTCGTAGAAGGTCTGCTTGAACCACATGCCGCGCTCGCCCATCATCTCGCCGTGGTCGCCGGTGAACACCACCACGGTGTCGCGATCGAGGCCGGACTGCTCGAGCACGGCGAGCAACTGGCCGATCCTGTCGTCGACGTAGCTGATCATCCCGTAGTAGGCGTGCCTCGCGCGACGCACGTGCTCGGGCGTCACCCGGTGCAGGTCGCGACCGTGCGCGTGGTAGAGCCAGCGGCTGTGGCCGTCGAGCGCCTCGTAGGCGATCTCGGGCACCGAGGGCATGTCGATGTCCTCGTGGCGGTACTGGTCCCACCAGCGCTGTCCAATGGTGAACGGCGAGTGCGGGTGGGTAAACGACGCCACCATGAAGAACGGCTCGCGATTCGGCGCGCGCGCGAGGTCCCACAGCTTCTGCACCGACTGGTGGGCCACCTCCTCGTCGTAGTCGATCTGCAGGCTGCGCGCGCACGGACCGGCCTCGACGATGCCGCGCATGCTGATGCCCGTCGGCTTGTCGTCCGGACTGCGCGACCAGTCGGGCGTCCACGCGTAGTCCGCCGGGTAGATGTCGGTGGTCAGCCGCTCGTTGAATCCGTGGAGGGGATCGGGCCCGATGAAATGCATCTTGCCCACCAGCGTCGTGCGATAGCCCGAGGCGCGCAGGTAGTGCGCCATGGTGGGCACCGACGCGGGGAACTCGCAGGCGTTGTCCCAGGACTCGATCGCCGAGGGCAGGCGACCGGCCAGCATCGAGAATCGCGACGGCGCGCAGATCGGGAAATTGCAGTAGGCGGCCTCGAAGACCGCCGAGCGGGCGGCCAGCGCGTCGAGGTGCGGCGCGCGCACCACGCGATGCCCATAGGCGGGAAGCGCGGGCGCGGCCAACTGGTCGGCCATGATCAGCAGGATGTTGGGCGGCATCGCGAGGTCCGTCGAGCCCGGGGGACGTGGACGGCCAGGGGGTGGGTGGAAAGGGGAAAGCGGAAGCCGGCGCCCGCGTCGTGGACGACCGGGCTGGCGACGGCCGGGGCGCGGACTACCGGGACATGGACTACTGGGGCGCGATGCCTGCCGCCCGGACCACCTTCGCCCAGCGCTCGACGTCGCGCTCGAGGAACGTGGCGAGTTCGGCCGACGTGCCAGGCTCGATCACCATGCCCAGCGCAAGCAGCCGCTTCTCCACCGCCGGCGTGCGCAACGCGGCACGCAGTTCGCCATTGAGGCGCGATACCGCGGCCTCCGGCGTGCCGGCCGTCGCCAGGAAGGCGAACCAGGTGCTGACCTCGTAGGCAGGGTAGCCGCTCTCGGCCACCGTCGGCAGGTCGGGCCAGGCCTGCAGCCGACGGTTCGAGGTGACCGCGAGCGCACGGGCACGGCCGCTGCGCACGGGCGCCTCGGCCAACGCCACGGTCAGCGGCATGAACTGCACCTCGCCGGCGACGAGGGCGGCCAGCGCCTCCGGCTGGCCACGGTAGGGCACGTGCACCACGTCGATCCCGGCCATCGTGCGCAGCATCTCGGCCGCCAGGTTGATGGCGGAACCCGGCCCGGCCGAAGCGTAGTTGAGTTCCCCGGGTCGGCGCTTCGCCAGCGCGACGAGCTCGCGCACCGACTTCACCGGCAGCACCGGGTGCACGAGGATCATGTTGGGAATGCTGCCCACCATCGTCACCGGCGAAAAACTGCGCAGCGGATGCCACGGCAGCGCCTTCACGAGGCTGGGGTTCGTGGTGTGCGAGGGGCTGGCCAGCAGCAGCGTGTGCCCGTCGGCGGGCGCGCGAGCCACCGCGTCGGTGCCGATCGATCCCGAGGCGCCGGTGAGGTTCTCGACCACCCACGGCTGGCCGAGCGATTTCGCCATCGGCTCGGCGAGCGTGCGCGCGATGATGTCGACGATGCCACCGGCCGGAAACGGCACGACCACGCGCAGCGGTCGCTGCGGCCACGCCTGCGCGGCGCCGCCCACCGCCCACGTGCTGGTTCCGATCGCCAGCAGCACGGCGAGCGCCCTGCGCGCCGGATCCGGACGAATCCACGAGAACGTCATCTTCCCCTCCCATCATGTGCGCTGCACCGGCGGTGCGCGGCCTGCGAGCGTCGCGGCCGCAGGTTACAGTGCCGTGAACCGGCGGGGAAGCCGCCGCGCCGGCGCCGCGATCCTTTCACCGGCGAGAGGCCCATGCTCATCTGCCAGATCACCGACCTTCACATCAAGGCGGGTCGCCGCCGCGCCTACGGCGTGGTCGATACCGCCGGCATGCTCGAGACCTGCGTGGCGGCGATCGGCCGCCTCCATCCCCGACCCGACGTCGTGGTGGCCACCGGCGACCTGGTCGACTACGGGCGCGATGACGAATACGCGCTGCTGCGCGAACTGCTCGCCCCGCTGGACATGCCCCTCTATCTCCTGCCGGGAAACCACGATGGCCGCGACGCGCTGCGACGCGCCTTCCCCGGACACCGCTGGCTGCGTGCCGATGCCGACTTCGTGCAGTACGCGATCGACGACCATCCGGTGCGCCTGGTCGCGATCGACACCCAGGTGCCCGGGCACGGGCACGGCGAACTCTGCCCGCAGCGGCTCGAATGGCTGGATCGCACGCTGGCCGCACGCCCGGATGCCCCGACCGTGGTCCTGATGCATCACCCGCCCTTCGCCACCGGCATCGGCCACATGGACCTGATCGGCCTGGCCGGTGCCGACGGCCTCGCGCGCGTGGTCGCGCGCCATCCGCAGGTCGAGCGACTGCTGTGCGGCCATCTCCACCGTCCGATCCATGCGCGCTTCGCCGGGACGGTCGCCTCGGTATGCCCGAGCCCTGCCCATCAGGTGGCCCTCGACCTCGCCCCCGGCACCCGCGACGACTTCGTGCTCGAACCCCCGGGCTACCAGCTGCACCGGTGGGACGGCGCCACGCTGGTCACCCATACCGCGGTGCTCGGCGACTGGGGGCCTCGCCATCCGTTCCGCGAGGACGGTCGGCTCATCGACTAGCGCCGACGGGCCCGGGCCCGGGGGCCGCGCGGATGCCGCCGGGGCGCGGGGCGAAGTCAGTCGGGCGTCGGCTCCGGATCGCGTGCGTGCGCGACGCCGATCAGGCTGTCGCGGGTGACCAGGGCGACCAGCCGATCCTCGTCCCAGCCTTCGGTGCCAGCGGGACGCAGCGGGATCACCATGTAGCGCATGTCGGCGGTCGAATCCACCACGCGGATCTCGCGCTCGGGCGGGATCCGCGTACCGAACTCCGCCAGCACCGCGCGCGGTTCGATCACCACGCGCGAGCGGTATTCACGGCTCTTGTACCAGAGCGGCGGGACGCCGAGGATGTTGCGCGGGTAGCAGGAGCACAGCGTGCAGCACACCACGTGGTGGACCTGCGCGGTGTTCTCGAGCATCGTGATCTCGGGCGTGTGCTCCAGGTCGAGCGCGAAGCCCTGCGCGAGCGCGGGCTTCGCGTCCTCGAGCAGGCGATCGCGAAAGTGCGCATCGACCCACGCGCGCGCAACGATGCGCGCACCCAGCAGGGGCGTGCGGGCCCCGGTGGCGGCGATCTGCCGCCGCAGGTCCTCCTCGGTGAACACGCCACGCTCGAGCAGCAGGCCGCGCAGCGCCGCCTCGAGCCTTCGCGATTCGGGACGTACGTCGTCGTGCCCGTCGTCGATCACGCCCCCGGGTGGAACGGCACTCATGAAGACCCCTCGCGGTCGGCCACGATGCGGTCGATCCCGATGCGGTCGATCCCGATCGGTTCGAGCCAGTGCTCGAAGACATCGGCGTGGATGCGATAGGACGGCTCGGCCAGACGATCGCCCCAGACGTCGGACGCCTCGAAGGCGACCTGGTACAGCACGCGCGCCGGCAGGCCGGGACGGTGGTAGGCCAGTTCCTCCGGGTTGGGGAACCGTCCCAGCGCACGCACCACCGTGCCGCAGTGCCCGCGCAGGTAGCGCGGCGTCCGGCAGTGGGTGATCGGGTCCCCGGTACGCACCCGCACCCGAGTGCCGGGGGGGAGTTCGCTCGCGTTCATCGCGCGGGCCTCCCGGTGGCGGCGACCCCGGTCGCGCACGACCCGACCTCGTCGTCCGCGGCGTCGCGCCTGCCGGTCGCGGGCCGGTCGCGAGGCCCCGGGACCGGATCGGCTTTCGCCATCGCGGCGACACGCGCCTCGAGTGCCCGGGCATCGACCAGCCCGCGCTCCACGGCCAGCGCCGCCACCGCGCGCAGCCAGCGTTCGTAGTAGGCGAGTCCGTGGTAGTCCGACGGCGGCAGGGACTCGATCGAGCGACGCATCGCGTCGACGGTGAAGTAGCCGCCTGCCGGGTGGGCCAGCAGGCGCAGCATGGCGTCGACCCGCTGGTCGAACTCCCCGGGCGTGTGCTCCTCGAGTTCGAGGGGTCCGGCCGGCTCGCCCCCCATGTCGTGCACGCCGCTCATTCGGGCTTGATCCCGGCTGCGCGGATGATCCGCCCCAGCGCCTCCACCTCTTCCCGGATGAAGGCACCGAAGGCCTGCGCGTCCATCGGCATCGGCTCGGCGTACAGCGCTGCGAGTCGCTCCCTCAGGTCGGCTCCGGCCAGCGCGACCCCGGTCTCCGCCGTGATCCGCGCGACCACGTTGCCCGGGACGCCCCGGGGCGAGACCAGTCCCCACCATTGCGTGATGCGATAGCCGGGCAGCCCCTGCTCGGCCATGCTCGGGATGTCGGGCGTCGCGCCGTGGCGCTTCGCACCCGTGGTGCCGATCGCGCGTACGCGGCCGGATTTCACCAGCGGCATGCCCGCGAGCATGCTCGATGCGGTGAACGTCACCTCGCCGCCGGCGAGCGCGGCCAGCGCCGGCGCGGCCCCCTTGTACGTGACGACGGTGAAGTTCACCCCGGTCATCGTCCGCAGCAGTTCGCCCGCGAGGTCCCCGGTGGAGCCGCGGCTGGGCGAACCGAAATTGAAGCGGGTCGGGTTCGCGCGTCCCCAGGCGACGAGTTCCTGCACGCTGCGCACCGGCAACGAGGGCTGGACGGTGATCACCTGGGGGGCCGAAGCGATGCCCGCCACCGGTGCCAGGTCGCGCAGCACATCCACCGTGGGCTTCGCGTGCAGCCAGGGCAGGCTCGCCAGCGCAGGCTCGGCCAGCATCAGCGTATGGCCGTCCGCCACCGCCCGCGCGGTGATCTCGGCCGCGATCAGCCCGCCGGCTCCGCTGCGATTGTCGATCACCGCCGGCTGGCCCCAGGCGCTCGCGAAGTGCGCACCGATGGTACGCGCCATCACGTCGGCCGCGCCGCCGGCGGCGAAGGGCACCACGAACCGCAGCGGCCGGGTCGGAAACGAGGCCGCCGGGGCGGCCGTCTGCGCGAGGCCCTCGGCGCCGTGGCCCGCGGACGCGGCCAGCAGCAGGCACGGCAGCGCGCGCCGAAAGGCGGAGGATTCGGCGCGAGGCGGCAGGGAGTCGATGGAAGCGGAGTGCGGGGTCATGGCGTCAGCGGGGCGCATCTGCAGCGCGCATCCCGGGGGTGGATCAGCAAGGCGGCCCGCGGAGAAACACCGGCCTGGCCGCAAGGATATCAGCGGCTGCGCTGTGCACGAACACCGCGTCCGCCTTTCGGTCCGATGTCCCGCTGCTCGATGCGCGCACCGCCGACGTAGACATCGGCGCGGGTACGCCCATAGCGATCTCGACCGCGGCGATCGAGGCGGACCTCACCTTCGTCAAGCCTCCTCTGCAGCCGCGCGCGCGCCTCGGCGCCTCCGGGCTCGGACATCTCGGGTGCATACACGCCGCGCAGGCGGATGCGCTCGCTGCCGCAGCGGATCGTGTCGCCGTCCACCGCCCGGCAACGCAGGTCGGCGCGCGCGCCCGGGGCGTCGAGCATCAGCACAAGCCCCAGCGCGAGGCCCGCGACCCACGCGGGTACGAAGCCCGGGCGCATCGACGCTCAGTCCGCCCGGGCGCCGGACTCCCGCGCCACCTTGGCCCAGCGGGCCAGGTCGGCGGTGATGCGCGCGCCGAACTGCTCGGGCGTGCCGCCTGCCGCCTCGGCTCCCTGGGCACGCAGCGCGTCGCGAAGCTCGGGCAACCGCAGCAGGCGATCGATCTCGCGGGCGGTTCGCTCGACTACCGCGCGCGGCAGGCCGGCCGGCCCGAGCACGCCCGCCCACGACTCGGCGTCGAAGCCCGGGACGCCGGACTCGGCCATGGTGGGCAGGTCGGGCAGCAGCGGGCTGCGCGCGGCGGTGGTCACGGCGAGCGGCCGCAGCCGGCCCGCCTTCACCTGCGACGCCACGCCCACGATGTTGCTGAACATGAAGGCCACGTGTCCGCCCACCACGTCGGTCACGGCCGGCGCGCCGCCCTTGTACGGGACATGGACGATGTCGACCTTGCCGACCGTGCGCAGCATCTCGCCCGCGAGATGATTCAGGCTGCCCGCACCGGCCGAGGCATAGGTGAGCTGCCCCGGGCGCGCGCGCGCGGTGGCCAGCAGTTCGCGGACGTTGCGCACGGGGAGCGCGGGGTTCACGACCAGCATGAAGGGCGAACTCGCCACCTGCACCACCGGCGTGAAGTCGCGCACGGTGTCGTAGGGCATGCGGGCGTGGATCGCCGGGTTGATCGCATGCTGGGCAACGGTGGCCAGCATCGTGTAGCCATCGGGGGCCGCGCGTGCCACCGCCTCGGAGCCGATCATCGAACCGCCGCCGGGACGGAAGTCGAGCACCACCGGCTGTCCCCAGGCCTCGCCCAGTCGCTGCGCGACCGGACGCGCGATGAGGTCGACCGGCCCGCCTGCGGGGAAGGGCACGATCCAGCGCACCGGGCGCACGGGCCATGATTCGGCGGCGCGTGCGGCGCCGGCCACTCCGGCGAGCGCGAATGCCGCACTCAGGGCGCAGACGCAGGTCCGCGGGTCAAGCGTGAAAGCCGTAGGTTGCATGCCGATTCCTCCGTGAATCGGCTGCGATTCTGCCTGAGCGGGCGCATTCGAGGCGTCCCGAGGGCGCAGGGTGCCCTCGCGATGGCGACGGCCCGTCGCGGCGACCGGCGACGCCGCGCGCCGTACCCGGGCCTGCACGCGTGCCCTGGCGGCGGGGAGCGCCCCGCTGCCGGCTCCACGGCGACCCGGGCCGCGGGCGGGATGGACGGGACGCCGCCGCGTCCCTGTCGTGGAACGCGATCGAAGCGCAATCGGACGCCGACGTCGTGCTCAGAACCCACGGCACCCGGCGCGGCGCGGCTGCACCCGGGCGATCGGCCCGCCCCCCTCGGTTGCCCCGTCGAGCGCGAGTCGCCCCGGTCCGGCCCGGTCGATCGCGCCGCCCGCAGGCGGGTGCGCGGCCGCGCCCGAGGCCGAGACCGGTTCTGGGCCGCGGGGGACCCGAAACCCGTCTGCGCGGCGCGAGGACCGCCGCGTCAGTCGCGGCGGAAGGTGAGCGAGGAGATCTCGCAGAGGTTCTGCCGACGCCGTTCCTCGGCACCGCCCCCGCGATACACGACCTTGATGTCGAACACGCACTCGCTGCTGGCCGCCGGCCGGATGCGGTGGCGGTTGCCCCCGCTGATCACCGAGGAGCCCAGCACGTCGCGCCCCCAGTCGTTGATCGAGGAGGGGGATACGTAGACTTCGAAGATCGAGACGCTGCCGGCGTTCACGAGGTCGAACGTGGGATCGCCACCGCGCGAGCCGACCGGCGTGGAACTGCCCCCGGCGCTGCCACCGGCCACGCCCCCCGCCACGCCACCGGCGCCGCCGCTGAAGGTCATGCGCGAGATCTGGCAGAGGTTCTGCCGGCGACGCTCCTCGTTGGCGCCGCCCGCCCAGACCACCTTGACGTCGAAGATGCACTCCTTCGCGAACGGGGTGATGCGCTGCGAGTTGCCGGGCTGGATCACGCCGGCCCCGAGGACGTCACGCCCCCACTGCCCGCTGCTGCTGGGCGACACGAAGACCTCGCGGATCGCCGTGCCGCCGTTGTTCTGAAGCTCGAAACTCGCATCCTGGGCGCGGGCCGGCATGCTGCCCGCCGCAACCATCCATGCCAGAGCTGCCACCGCAGCCAGAAACCCTCGCACGCGCATCGTCATTGCTCCCTTTCCCTCTCTCGCATTGATCCTGGTGCCGTTCCGTCGATCACGTGGACGGGCCAGATCCCCGAGGGGACCAAACCCGACCCGGATGCTTATCGGACACCGGATGATTTCACTTGAGCGGATCGCGCACAATCCAGGCGCTCGCTGACGCAGCCCGGGGGCCTCCGGAGCCGGCGGCTGCGGCCTCGCCGGACTACCATGTCAGACTTCGTCGCCCGCCCCCGCCTTCCGCACAGCCCGAGACCCGACCGCCATGTCCCTCCCCTCCCCCGCCGAGCGCGCCGCGGCCGACACCGTCCAGGCCCTGCTCGCCTTGCGCGCCGTTCGCGTCTACGAGCGGCAACCGTTCATCTACACGACGGGCTGGGCCAGCCCGGTCTACGTGGACTGCCGGCGCCTGATGTCCCACGCGCAGTGGCGCCGGCGCGCGATGGACCAGGCGGCCGACCTGCTGCGTGCGGCGCTCGGCGATGGCATCGACGTGGTGGCAGGCACCGAGACCGCGGGCATTCCATTCGCCGCCTGGATCGCCGAGCGCCTGGAGCGCCCGATGATCTACGTGCGCAAGAAGGCGGCCGGGTGGGGCAGCCACGCGCAGATCGAGGGCGAACTGGCAAGCGGGGCACGCTGCCTGCTTGTCGACGACCTCACGACGGACGGACTCTCGAAGATCGGCACCGCGCTCGCGCTGCGGCGGGCGGGCGCCGACCTGCGCGACATCTTCGTGCTGTTCGACTACGACGTCTATCCGCAGAGCCGCGCCGCCTACGAGGCCAACGGGATCCGGATGCATGCGCTCGCGACGTGGAAGGACGTGTTCGCCGCGACCAAGTCGCTCAACTACTTCGAACCCGAGCAGGCGCGCGACATCAAGGCCTTCCTCGCCGATCCGGTCGCATGGTCGGTGAACCACGGCGGGGCGGGCATCCCGGCCTCCACGGCGGCGCGAGGATCGCGGTGAGCGCGGCGATCGACGCGTCCGATGCCGACCTCGCGCGGCGGCTGTTCGACGCCGTGCGCGAGGCGAGCTTCGATGGGGTGGGCGTCACCCGCGAGAGCTATGGCGAGGGCGAGTCGCGCGCGATGGCGATCATCGAGCAGCACGCGCGCGCCGCCGGCCTGCAGTGCACACGCGACGCGGGCGACAACCTGCTGGTCAGGCTGCAGGACGAGCCTGCGGGCCGTCCGATCCTCATCGGCTCGCACCTGGATTCCGTCCCCCAGGGTGGCAACTACGACGGGCTGGCCGGCGTGGTGGCTGGCCTGCTGGTGCTGCTGCGCCGCCAGCGTGCAGGCGCGGGATTGCGCCAGCCGGTGCGACTGCTCGCGCTGCGCGGCGAGGAGAGCGCGTGGTACGGGAAGGCCTACATGGGCTCGCTCGCGCTGCTGGGCGGGCTGGGCTCCGCGGAACTCGACCTTCGCCACCGCGCCGGCGGCGGCACGTTGCGCGAGGCGATGGCCCGGCTCGGCGTACCGGTCGACCGGGTCGCGGCAGGCGAGCGCCTGATGGATCCTGCGCAAGTCGCCGCCTACCTGGAACTGCATATCGAGCAGGGGCCGGCCATGGTGGCGCGCCGATGGCCGGTGGCGGCCGTCACCGGCATCCGCGGCAACATCCGGCACAACCGCGTGGTCTGTCGCGGCGAGGCAGGCCACTCCGGAGCGGTGCCGCGCTGGCTGCGGCGCGACGCGGTGCTTGCGGTCGCGCAACTGCTCTCCAACCTCGACGAGCAGTGGCGCGTGCTGCAGCAGATGGGCATGGACCTGGTGATGACCTGCGGCGTGCTGTCGACCGATTCGCGCAGCCACGCGGTATCGGTGATTCCCGGCGAGGCGGTGTTCAGCTTCGAGGTTCGCAGCCAGAGTACCGAGACGCTCGAGCAGTTCTACCGCCTGATGCGCCAGGAGTGCGAGGACATCGCCCGCAGCCGCGGCGTGAGCTTCGAATTCGACTCGCGCCTCTATTCCGCGCCTGCGGTCATGGACCCCGCCTGGGTCGAGCGCTTCTCGCGCGCCTGCGGCGAGGCGGCGATCGACAGCGAGCCGATGGCCAGCGGCGCCGGCCACGACGCGGCGGTCTTCGCGAACGCGGGCGTGTCATGCGGCATGCTGTTCATCCGCAACGACCACGGTTCGCACAACCCGCACGAGGCCATGGACCTCGACGACTTCATGCGGGGCGTGGACGTGCTCGAGCGTGCGATCCTCGACGCCCAGCAGGCTGCGTGACCGGGCGGCGGGTCAGCGCTGGCAGAGGATCTGCACCGTGAACGCCCGCGAGAGGTCGCCGACGTCGGCGGCCTTGCGCTCGGTCTCCGACGAGGACTCCTGGTAGCGCACGCCGGCCGCGTCGAGGAACAGCCGCGCGACTGCTCCCTGCACGGCGAAGTTGATGTTCTGCGGCAGGTCGCCGGTCTGCTGGAACACCCGCTGGGCGTTGAGCTTGCTCACGACCACGCCCACCACGTTGCCGGCCAGGTCGAGCAGTGGCCCGCCCGAGTTGCCCGGCTGCACCGGAGCCGTGATCTGCATCAGCGCGATGTTGCCGCCGATGCCGGACATCGCACTCACGTTGCCGGTGGTGATGTTCAGCCCGTTCTGCAGGACCGAAGGCAGCGGGAAGCCGGAGACCACGATCCCGTCGCCGGCGCGGATGGACGGCGCAGCCCGGAACCGCGCGAAAGCCACCCCGCGCGGTACGTCGATACGCAGCAGTGCGAGATCGTTGCGCTCGTCCCGCCGCAGGATCTGCGCGGGAAGCTGGCCGCCGTCGAGCGCAACCATCGTTCGCGAGCAGCCCTGCACCACGTGGGCGTTGGTCAGCAGGTGGCCTTCGCGGGTCACGAAGAAGCCGGTGCCGAAGGCCGTGCCGCTGCCCGAGCCCCCCCCCGGACTGCTGCCCTCGGGCGAAGGTGCCGCTCCCGCGCCCGTGAACGCCACCTCCGCGAGCGAACACAGCGGCTGGCGCCGGCGTTCCTCGCGCTGTCCGTCATCGTAGACCACGGCCACGTCCCACTCGCAGTCGCCCGGCGGCAGGGCCACCTGGAAGCGCTGTCCGGGCGGCAGCGTGCGGCTGCCCAGCCGGTCGACACCCCAGTTGCGATCGCGGGAGGGCGAGGCGAACAGGCGCTGGATGGTCCGCGGCGATCGGTTCACCAGGACGAAGCTGGGGTTGCCGCTGGCCGGTTGCGCGCTGCCCCCGGGCGTCGCCGTGCCTCCGGGAGTCGCCGAGCCCCCCGGCACCGAAGAGCCACCGGGCACCGACGAGCCTCCCGGGACTGAACTTCCACCCGGCGCGGCTGGGGCTGCGCGAAACACCATCTGGCTGATCTGGCAGAGGTTCTGGCGCCGCCGGACCTCGCTCTGGCCACCCTGGTAGACCACGCGGATGTCGAACAGGCACTCGTTGCGGGCGAACGGGCGGATGCGCTGGGTGGCCCCGGGGCGGATGACGGAGGCGCCCAGCACGTCGCGACCCCAGTTGTCATCGCTCGAAGGGGAGACGAACACCTGCTCGATCGTCACCGCTCCGGCGTTGAGAAGGTCGAACGTGGGGTCGGTCTGCGCAGCCGCCGGCTGCCATGCCCCCAGCATCAGAAACAGCGCCGCCAGAAACGTCCCGAGTTTCCCGTTCATCGCCCGCCTGCACATCCCGTCACCGGGCATCACGCCCGTCGCCGATTTGTCGGCCGCTGCGGCCCGCACTTGAGGCCCTTCGGCGCGAGGTCGCGCCACGCCGGTGCTGTGGTGCCGGATACAGGGATCGAACCCGTGACCTTCGGTTTACAAAACCGCTGCTCTACCAGCTGAGCTAATCCGGCACGAAGGGAACCCGCCGGGGGCCTCCCCCGCGCGATTATAGGCTCGCCCGCCTACTTCACCACCTGCAGGCGGGGCCGGCCACGGGCGGGCGGCCCTGCGTTGCCGGGATCGTCCGGATCGCGGGGCGAACGCGGATCGGACTCGCCATCGGGGCCTGCTGCCGTCGCCTCCCCGCCGTCGGGCGACTCGGCCGGGAAGAAGAAACCCTGTCCGTTCTCCTTGGCGAAGATCGCCCCGATCGTACCGATCGGCACGCTGATCTCCCGCGACACCCCGTTGAACCGTGCCGAGAACCGGACTTCCTCGCGACCGAGGGTGATGTTGCGGGTCGCGTCGGGGCTGATGTTGAGCACGATCTCGCCGTTCTTCACGTACTCCATCGGCACGCGCGTCTGCTCGTCGACCTTGACCGAGATGTACGGGGTGTAGCCCGCGTCACAGCACCAGTCGTAGATCGCGCGGACCAGGTAGGGTTTGGTCGAGGGATCGGGCATCAGGCGGCACCTCGCAGTGCGGCAACGGCTACTTGCGCATGACCTTCTCGGAGGGCGTCATCGCGTCGATGAACGCGGGACGACTGAACAGCCGCTCGGCGTACTTGGCGAGCGGCGCGGCCTGCCGTGGCAACTCGATGCCGTAGTGCTCGAGGCGCCAGAGCAGCGGCGCGATGGCCACGTCGAGCATGGAGAACTCCTCGCCGAGCATGTACTTCTGGCGGGAGAACACCGGGGCGATCACGGTCAGGTTGTCGCGGATGATCTGCCGTGCCTTGTCGACCGTCTTGGGCGTGCCCTTCTCGAGCGTGTCGACGTGGCAGAACAGCTCGTTCTCGAAGCGGAACAGGAACAGGCGCGCGCGCGCGCATGACCGGATCGGCCGGCATCAGCTGCGGGTGCGGGAAACGGTCGTCGATGTACTCGTTGATGATGTTCGACTCGTAGAGCACCAGGTCCCGCTCGACCAGCACCGGAACCCGGTTGTACGGGTTCATCACCGCCAGGTCCTCGGGCTTGTTGAAGAGGTCGACGTCGGTGATCTGGAAGTCCATGCCCTTTTCGTAGAGCACGATCCGGCAGCGCTGCGAGAAGGGACAGGTCGTCCCCGAGTAGAGCGTCATCATGATGGCTGACTCCTAGGCCGGCGGCTGGGCGGGCCCTGGCGGAACGGGAAGGACGGGCGCCCGGAGGGCACCCGCCGGGCCCGCCTTGCCGGCGGGCTGCGCAGGGGGCGACTCAGTGCACGTCGCGCCAGAACTCGAGCTTCAGCAGATAGACCAGCAGCAGCATGATCGCCAGGAAGAACATGACGATGATTCCGATGCGAACGCTGTGCAGACGCCACGGCTCGCCCATGTAGGTGAGGAAATTCACCAGGTCGGCCACCGCGCGGTCGTACTCCGCCGCGGACAGCACGCCGGGAAGATCCGGGGCGATGCTGCGCACCTGCACGGTGTGCCCGTGCGACTCGCGCTCCTCGACCTTGAGCACCGGCTGGCCCTGCAGTTGCCAGAGCGGGTGCGGCATGCCGATGTTCGGGTAGGCGAGGTTGTTCCACCCCAGGGCGCGCGACTCGTCGACGTAGTACGAGCGCAGCAGGGTGTAGAGGTAATCGGGCCGCTTCGACCGCGCGATCACGGTCAGGTCGGGGGGCGCCTTGCCCATCCACTCCTTCGCGTCGGCGGGCCGCATCGCGATCGACATCGTGGAGCCGACCTTGTCGCCGGACAGCAGCAGGTACTCCCGGATCTGCTCCTCGGTGAGCCCGATCTCGGTCAGCCGGTTGTAGCGCATGTAGTTCGCGCTATGGCAGCCCATGCAGTAGTTGACGAACAGGTGGGCGCCGCGCTGCAGGGAGACCGCATCGCGCAGGTTCACCGGCGCCTTGCTGAGCGGGACGTCGGACCCGCCGGCCGCGATCGCGGTGGATGCGAAACAGAGCGCAGCGAGCAGGCTCGCGAGGGCGCGCAGCGCGCCGAGGGATTGGAAGGCCTTCATCATGCTGTCACTCGCTCCGGCTCGGGCTTGCACTTGTCGATCGCGCTGTACCACGGCATCAGCAGGAAGAAGCCGAAGTAGGCCAACGTGAGAACGCGCGAGACGATGGTCGCCACCTCGACCCCGCCGATGATCGGCAGGAAGGCGGGCATCTTGCCCCACACGTCCGTGGTGGCCACCCCGAGGTAGCCGAGGATCAGGAAGCTCACCACGAAGATGCCGAGCGCCCACTTGAAGATCGGGCCCTTGTAGCGGATCGAGCGGACCGGGCTGCGATCGAGCCAGGGCAGCGCGAACAGGATGAGGACCGCCGCGCCCATCACGGCGACGCCCGGGAACTGCGAGCCGAACATGGCCGGTACCGCGCGCAGCATCGCGTAGAACGGCGTGAAGTACCAGACCGGCGCGATGTGGGCCGGGGTCTGCAGGGGATCGGCCGGCAGGAAGTTGTTGTACTCCAGGAAGTAGCCGCCCATCTCGGGGCCGAAGAACAGGATCGCGGCGAACACCATGAAGAACACCACGATGCCGATCAGGTCCTTGACCACGTAGTACGGGAAGAACGGGATGCCGTCGACCGGGTGCCCGGTGACCGGATCCTTGTTCTTCTTGATGTCGATGCCGTCGGGGTTGTTCGAACCGACTTCGTGCAGTGCCACCAGGTGCAGGAACACCAGCCCGACCAGCACCAGCGGCAGCGCGATCACGTGCAGCGCGAAGAAGCGGTTCAGGGTGGCGTCGGACACCAGGTAGTCGCCCCGGATCCACACGGCGAGGTCGGGGCCGATCAGCGGGACCGAGGAGAACAGGTTGACGATCACCTGCGCGCCCCAGTAGGACATCTGGCCCCACGGCAGCAGGTAGCCGAAGAAGGCCTCGGCCATCAGCACCAGGTAGATCAGGCAGCCGAGGATCCACAGCAGTTCGCGCGGCTTGCGGTACGAGCCGTAGAGCAGCGCGCGCATCATGTGCAGGTAGACCACGACGAAGAACATCGAGGCGCCGGTGGAGTGCGCATAGCGGATGAACCATCCGCCGGCCACGTCGCGCATGATGTATTCCACCGAACCGAACGCGTACGCCGCGTCCGGCTTGTAGTTCATCGTGAGGAAGATGCCGGTGACGATCTGCAGCACCAGCACGATCATCGCGAGCGAGCCGAAGTAGTACCAGAAGTTGAAATTCTTCGGCGCGTAGTATTCGGACAGGTGGTACTTCCACGTGGAGACCAGGGGGAAGCGAGCGTCCACCCAGTCGACCAGACCCTGGCCGGCGGCGAGCAGGCGATTCATGAGGTTCAGGCTCCCTTGCTGTCCTCGCCCACGCGCAGGCGAGTGTCGGATACGTACATGTGCGGCGGCACGACCAGGTTGCTGGGCGCGGGCATGCCGGCGAACACCCGGCCGGCCAGGTCGAATACCGAGCCGTGGCACGGGCAGTAGAAACCACCCGCCCATTCGGGCGTGGGCTGCAGGCGATCGCTGGGGGAGCAGCCGAGGTGGGTGCAGATGCCGACGAGCACGAGCACCTCGGGCTTGATGGACCGGGTGGCGTTGCGCGCGTAGTCGGGCTGCTGCGGCGCCTTGGACTCGGGGTCGGCCAGCCGCTCCTTCACCTTGTCGAGCGTCGCGAGCATCTCGGGCGTGCGCTTGACGATCCAGACCGGCTGCCCGCGCCATTCGGCGCGGACCAGCATGCCGGGCTCGAGGGCTCCGATCTCGACGTCGACCGGGGCGCCCGCCGCCTTGGCGCGCTCGCTGGGAAACCAGCTCGACACGAAGGGGGCGACCGTGCCGGCCGCGCCCACGGCACCGCCAGCGGCGGTGGCGAGCAGGAGGAACTTGCGCCGATCGCCCATCGGCGCGGCGGTCGCCGCGGGGGCGGCCAGGGTGGAGGGGTTGCTCATGCCGGTGAGTACCTCTGCTTGCGATGGGCGATCGTCGACGGAGTCGGCTGTCGGGCGATCGGATGAGGGTGGTGACGCGTAGCTGCGGGTCGGCAGGCCGACCGATCGGGCGGCGTGGGCGCGAAGGCCCTGCCGGACTCGTGCGCCGAGGGTCGGCGCGCGCCGCGATTCCCGTCAGCGCTTGCGCGGGGCTGGCCGGACGCCGAGTTGACCGAACCCCGGAGTCTACCGGATCGCGCACCCGGCTTGAACCCCGGGATGACTGCCGCCCCGGTGGCTGGCGACGGCGTCAGACCGGATTATCGATGTCCACGAACCGGTGGGCGAGTCCGAAGCGTCTGGCGAGGTGCTCGCCGAGCGCCTGGACGCCATAGCGCTCGGTCGCGTGGTGTCCCGCGGCCAGCAGCGTGATTCCAGCCTCGCGGGCGACATGCACCGTCTGCTCGGACGCCTCGCCGGTCAGGAACACGTCCGCCCGGCCGACCGCCTGCTCGATGAACGACTGCCCGGCGCCCGTGCACCAGGCCACGCGACGCACGACTCGCTCGCGATCGCCTGCGAGCAGCGGCTCGCGACCGAGCGAGCCGGCCACACGGGCGGCGAACACGCCCGCCTCGAGCGGTTCGGCCAGTTCGCCGAGGGCCACCAGGCCTGCCGCGTCCAGGCTGCCGCTGCGGGCGATGCCCAGCCGGGCGCCGAGTTGCGCGTTGTTGCCCAGTTCCGGATGGGCATCGAGCGGCAGGTGGTAGGCGAACACGTTGACGTCCGCAGCCAGCAGCGCGGCGACACGCCGCCTTCGCCAGCCGGTCAGCACGCCCGGATCGGATCTCCAGAAAAGACCGTGGTGCACCAGGAGCGTGTCCGCGCCGTGCTCGATGGCCGCCTCGATCAGGGCGAGCGAGGCGGTGACCCCGGTGACCAGCGACCGGACCCGCGCCGCGCCCTCCAACTGGAGCCCGTTCGGACAGTAGTCGCGGAAGTCACCCGGTCGCAGCAGGGTGTCGAGGTAGTCGGCAAGGGCCTGGGTATCCATCGCAGCGGCATCGGCTGGGGGCAAGGGACCTGCCCGCGGGCAGGACGCCGACGGGCGCCATCGGCCACCCGTCGGCCCGATGTTAGCCTTGACCCGGTCCGAACCTGCTCCCCATGCCCGCGTGATCCATCGATTGTGGCTGCTGTTCGCGCAGGCGGTGACGGTGATGCTCGCCGCCTGGCTGCTGGTCGCCGCCCTGCGCCCTGACCTGCTGCCCGCGCCCTGGCCGGCCGCCCGCGGCGAAGCATCGTCGGCGGCGACGGCGATCGCCCCGTCCGCACGTCCGCCTGCAGGCGAGGCGCCCCCTGCGGTCGGTGCGGCGTCCTATGCCGAGGCGGCCGCGCGCGCCATGCCCGCGGTGGTGAACCTCTACACCACCGCAGCCCCCGCCCGGCGCGAGCGCAATCCCCTGCTCGACGACCCGATCTTCCGGTTCTTCTTCGGCGACGCGCCCCCGGGCGGCGCGCCCCACGGGCGCTCCCCTGCCCGCCCGTCCAGCCTGGGCTCGGGGGTGATCCTCGACGCGCGCGGCCACATCGTCACCAACGCCCACGTGCTGGAGGCGGCCGAGAAGGTCGAGGTGGCGCTCGCCGACGGGCGCCGGGCTGCCGCGCGCATCGTCGGCGCAGACCCCGAAACCGACCTCGCGGTGATCCGGATCGACCTGCCCGAGCTTCCGGCCATCACCCTGGGCAGCGCCGAAACGCTGCGCGTGGGCGACGTGGTGCTGGCCATCGGCAACCCGTTCGGCGTCGGCCAGACGGTGACGATGGGCATCGTGAGCGCGCTGGGACGGAACCGGCTCGGAGCGACGACCTTCGAGAACTACGTGCAGACCGACGCGGCGATCAACCCCGGCAACTCGGGCGGCGCCCTCATCGACGGCCAGGGGCGCCTCGTGGGCATCAACACGCTGATCTTCTCGCGCAGCGGCGGCTCGCAGGGCATCGGTTTCGCGATCCCCTCGGCGACCGTGCGCCAGGTGGTCGACCAGCTGATCGAGCACGGACGCGTCGTGCGCGGGTGGCTGGGAGTCGAGACGCAGGACCTCACCGCGGCGCTCGCCGAATCCTTCGGGCTGCAGGGCGCGCGCGGCGTCCTGGTCGCCGGGGTGGTGAAAGGCAGCCCGGCGGCCGACGGCGGCCTGCGCGCGGGCGACGTGGTGCTGTCCGTCGCGGGGCGCCCGATCTCCGGTTCCCGCGAACTGCTCGACACGGTGGCCGCGCTCAAGCCGGGCCAGGCCGTCGAGGTGAACCTGCTGCGAGATCGACGGGAGACCCGCCTGACCGTCCGGGTGGGAACACGCCCGGCTCCGCGGCGCGGCTGAGCGCCCGGGGACGAACGCGGTCAGGCCGATCCGCCGGCCGGCGGGTCGGCCTCGGCGTCCGCGGCGCGCCGACCGCGCCCCTCGGACAGTCCGACGAAGCGCGCGATCTGAAGACCGACCTCGTAGAGCACGCACAGCGGGACGGCCAGCAGCAGTTGCGAGACCACGTCGGGCGGCGTCACCACGGCCGCGACCACGAAGGCGCCGACGATCACGTACGGGCGGGCCGCACGCAGCTGCTCGACGCTCGCCATGCCGAAGCGGACCAGCAGCACGACCACGACCGGAACCTCGAAGGTGGCGCCGAACGCGAGGAACATGCCCATCACGAAGGACAGGTAGTTCTCGATGTCGGGTGCCACGGCCACCGACTCGGGCGCGAAGCCGGCGATGAACCGGAAGACGAAGCCGAAGACCACGAAGTAGCAGTAGGCCATGCCCAGGAAGAACATGCCGACGCTGGAGGCGAGCACCGGCAGGGCCAGGCGCTTCTCGTGCTCGTACAGGCCGGGGGCGACGAATGCCCACACCTGGTAGAGCACGTAGGGCAGCGCCAGCAGGAAGGCCACGAACAGCGTCACCTTGAGCGGCACGAAGAACGGGGAGATCACGCCGGTGGCGAGCAGTCGGGTGCCGTCGGGCAGCGCGGACATCAGCGGCAGCGACACCACGTCGAAGATCTGCTTCATGAACGGCGAGAGCGCGATGAAGACGATCAGTATCGAGGCGCACGCGCGCACGAGGCGCTGGCGAAGCTCGATCAGGTGCGAGAGGAAGGACTCGCCCTGCTCTTCGCTGCCGCCGGCGGCCGGATCGTCCTGGGCCATGGTCAGGCCTGCGCTCCGGCGAGAGGCTCAGGCTGCGCGAGCCGGGGAGCGCCCCTCGCGGACTCGGCCTCGCTCGCCATGGCGAGCGAAGCGGGGGCCACGTACAGCGCGGGCCGCGCCGGGGTGGCCATCGCGCCCGCGACCGTATCGGTGCCGTCGACCGGCCCGCTCGGCGGGAAATCGCCGGCCTGCGCGGCCAGGCTGTCGACGGCGGGCGCGGGCGTCTCCCATGCACTCGACGCGGGCAGGGAGCCGGCGGCGTCCACGGCAGTGGGGTTGCCCGACCCGGCCACCAGCGAGGACAGTTCGTCGCTCGTGGAGCGGGCGCTGCTCTGCAGCCCGGAGAGTCCGGACTGCACCGAGGTGGCCGCCTCTTCGACCGTCTGCCGGAACCGGCGCAGTTCCTCGAGTTCCATCTCGCGATTGATGTCGGCCTTCACGTCCGACACGTAGCGCTGCATCCGGCCCACCCACTGGCCGAGCGTGCGCGCGACCTTCGGCAGACGCTCCGGTCCGAGCACGACCAGGGCGACCACCGCGATCACCATCATTTCCGAGAAGCCGAGGTCGAGCATGGTCGAGGCCTGCGACGCGGCGACGGACCCGGCGAACCGGGTTCAACCGCGAGCGCCGTCCGGTAGCAGTCGGGTCAGGCGCGGGTCTCGGTCCGCGACTTGACCTCGCCCTCGATCGTCTGGCCGGGGATCTGCTGGGCCGGCGCGGCGGAGGCGGAGGCGGACTTGTCGTCCTCGGGCTTCATCCCTTCCTTGAAGCCCTTGATCGCGCTGCCGACATCCTTGCCCAGGCTGCCGAGTTTCTTGGTGCCGAACACCAGGACCACCACCAGCAGGACGATCAACCAGTGCCAGATGCTGAACGAACCCATGTTCCCGCTCCTTGTCGACCGCCCGGGCTCGAACACCCCGACGGACCCTCAATGGTACGTGCACGCCGCGTCGCCGGAGCGCGTGGACGCGCTGCCTCACGCGGGTGGTCGCGCGCGTTTCTCGTCGTGGCCGGACACCCCTTCGCGTCTCGCGAGTTCCGCGAGCACGTCCTCGGGGCCGGCCCCATGCCAGGCCAGCAGCACCAGCCCGTGGAACCAGAGATCCGCCATCTCCTTGATCAGATGGAGTTTATCACCGTCCTTCGCGGCCAGCAGGGTCTCCGCCGACTCCTCCGCAAGCTTCTTGAGCACGGTGTCGTGGCCGCGCGCGAACAGGCTCGCAACGTAGGAGCCATCGGGCGATGCCCCCTTGCGCGACTCGATGGTCGCCGCCAGTCGAGCGAGGATTTCAGCGTGATCCATGTCCGTCTCCGTGCGGCAGGCCGCCGCGATAGATGTCCTCCGGCGGGCGCAGCACCGCATCGACCGTGACCCAGCGGCCGTCCTCGAGGCGGCGGTAGAAGCAGCTCTCGCGGCCGGTATGACAGGCAATGCCGCCCGCCTGGTCGATCCGCAGCACGACCACGTCGCCATCGCAGTCGAGCCGCAGTTCGACCACCCGCTGCAGGTGCCCGGACTCCTCGCCCTTCTTCCAGAGGCGCCCCCGCGAGCGCGACCAGTAGTGGGCGAAGCCCGTCGCCGCCGTAAGCGCGAGCGACTCGCGGTTCATCCAGGCGACCATCAGCACCCGGCCGCTGGCGGCATCCTGGGCGACGGCCGTGACCAGCCCGTTCGCGTCGAAGCCGACCTCGCCGAGCCAGTCGGCCGCGGCGCGACCCGCGGGCGGGGGGGGAGCGTCGTTCATCGTCGACCCGGCCCCGGCTAGAGCCGGACCTCGACGCCCGCGGCCGCCAGTGCCCGCTTGACGTCGCCGACCGTGTGTTCGCCGTAGTGGAAGATGCTCGCGGCGAGCACCGCGTCCGCATGCCCTTCGGTGACCCCGTCGACCATGTGCTGTACCGAGCCCACGCCGCCGCTCGCGATGACCGGGATCGACAGCCGGTCGGAGAATGCACGGACCAGTTCGAGGTCGAAACCCTCGCGCGTGCCGTCGCGATCCATGCTGGTGAGCAGGATCTCGCCCGCACCGCTCGCCTGCATGCGTTCGCCCCACTCCAGCGCGTCCAGGCCGGTCGCCTTGCGACCGCCGTGCGTATAGACCTCCCAGCGCGGCGCCTGCGGCGGCGAGTCCGGCACGCGGCGCGCGTCGATCGCCACCACGATGCACTGCGAGCCGAAGCGTCCCGCCGCCTCGGCCACGAAGGCGGGATTCTGGACGGCAGCGGTGTTGATGCTGGCCTTGTCGGCACCCGCGTTGAGCAGCACGCGCACGTCGGCCACGCTGCGCACGCCGCCGCCCACGGTGAGCGGAATGAACACCTGCGCGGCGACCGCCTCCACCATCGACAGGAGCGTCGCGCGGCCGTCGCTGCTGGCCGTGATGTCGAGGAAGGCGAGTTCGTCGGCGCCCTGCTGGTCGTAGCGACGCGCGACCTCGACCGGGTCGCCCGCGTCGCGCAGGCCGACGAAGTTCACCCCCTTCACCACCCGGCCGCCCGTGACGTCCAGGCAGGGAATCACCCGACGCGCCAGCATCGTTCAGCTCGCCTGCTCGCCCAGGGAGTCGGCCAGCGCCTGCGCCTGCGCGAAATCGATGCGACCCTCGTAGATCGCCCGACCGGTGATCGCCGCCGGGATGCCCTCGCCCTCGACCGCGCACAGCGCCCGTACGTCCTCGAGGCTGGACAGGCCGCCGCTGGCGATGACCGGGATCGACAGGCCGCGCGCGAGCTTCACCGTCGCCTCGATGTTGACGCCGGTCATCATGCCGTCGCGACCGATGTCGGTGTAGATCACCGCCTCCACGCCGTAGTCCTGGAACTTGAGCGCGAGGTCGGACACCTCGTGGCCGGTCAGCTTGGACCAGCCGTCCACGGCAACGCGCCCCTCCTTCGCGTCGAGTCCGACGATGATGTGGCCGGGGAAGGCGCTGCAGGCGTCGTGCAGGAAACCCGGCGTCTTGACCGCCGCGGTGCCGATGATCACGTAGCTGATGCCGTCGTCGAGATAGCGTTCGATGGTGTCGAGGTCGCGGACGCCGCCGCCGAGCTGGATCGGGATCGAGTCACCGACCTCGGCGACGATGTCGCGGATCGCAGGCTCGTTGCGGGGCCGTCCGGCGATCGCGCCGTTCAGATCGACGATGTGCAGTCGACGCGCGCCCCGATCAAGCCAGTGGCGGGCCATTTCGGCGGGCCGGTCGGAATAGACCGTGGCCGCATCCATCTCGCCCTGGCGCAGGCGCACGCAGCCGCCGTCCTTCAGGTCGATCGCGGGGATCAGCAGCATGTCGGCACTCGGTACGAGGGAAACTGGCCGGGCTCAGGCTGCCGGCTGCGAACCGGCGGCGGGATCCCAGGCAACGAAATTGGCCAGCAGGCGCAGTCCGGCATCGTGGCTCTTCTCTGGGTGAAACTGTACGGCAAACAGGTTTTCGCGGGCAACCGCGCAGCAGAAGGCGAACGGATAGTGCGCGAAGGCCGCGACCAGCGCGGGGTCGGCGGGCTGCGGGAAGTAGCTGTGCACGAAATAGAACCGGCTGCCGTCGGCGATGCCCTGCCACAGCGGGTGCGCGACGGCCTGGTGCACCTCGTTCCAGCCCATGTGGGGCACCTTCAGCCGCTGGCCCGAGGCGTCGCGCATCGCCGGCTCGGGAAAGCGGATGACCTCGCCGGGCAGCACCGCGAGGCCCGGGGTGTTCCCCTCCTCGGAGCGTTCGAACAGCATCTGCAGCCCGATGCAGATGCCGAGGAAGGGACGGCGGCTCGCCGCCCGCACCACGGCCTCGCGCAGCCCGCGGGCGTCCAGTTCACGCATGCAGTCGGGCATCGCTCCCTGGCCGGGGAACACCACCCGCTCGGCCGCCTCGACCTGCTCGGGGCTGTCGGTCACCACGACGGGCACGCCGCCGGCGACGTGCTCGAGGGCCCGCGCCACCGAACGCAGGTTGCCCATGCCATAGTCGACCACCGCGATCGTCATGCGTGCCGTTCCCCGCCCTGGCAGCCGCTCAGAGCACGCCCTTGGTGGAGGGCACGCTCGCGCCCGCGCGCGGGTCGAGTTCGACCGCCATGCGCAGCGCCCGGCCGAAGGCCTTGAACACCGTCTCGGCCTGATGGTGGGCGTTGCGCCCGCGCAGGTTGTCCACGTGCAGGGTCACCAGCGCATGGTTGACGAAGCCCTGGAAGAACTCGTGGACGAGGTCGGCGTCGAAGTCGCCGATCCGGGCCCGGGCGAACTCGACATGCATCTCGAGCCCCGGCCGACCGGACAGGTCGATCACCACCCGCGACAGCGCCTCGTCGAGCGGGACGTAGGCATGCCCGTAGCGGCGCACGCCGCGCTTGTCGCCCAGCGCACGGGCGAGCGCCTGGCCCAGCGTGATGCCGATGTCCTCGACCGTGTGGTGGGCATCGATGTGCAGGTCGCCGCGGGCCTGGATGTCGAGGTCGACCAGCCCGTGGCGCGCGATCTGCTCGATCATGTGGTCGAGGAACGGCACCCCGGTGGCGAGCGCGCAGCGACCTTCGCCGTCGAGGTTGATCCCCACGGTGATCTGCGTCTCCTGCGTGTTGCGCTCTACCTTGGCCTGTCGCATGGCGGGAGGTTAACCGAAATCAGCCCGGCAGCCCCGGTCCCTGCACCGCGGCCAGCGTCCGCGCCAGCGCGTCGAGGAACCGGTCGTTCTCCCCGGGCGTACCCACGGTCACCCGCAGGCAGCCCGCGAGCAGCGCGTGCGCGCGAGAGACGTTCTTCACCAGCACGCCGCGCTCGAGCAGGCCGTCGAAGGTACGCTGGGCGTCCGGCACACGGAACAGGATGAAGTTCGCCTCCGAGCCGAACACCTCGGTGCCGGGCAGCGCGGCGATGGCCGTCGCGAGCGGCGCTCGCGCTTCGCGGATCCGCCGGGCCTGGTCGGCGAGCACGGCGTAGTCGGCGAGCAGGCGGGTCGCCGCGGCCTGGGTGAGCGCATTGATGTTGTAGGGCAGGCGCAGCTTCTCGAGTTCGTCGAGCCAGGCCCTCGCCCCGACGAGAAATCCGAGCCTCAGACCCGCCATGCCGAGCTTGGAGAAGGTGCGCATCACCAGCACGTTGGGGTAGCGCGCCGCCAGGTCGAGGTAGCTGCCGTCGCCGAACGCGTAGTAGGCCTCGTCGACCACCACCAGCCCCGGGGCGGCTGCGGCGATGCGCTCGATGGCCTCGCGCGGGTGCGCGTTGCCCGTGGGATTGTTGGGCGTGGCGAGGAACAGGATGGCCGGACGCTCGCGCTCGAGCAGGGTAAGCACGGCGTCCACGTCGATGGAGAAGTCCGGCTGCAGGTCGCAGGACGCGTAGCGAAGCCCCGCGAAGGTGGCGATCATCCGGAACATCACGAAGGTCGGCTCGACCGAAGCGAGCACCGCCCCGGGGCGCGCAACCGCCAGCGCGAGCAGCTGGATGATTTCGTCCGACCCGTTGCCGAGGAGGATCGAACACCCCTCCGGCACCCCGAGCGCCTTGCGGATCGCCGCCTTCAGGACGGGCGCGTCGGCCGTCGGATAGCGGTTGATGGCGACCCCGGCCAGTTGCCGTCCGAGGTCGGCGGCCAGTTCAGGCGGCAGCGCCCACGGGTTCTCCATGGCATCGAGCTTGACCAGCCCCGACGCATCGGGCACGTGGTAGGCCGCCAGCGCCAGTACCTCGGGGCGCAGCAGCGTCTGCGGGCTCGCGCCGGATTCAGCGGCCATCGCCACCTCCGCGCGCCCGGCGTGCCTGCGTGCCGCCCAGCCGAAGCTCGGCCGCGCGCGCGTGCGCCTCCAGTCCTTCACCCCGCGCGAGCACGCTCGCCACCGAACCCAGGGCGCGTGCGCCACGCGCGGACACCTCGATCATGCTGGTGCGCTTCTGGAAATCGTAGACGCCCAGCGGCGAGGAGAAGCGTGCGGTCCGTCCCGTCGGCAGCACGTGGTTGGAACCTGCACAGTAGTCGCCGAGCGTCTCCGAGGTGTGGTGGCCGAGGAAGATCGCGCCGGCATGGCGGATGCGGGCGGCGAGTTCGCGCGGCCTGCGCACCGCGAGTTCGAGGTGCTCGGGTGCGATGCCATTGGCGATGTCGCAGGCCTCGGCCAGGCTGCGCACCCTGACCAGCGCACCGCGCCGCGACAGCGAGGCGGCGATCGTCTCGCGCCGCGCCATGCCGGGCAGCAGGCGGGCGATCGAGGCCTGCACCGCGACGATGAGGCGATCGCTGGGCGTGAGCAGGATCGACTGGGCGATCTCGTCGTGCTCGGCCTGGGAGAACAGATCCATCGCCACCCAGTCGGGATCGGCCGAGTCGTCCGCGATCACCAGGATCTCGGAGGGGCCGGCCACCATGTCGATGCCGACGACGCCGAACACGCGGCGCTTGGCCGCGGCGACCCACGCGTTGCCGGGGCCGGTGATCTTGTCGACGGCCGGAACCGTGCGCGTGCCGTAGGCGAGCGCGGCGATCGCCTGCGCCCCGCCGATGGTGAACACGCGGTCGACGCCCGCGAGCCACGCGGCCGCGAGCACCAGCGCGTTGCGCTCGCCGTCCGGGGTGGGGACGACCATCACCAGCTCGCCGACACCCGCCACCCGCGCCGGAACCGCGTTCATGAGCAGGGAGGACGGATAGGCCGCGCGTCCGCCGGGCACGTAGAGCCCGGCGCGGTCGAGCGGCTGCACGCGCTGGCCCAGGACGCAGCCCAGTTCGTCCCGGAACGACCACGAGCCGCCGGCCTGGCGCTCGTGGTAGTCGCGGATGCGCGAATGCGCCGCCTGCAGCGCCTCGCGCTCGATCGTGCCCAGCGAGCGCCACGCGGCGGCAAGCGTGCGCCGAGACAGTTCGAGTTCGCGGGCACGGCGCACCGGAAGGCGATCGAAGCGACGGGTGTATTCGAGCAGCGCGGCATCCCCGCGGGTGCGCACCGCCTCGACGATCGCCGCCGCCGCCGAGTCGACCCTCGCATCCTGCGCCGCATCGAAGGCGGTCAGCCGGGACAGCGTGCGCCCGAAGCCCGGGCTGCGGCTGTCGAGCGTGCGGACCGGGCGGATCACGACGCCCTCCTTGCCGCCGCGGCGTTGCCCAGCGCGTCGATGAGCGGGCGCAGCGTTGCCCCCCGGGTGCGCAGGGAGGCGGGGTTCACCACGAGGCGCGCGCTGACCGGCGCGATGTCCTCGACCGCGACGAGGTTGTTCGCCTTGAGGGTGTTGCCGGTGTCGACCAGGTCGACGATCACGTCGGCGAGCCCGGTGAGCGGGGCCAGCTCCATCGAGCCGTAGAGCTTGATCAGGTCGACGTGCAGCCCCTTGCGGGCGAAGTGCTCGCGCGCGGTACGCTCGAACTTCGTCGCCGCGCGCAACCGGCGGCGCTGGGCCACCGCGGCCGGGTAGTCGAAGTCCGCGCGCGCGGCCACGACCATGCGGCAGCGCGCGATGCCGAGATCGACCGGCTGGTACAAGCCCTCGCCGCCGTGCTCGTCGAGCACGTCCTTGCCGGACACCCCGAGGTCCGCGCCCCCGAACTGAACGTAGGTGGGCACGTCGGTGGCACGCACCAGCAGCAACTGCACCTCGGGGCGGTTGGTCGGGATGATCAGCCGGCGAGAGCGCTCGGGGTCGATCGCGGGGCGCAGGCCGGCCTCGGCCAGCAGCGGCAGGGTGTCGTCGTAGATCCGCCCCTTGGACAGGGCGATCGTGACGGGGGGCGCGGAGTCGGCCACGGCGGAAGGGTCACGTGATGGAGAGGTTTGCAGGCCGGCGCGGCGGGCTCGGCATGCCCGATGTCGCCCGCGCACGGCCGCTCGCCCGCGAAGGGCTGCGCCGCGGGAGCCGGGCCCGGTCGGCGATCGCGAGTCTACCGCGAAGCCCGCCTGGCCGACTCGATCGCCCCGACGTTTCGGGCGCGATCGTGCATCCGGGTGCGACGCGCCGCCCGCACGACCGACGGCCCTGGAGCCGCCCGCGCGGGCGGGGACGGGCGCGGTGCCGTCGGCGAGGGGCCGTCGCGGATCGGTAAACGCCCGGGCGACTCAGGCGGCGCGCCGGATCAGCGCCCCGAGCGCGGAGAGCTTGCGCTCGATGGCCTCGTAGCCGCGGTCGAGGTGGTAGATGCGGTCGATCACGGTCTCCCCGCGCGCGGCGAGACCGGCGATCACCAGGCTCGCCGAGGCGCGCAGGTCGGTCGCCATCACCGCGGCGCCGTCGAGCCGGGGAACGCCGCGCACCACGGCCGCATTGCCGTCGATCTCGATCTGCGCGCCCATGCGCTGCAATTCGAGCGCGTGCATGAACCGGTTCTCGAAGATCGTCTCGACCAGGGTGGCCGTGCCCTCGGCCGTGCAGTCCAGGGCCATCAGCTGCGCCTGCATGTCGGTGGCGAACCCCGGGTAGGGAGCGGTGCGCACGCTCACCGCGCGCGCACGCGAGGCCATGGACAGCGCGACCGTGTCGACGCCTGCGTCGATCGTCGCGCCGGCTTCGCGCAGCTTGTCGAGCACCGCGGCCATGTGGGAGGGATCGACGTCCCGCAGCAGCACCTCGCCGCCCGTGGCCGTCACGGCCGCGAGGAAGGTCCCGGCCTCGATGCGGTCGGGCATGATGCGCCACTGCGCGCCCCCGAGACGGTCGACACCCTCGATCACGATCTCGCCGTCCCCGGCGCCGCGGATGCGCGCGCCCATCGCATTCAGGCAGTGGGCGAGTTCGGCCACCTCCGGTTCGCGGGCGGCATTCTCGATCACGGTGGTTCCGTCGGCGAGACAGGCCGCCATCATCAGGTTCTCGGTACCGGTGACCGACACGAGGTCCATGAAGATGCGCGCCCCGCGCAGGCGCTGCGCACGGGCCTCGATGTAGCCATGCTCGATCGAGATCTCCGCGCCCATCGCCTGCAGCCCCTTGATGTGCAGGTTGACCGGACGCTGTCCGATCGCGCAGCCGCCGGGCAGCGAGACGCGCGCCTGCCCGAAGCGCGCCAGCATCGGTCCCAGCACCAGGATCGAGGCGCGCATCGTGCGCACGAGCTCGTACGGGGGCTTCCAGCCGGTCCACGCCGGCGCAGTCGATCACGGCCGCCCCATCGCCGCGGAACTCGACCGCCGCGCCCATGCCCGCGAGCAGTCGCCCGGTGGTGTCGACATCGCGCAGTCGCGGCAGGTTGGTGAGCTCGAGCGGCCGGTCGGTGAGCAGCGCCGAGCACATCACCGGCAGCGCGGCGTTCTTGGCCCCGGAGATCACCACCTCGCCCGCCAGCGGCCGACCACCCTCGATGATGAGCTTGTCCATGAAGGCGTCTCCTGGGCAGTGAACGCGGGTGGGCAGGGGGAAAGGGGGCGGGGGCAGGACGCCGGGGTCGCGCGGGCCTAGTGGCGCAGCTTGTAGCCGGAGCGCACCAGCAGCAGCGCGGCCACCGCCAGCGCGGCGCTGCTGCCGACCACCACCGCCGCGCACAGCGCAGGATGCACGTCGGAGGCGCCGAAGAAACCCCAGCGGAAACCGTCCACCATGTAGAAGACCGGGTTCAGGTGGGAGGCGGCCTGCCAGAACGGCGGCAGCGAGTGCACCGAATAGAACACGCCGGCGAGGAAGGTGAGCGGCACCACGACGAAGTGCTGGACCGCGGCGAGCTGGTCGACCTTGTCCGCATGCAGCCCCGCGACCAGCCCGAGCGCGCCCAGCGCAGCCGCACCCGCCACCGAGAAGGCCAGCACGGCGAACGGGTGTGCGACGGGCAGCGGCACGAAGAAGGCGCCGATCGCGAGCACGGCGAGCCCGCACACCAGGCCGCGGATCACCGAGGCGAGCACGTAGGCGGCGACGACCTCCAGCGGCGAGAGCGGCGGCAGCAGCATGAACACGATGTTGCCGGTCATCTTCGACTGCACCATCGACGACGAGCTGTTGGCGAAGGCGTTCTGCAGCACGGTCATCATCGCGAGGCCCGGCACCAGGAAGCTTCCGTAGGGCACGCCCGGGAAGACGTCCACGTGCCCGGAGAGCACGTGCGCGAAGATCATCAGGTAGAGCAGCGTCGTGACCACCGGCGCGAGCACCGTCTGCATGCTCACCTTCCAGAAACGCAGGGTTTCCTTGTGGAGCAGCGTGATGAAGCCTCCGCGAGGGGTGGCTTCCGGCAGCGGGATCGGCAGCAGGCGTTGTTCGGGCACGGCAGTGTCTCGCGTCTGGAGGCGCGCGAGTCTACACCCCGCTCGCCGGAACGGTCCGCGAGAGGGCACGGGGGCGCGCGCGTTCAGCCTGCATCCGGTCGCCGGGCGGCGAGCGGCCGGATGGCGAGGAGGGCAACCACGGCTGCGAGCATCAGCAGGCCCGTGATCCAGACCGCACCCCCACCCCAGGCCTCGACCGCGAAACCGAAGGCGAACGGCGCGATCGCCTGCACCACGCGAGCCAGCCCGCCGATGCGGCCCAGCAGCGAGCCATACCCCTCGGGACCGAACAGCCACAGCGGCACGGTGCCACGCGTGATGGTGACCAGCCCGTTGCTTGCCCCATGCAACAGCGCGAAGGCCGCTGCGGCCGGCGCACCGACCACGAGCAGGACGAGGGCGCCCAGGGGATGGAGCGCAAAGGCCATCCTCGCGCTGGCGAGCGGGGTGAGTCGTCCCGCCAGCTGGAACTCGGCGATGCGCGCGATCACCTGGGCGGGCCCGATCAGCATGCCGGCGAACACCGCGGCCGCCGGCGTCGCCCCCGCCGCCTCGAGCAGTCGCAGCAGGTGCGCCGCCATCGCGCCAGCGACGAAGGCTGCCGCCGCGAACGCGAACGCGAGCAAGGCCACCGCCGCGGCGCGGCGCGAGGGCGCCAGCCGGCCCGATGCCGGCGCCGCCGTCGGTGCGTCGCGATCAGTCGCGCCCTGGCGGGGAGGAGCGGCTGCCACCGAGGCCTCCTCCACCGCCCGGGGACCCGCGGCGGGCAGCAGCCATCGATTGGCCGGCAGGCAGACCAGCAGGTGCACGAGCGCCCAGAAGACGCACACCGCCCGCCAGCCCAGCTCCGACTCGATCAGGGCACCCAGCGGCCAGCCGACCGTGCTGGCAAAGCCGGCGACCAGCGTGATGCCGGTGATCGGGCCGCGCGCCCCCTCGCGGTACAGGCCGACCAGCGTGGCGAATGCTGCATCGTAGAGTCCGGCCGCGATGCCCACGCCCAGCACCAGCCAGGCCGCGAAGAGCATCCCGGGGCCCTGCGCCGAGGCGAGCATGGAGAGTCCGGCGGCAAGGATGAGATTGGAGGCCACCAGCACGCTGCGACCGCCATGGCGGTCGATCAGCCGGCCCGCTAGCGGCCCCAGCGCTCCGGAGACGAGAAGGGCTGCGGAGAAGGCAGCGAACACCGTGGTGGTCGCCAGGCCGAGTTCGGCCGCGATCGGCGCGGCCAGCACCGCCGGCAGGTAATGGCTGGAGGCCCAGGCGAAGGTCTGGGTGGTACCCAGCGTCGCCACGACCCGCAGGGTCGAGGGCGCGCTCAACGCCGGGACTCCGCGGGGCCGCCCGGACGGCCGTCCATCAGGGCCGGGTCATCACCTGCAGGAACACGTCCTGCAGGTCCGGTTGCGCGACCTCCAGTTCGAGGATCGCACGGCCGGCCTCGCGTGCGGCGGCGAGCAGCGGCTCGACCTGGCCGGGCTCGTCCAGCGGGAACACCAGGAAGTCGCCCTCGCGCTGCGGGCTGCGCGCGGCGAGCGCCGCGGGTAGCGGCCCGGGTTCGAGGCGCAGCCGCAGCGACCGCTGCGCGCGTCGCGCGGCCGCCAGGAGGTTGTCGGTGCTGTCGAGCGCGACCACCTGCCCCTGCTTGAGCATCGCGATGCGCCCGCACAGGGACTCGGCTTCCTCGAGGTAATGCGTGGTCAGGACGATGGTGTGCCCGGCGCGATTGAGCTGACCGATGAAGGCCCACAACCCCTGCCGCAGGGCGACGTCGACGCCGGCCGTCGGCTCGTCGAGCACCACGACCGGAGGGCGGTGCACCAGGGCCTGCGCGACCAGCACCCGCCGTTTCATGCCCCCCGAGAGCGCGCGCATGTTCGTGTCGGCCTTGGCGGTGAGGTCGAGGCGCTCGAGCAGTTCGTCGATCCATGCGTCGTTGTCGCGCAGCCCGAAGTAGCCCGACTGGATGCGAAGCGTCTCGCGCACGGTGAAGAACGGATCGAACACCAGTTCCTGGGGCACCACCCCCAGCGCACGCCGCGCCGCACGATAGTCGGTCGCCACGTCATGCCCCATCACGCGCGCGTGCCCGGCGTCGGCGCGAGCCAGCCCTGCGAGCACGCTGATCAGCGTGGTCTTGCCCGCTCCGTTCGGACCGAGCAACCCGAAGAATTCACCCCGCTCGACGCGAAGGTCGACGCCGGCGAGCGCGGTGAGGGGGCCGTAGCGCTTGACGAGCCCGCGAACCTCCAGTGCCGGTGCCTCGCCCACTGTCTCAGCCCCGCGCGTCGGTCGAATCCAGCATGGCCTCGACGCCGTAGAGCCGCGCCAGCGAAACCAGCCCCTGCGGCAGGCCCTCCCAGGCGAGCCTGAGGCCGCGCGCGCGTGCACGGCGCTCCCATTCGAACATCACCGCAAGGGCGGCGGAATCGAAGTCGGACAACCCGGCCGCGTCGATGCGCTGCACGCGCCCGCCCGCCTGCTCGAGCACCGGCTCGATCGCGGGCAGCGCGTTGCGTGCGGTCTCGATGGCGAGGCAGCCGCTCAGGCTCCAGAGATCGGGACCTGCACGGCCGAGGCTCGCCGCAGGCTGCGACGTCGATTCACCGGCCATCGGTCAGGCGCCCGCCTTGCGAGCGGGCGGGTTGCCGGCGGCGGCTCCGGTACCGGCGTTGCGATTGCGCTCGGCGAGCTGCTTGACCAGGCCGTCGACGCCACTCTTGCGAATCTCGGAGTCGAAGGAGGACCGGAAGTTCACCACGAGGCTCACCCCGGCCACGGTGACGTCGTAGACGAGCCACCCGCGCGGGGTGCGCTCCATGTCGTAGTCGATGGTGATGGGCTGCGCGCCGGGCTGGTTGACGGTGGTGCGGACCTGGACATCGTTCTGCCCCGGGGCCAGCCGAACCGGCTTCACGTCGACCGTCTGGTTGCGGTACTCGCGCATGGCCACCGCGTAGGTCCGCAGCAGCAGGTCGCGGAACTCCCTCACCAGGGCTTCCTGCTGCGTGGGGCTGGCCTGCTTCCAGTTCGCTCCCATGGCCAGCCGGGTCATGCGGGTGAAGTTGAAGTGCTGGGCGAAGCCCTCGGCGAACTCGAGGATGCGCTTGAGATCGCCCGCCTGGATCGCCTTGTCCGCCTTGATGCCGGCGATCACCTGGTCGATCGTCGAGCGCACCAGCGCGTCGGGCGCGATCTCCTGGGCATGCAACGGGGCGCCGGACGCGGAGAGCAGCAGGAGGGCCAGCAGCGAGCGGCGGGCGGTACGGGGCGTGGAGTTCATGGGCAGGCGATGGAAGTGGGCGGAGGGACGGGAAGCGGACCGGGCGAGCCCTGCGGCGGGCACGTGCCGATCGGGGCCGCGCGGTTATTTCTGGGGAGTCTCGCCAGCGCGGCTGGTGAGGAACTGGCCGATCAGGTCCTCCAGGACCACGGCCTTCTGCGTCTTGGTGATGCGATCGCCGTCGGCGAGCAGCCGGTCGTCGCCGCCGGGCGCGAGACCGACGTACTGCTCGCCCAGCAGGCCCGAGGTGTAGATGGTGGCGAAGGTATCGCGCGGGAAACGCGCATAGCGCCGGTCGATCCGCAGCGTGACCACCGCGACGAACGCCTCGGGGTCGTAGTCGATCGACGCGACCCGCCCGACCGTGACGCCGGAACTCTTCACCGGCGCCCGGGGCTTGAGGCCACCGATGTTCTCGAAGGTGGCGGTGAGCGTGTAGGTGGGGCCGGCGCGCAGCATGTCCCCGGCGTTGCCCACCTTGAGCGCGAGGACGAGCAGTGCCACCAGGCCACCGACCACGAAGATGCCGACCCAGACGTCGAGCGTCGAGCGTTCCATCAGGCCCCCCGGAACATGAGCGAAGTGAGAATGTAGTCGAGGAAGAGGATGGCCAGCGCCGAAGTGACCACCGTGCGGGTCGTGGCGCCGGAGACGCCCTCGGCGGTGGGCGGGGCGTCGTAGCCCTCGAAGACCGCGATCCAGGCCACGGCGACGCCGAACACGAGGCTCTTGATCATGCCGTTCACCACGTCCTCGCGGAAGTCGACCGAGTTCTGCATCTGGGACCAGAACGAGCCCTCGTCCACGCCCAGCAGCACCACGCCGATCAGGTATCCCCCGTAGATGCCGATCGCGGTGAACATCGCGCTCAGCACGGGGAGCGAGAGCACGCCGGCCCAGAAGCGCGGCGCGATCACGCGTGCCACCGGATCGACCGCCATCATCTCCATCGCGCGCAACTGTTCGGTCGCCTTCATCAGGCCGATCTCGGCGGTCACCGCCGATCCGGCGCGGCTTGCGAACAGCAGCGCGCTGATCACCGGCCCGAGTTCGCGAAGCAGCGACAACGCGACGAGCACGCCGAGCGCCGACTCCGATCCGTAGGTGCGCAGCGTCTGGTACCCCTGGAGCGCCAGCACCATGCCGACGAACAGCCCGGAGACGAGCACGATCACCAGCGAGAGCACGCCCGAGAAGTAGATCTCGCGCACCACCAGCCGCGGTCGCTGGAGGCAGGTGAGCGAGTGGGTCAGCGTGAGCCACAGGAAGCGCGTGGCGTAACCCAGCCGCAGCACGCCGTCGATCGTCGAGCGGCCGGCGCCGCGTACGGTCAGCAGTCCCCTATCGATCATGGCCGGCGAGCCCCAGTTCGGTGCGGTAGTCCGCGCCCGGATAGTGGAACGGCACCGCGCCGTCGATCCCGCCATGGAAGAACTGGCGCGCGTAGGGCTGGTCGGAGGCGAGGATCTCGTCGGGGGTTCCGCGCGCGACGATCCGTCCCTCGGCCATCAGGTAGCAGTAGTCGAGGATGCGCATCGATTCGCGCACGTCGTGCGTGACCACGATCGAAGTGGCGCCGAGCGCGACGTTGAGCGTACGGATCAGGTTGGAGATGACCGCCAGCGAGATCGGGTCGAGGCCGGTGAACGGCTCGTCGTACATGATGAGTTCCGGGTCGAGGGCAATCGCCCGCGCCAGCGCCACGCGCCGCGCCATGCCGCCGGACAGTTCGTTGGGCATGAGTCGCGCCGCGCCGCGCAATCCGACCGCGTGCAGCTTGAGCAGCACCAGGTCGCGGATGACCGGCTCGGGCAGGTCGGTGCGCTCGCGCATCGGGAACGCGACGTTGTCGAAGACGGACAGGTCGGTGAACAGCGCACCGAACTGGAACAGCATGCCCATGCGGCGGCGCAGCCGGTAGAGGTCGTCCCGGCGCAGGGTCTCCACGGCCTGGCCGGCCACCCGCACGCTGCCGGAGGACGCCTTGACCGCCCCCCCGATCAGGCGCAGCAGCGTGGTCTTGCCGCAGCCGCTGCCGCCCATGATCGACACCACCTGCCCGCGCGGCACCTCGAGGTCGAGTCCCTCGAGGATCATGCGCCGCCCGTAGCCGAAACTGACCCCGCGGAAGGCGACCAGGGGTTCGGCATGGGCCGCGGCACGGGCAGCCGGCGCGGGGGGCAGGGACGGGACGGGCGGGGCGGAGGACACGCGCGGGGCGCGCTTTCGCTGAAGGTAGACTTCGATTCTATCCTGTCTGCCCTGCGTCCCGCTCGCATGATGCCAATGGCAAGCCGCTCCCCTGGCACGCCCCCCGCCGTTGTCTTCGACCGGGTCGGGTACCGGCATGGCAGCGGCTTTTCCATCGAAGAAGTCAGTTTTCCCGTGGCGGCGGGCGAGAGCGTGGGGCTGGTCGGACGCAACGGGGCGGGCAAGACGACCCTGCTGCGCTGCCTGCTCGACTTCACCCGCCCGCAGCACGGCTGCATTCGGGTCCTGGGGCTGGACAGCCGCGACCCGGCGGCTCGAGCGGGCGTCGCCTGGGTGCCCGAGCGCTTCGTTCCACCGGCCCACCTGACCGGGGACGAGTACCTGCGCCTGCAGGCCGGGCTGCGCGGACGCCCCTACGACCCCCGGGCCGCACGCGCCTGCCTCGAGTCGCTGGACTTCGATGCCGCGGCGCTCGCCCTCCCCGCCCGCCAGTACAGCAAGGGCATGGCCCAGGCTCTGGGACTGGCCGCCGCGCTGCTGGCCGAGGCACCGCTCACCGTGCTCGACGAGCCGACCAGCGGCCTGGACCCCGCGGTGCGCGCGCGCACGCGTGCAGCCCTGCGGAAGGTTCGCGAGTCCGGGCGCGCGCTGCTGTTCAGTTCCCACGCGCTCGATGACGTGGCCAGCCTGTGCGACCGGGTCGTCGTGATGCACGCCGGCCGGCGCATCCTCGATGCCACGCCTGCCCAATGGCTGGCCCGCCATCCGACCGGTACCCCGCTGGAAGCGGCCTTCCTCGAGACGATCGGGCAACGGTCCGCATGAGACCCTACCGGCCATGGTCGTCCCCTCCCCCACGCCACGGCGTACGCATCGAGTCCGGACACCGGCGACCGCAGGGCCCGGTGCGGCCGCGCGTCCGGCGCCAGCGGTGGTCGGGATCGCCTGATGTACCTCGAGCTCTTCGGGCTGCGCGAGCCATCCTTCCGCATCACGCCCAACACCGGGTTCTTCTTCGCCGGCGGCAGCCGGGGCGCCATCCTCGATGCGCTGGTGTACGCGATCGCCCAGGGCGAGGGCATCGTGAAGGTGTCGGGCGGGGTCGGCAGCGGCAAGACCATGCCCTGCCGCATGCTCCAGGCGCGCCTGCCCGCGCACGTGCAGCAGATCCACCTGGCCGATCCGTCGGTCTCGCCGGTGGAAATCCTCCACGCGATCGCCCACGAACTCGAACGGCCGCTGGCGGCGGGCGCCTCCCGCCTCCAGGTGATGCAGGCGATCACCGCCCACCTGCTCGAGTGTCACGCCGCGGGGCGGCAGGTGGTGCTGTTCGTCGAGGAGTCGCAGAGCATGCCGCTGGCGACGCTCGAGGAGATCCGCCTGCTCTCGAACCTCGGGACGGAGCGGCACGAGCCCTTGCAGATCGTGCTGTTCGGCCAGCCCGAACTCGACGCAATCCTGCTGCGCGCGGACATCCGCCAGCTGCGAGAGCGCATCACCTACGCCTTCGAACTCGCACCGCTGTGCGCGGGCGAGGTCGGCGGATACCTCGATTTCCGGCTGCGCGCCGCCGGCTATCGCGGTCCGGCGCTCTTCCCGCGCGCAGCCGTGCGCCTGATGGCACGCGCCTCGACGGGGCTCGCGCGCCGGGTCAACCTCCTGGCCGACGATACGAGGCTCGCCGCGTTCGCCGCCGGCACCCACGCGATCCCGCCCCGACAGGTCCGCGCGGCCGTCGCCGACGGCGAGTTCGCCCGCCACCGCCGACTGCCTCCGGGTGCGCGGCTCGCGCTGGCCGCCTGCGCCGCGCTGATGGCAGCGTGCTCGACGCCGGTCAAGGTGCGCCCTGAACTCCCCCGCTCCGAGGGCCATCTCGACCGGACGCGCGAATCCGCCCCGGTGGCCGACCTGCCGTTACCGGTGCTCGCCGGCGACCTGGTGCCGCCCCCTGCCCCCCGGACGGCCCCTGCGACCTTCAGCGTCGTGGTCACCGACGTCCCGGTCCGCGAACTGCTGCTCGCGCTCGCGCGCGATGCGCGCCAGAACATCGACATCCACCCCGGCCTGTCCGGCCGGGTGACGGTCAACGCCATCAACGAGACCCTGCCGGCCATCCTCGAGCGCATCGCCCGCCAGGTCGACATGCGGGTGCAGCTCGAGGGCAGCACGATCGTCGTGCAACCGGACACGCCGCTGCTGCGGGTCTACCGCGTCAACTACGTGAACATGCAGCGCGACACCACCGCCACGATCGGGGCCTCGGGGCAGATCGGCGGGCAGGGCAGCGGCGCCCCCGGCGGCGGGCTCGCCGGTGCAGCCGCCGCGGGCGCTGCCCCCGGTGGCGCAGGCCCGGGTGCCGGGGCGCTCAACGCGTCCAGCACGCTGGTTCGCACGACCTCGCAGACCCACTTCTGGGAGACGCTGCGCGAGAACATCCGCGCGATCCTCACCGCCTCGCGGGCGCAGACCGCCAGCGCCGAGGATCGCGCGCAGCGCGCCGAGCAGGCCCGGGCCGCCCGCGAGGAGCGTCTCGCGCAGGCCGAGGCGGTCAGTCGCGCCGGCGCGGCCTCCACGCAGCTGTTCAATGCGGTGTTCGGCTCGGCCCCGCCCCCGCCGCCGGTCGCCGATGCGCGCGACAGCGTGGTGATCAACTCGCTGGCCGGCACCGTCAACGTACTCGCCACCGAGCGACAGCACCGGCGGGTCCAGCAGTATCTCGACGGCGTCACGAGGGCCGTGACCCGCCAGGTACTGATCGAGGCCACCATCGCCGAGGTCCGCCTCAGCGATGCCTACCAGGCCGGCGTCGACTGGGCTCGCCTGGGCAATGGCGCCACCGGCTTCCGGTTCTCGCAGTCGCTGCTCGGCAGCAACCTGGCGAGCCCGCCGTCGGTCACCGTCGGCTACGCGGCGCCCAATTCCGGCAACGTCAGCGCAACGATCAAGTGGCTGCAGCAGTTCGGCGAAACCTCCGTGCTGTCGAGCCCGAAGATCATGGCGCTGAACAACCAGACCTCGATCCTGCGGGTGACCGACAACTTCGTGTATTTCCAGGTCGAGGCACAGCAGGGCGCGGTCACCGCCGGCGGGGCGATCCAGCCCACCGTGTTCAACACCACGGCCCAGACCGTCCCGGTCGGCGTCGTGCTCGCGGTCACGCCCCAGATCGACGAGACAGGCCAGGTCACGCTCACCGTGCGCCCGACGATCACCCGGGTCACCGGCACCGTGGCCGACCCCAACCCCAGCCTGCGCCAGGGCGTGAACCCGGTCCAGAACCTCGTCCCGGTGATCCAGACCCGCGAACTGGAGTCGGTGCTGCAGGTCGTGAGCGGCCAGACGGTGATGCTCGGTGGCCTGATGCAGGACGACATCCAGCGCAATCGGGACGGAGTCCCCTGGTTGTCGCGCCAACCCGGGGTCGGCGACCTGTTCAGTTTCCGCAACGAGCGGGTGAGCAAGACCGAACTGGTGATCTTCATCCGGCCGACGGTCATCTCGAATCCGTCGCTGCAGTCCGACGAACTGCGCTTCTTCCAGCGCTTCCTGCCCCCGGCCGGCGACATGCCGGCCGCGCAGCCGGCCGCCTCGATCGCGCCGCTGCGGTGAGTCGGGAGATCCGCGCATGAGCCTGCTCGTGAAGGCCCTGCAGCAGGCCGCCCAGAACCGGAACCCCTCCGGCAGCGATCCGGCCCCCACCGAGGGAGCCGACGGCCCGGCGCTTTCGTTCGAACCGATGGCCGGCCGCGAGCGCCCCGCCGGCACCGGGCCCGAGGCGTGGGGCGGAGGCTTCGAGGCCCCGCGCGCCGGCACCGCCGGTCGAGCCACCGCCACCAGCGGACCGTCTCCGGGCGTGTTCCCGGCGACCCCGCTCACCCGGATCCAGTGGATCCTGATCCTCGGCGGATTGGCGGGCAGCCTGCTCGGTGGCTACGTCTACGTCGAAGTCAACCACCCGGGCCTGTGGCATCGCGGGCTCTCGGGGCTCTGGCGCGGCGCTCCGGCGACAGTCGCCGCCACCCCCCCGGCCTCCCCGATCGCCCCCCCGGCCAGCGCGATCGGACACACCGTCGCGCCCGCGGCCGTGCCGCCACCGACCGGACCGGCACCGGATTCCGTCCGACCGGCCGTCGCCTCCGGCGACCCGCCGCGGCCAACGTCGCCTGCCGGCACGGTCCCGTCCGGCGTCGGTTCGGCACCGCCTGCGGTGGCCCTGCGCCAGCCTGCGCGCGAGGACAGTACGACCCCGGCTCGCGTCGCTCCAGGCACGCCACCCACGCCCCCGATACCCTCGCCGACGACCGCAGTGGGCACGACATCCCCCCGCGGTGTCGCCGCCGGGACCTCGGAGGGGCGGGGCAGCGGCACGCGCGCGATGCCGCCCGCCCCGGGTGGCGAGGAGCCGGGAGGCACCGAGGCCATTCGCGTCACGCGCTCGAGCAGTCCACCCGCGGTCGATCCCGCGCTCGTGCAAGGCTACGAGCACCTGCAGGCGGGTCGCCTCGAGGCCGCGGCGGGCGCCTATGCCTCGGCGCTCGCCCGCCAGCCCGGTGGCACCGACGCGCTGCTCGGCCTGGCCGCGGTGGCACTGGCGCGCGGCGAACCCGAGGCAGCACGCCAGCTGTACCAGCGCGTGCTGGGGACCGAGCCGCGAAACGTCTGGGCGCAGGCGGGCTGGCTCTCGCTGCTCGGCCAGTCGGACCCGGTCGCAGCCGAAAGCCAGCTGCGCGAACTGATCGCCCGCGAGCCCTCGGCACTGCTGTGGTCGCGGCTCGGTGCGCTGCTCGCCGCCCAGGGGCGGTGGCCGCAGGCGCAGCAGGCCTACTTCCAGGCGCACGGCCTCGCGCCCGACGACCCCGACCACGCCTTCAACCTCGCGGTCAGTCTCGAGCGCATCGCCCAGCCTCGGCTTGCGCTGGGATTCCTTCGCACCGCGGTGGGACTGGCCGAGGCCGGCGCCGTTGCCCGGTTCGACCTGGTGGCCACCCGCGAGCGCATCGTGCGGCTGGCGGAATCGTCGGCCCGCCCCTGACATGGCCGAGACCCGCCGGAAGCTGCGACTGGGCGAGCTGCTGATGCAGCAGGGGCTGCTCACGCTCGACCAGTTGCGCATCGTGCTCACCGAGCAGAAGCGCAAGAACATCCCGATCGGGCGCCTGCTGGTCCAGTTCGGGTTCGTCACCGAGGACGTGATCCGCGACGTCATGGCACGCACCGCGGGGCAGGACACCATCGACCTCGGGGGCGTCGTGATCGACCCCGAGGCGCTGGCGCTCGTCCCCGAGGACTTCGCCCGTCGCAACCGCGTGCTGCCCGTGGCGCTGGACGCGGAGGGCCGCACCCTGACGCTCGCCACCACCGACGTCTTCAAGGTGGTGGTGCTCGACCAGTTGCGCGCCACGCTCGGCGGCCGGATGGAGATCCGGACCCTGCTCGCCACCGAGGCGCAGATCGAGGACGCGATCGACAAGGCCTACGGCTTCGACCTGTCGGTCGACGGCATCCTCGAGGAAATCGAGACCGGGGAGATCGACGACCAGAGCCTGCAGGCGGCCGAGGGCGAGTACACCCAGCCGGTGGTCAGGCTGGTCGGGGCACTGCTGGTCGACGCGGTCAAGCGAGGCGCATCGGACGTCCACTTCGAACCCGAGTACGCGTTCCTGCGCATCCGCTACCGGATCGACGGCGTGCTCGAGACGATCCGCTGCCTGCACAAGACGTTCTGGCCGGGCATCGCGGTACGCCTCAAGGTGATGAGCGGCATGAACATCGCCGAGACGCGCGCGCCGCAGGACGGACGGGTGTCGATGAACATCTCCGGCCGACCGATCGACTTCCGCGCATCGACGCAACCCACCATCCACGGCGAGAACATCGTGTTGCGGGTGCTCGACCGGGAGAAGTCCATCATCAGCCTCGAGCGCATGGGCCTCGGCGACCGCGCGCGCGAGCGCCTGCTGCTGATGCTCGCGCGACCCGAGGGCATCCTGGTCGTCACCGGCCCCACCGGCAGCGGCAAGACCACCACGCTCTACTCGCTGCTCGCCCAGGTGAACGACGAGACGGTCAACATCATGACCCTCGAGGATCCGGTCGAGTATCCGGTGTCGCTGATGCGCCAGACGTCGGTCAACGAGAGCGCGAAGATGGACTTCGCCAACGGCATCCGCTCGATCATGAGGCAGGACCCGGACATCATCCTCGTGGGCGAGATCCGCGATGCGCAAACCGCGTCGATGGCCTTCCGGGCCGCGATGACCGGGCACCAGGTATTCACCACCCTGCACACCAATTCCGCGCTGGGTGCCTTCCCGCGCCTGCTCGACATCGGGATCCCCCCCGACATCATGGCCGGCAACATCGTCGGCATCATCGCCCAGCGGCTGGTCAGGGTGCTCTGCCCGTCCTGCCGCGAGCCTTACCCGCCGTCTGCCGAGCACCTGCGCCTGATCGGCCGTCCGGCCGACCGCCTCTGGCGCGCGGCGGGCTGCCCGCAGTGCTCGGGCAAGGGCTATCGCGGGCGCACCGCAGTGATGGAAATCCTGGTGATGGACGCCGAACTCGACGAACTGGTGGCCCGCAGGGCCACTGCCCGCGAGTTGCGCACCGCGGCCATGGCCCGCGACTTCCGCCCGCTGGCCGAAGAGGCGCTCGCCCGCGTCATCGACGGCACCACCAGCCTGGCCGAGGTCGCGCGCACGGTCGATCTCACCGGGCGACATGCCTGACCGCGACGATGCCCGCGTTCCACTATCGTGCCGTCGACCGGGAGGGCCGCCACACCCGCGGCGAACTGGACGCGGTGAACGACGTCGACCTCGAACTGCGCCTGCGCCGGATGGGGCTCGACATGATCGGCTACAGGGCGCTCGCGCCGCGTGCGCTCGCCGCGCGCGGACGCATCGGTACCCGCGAACTGATCAGCCTCTGCTTCGACCTGGAACAGATCAGCCGGGCGGGCATCCCGATGATCGACGGGCTGCGCGACCTGCGTGACGGGGTGGACAACCCGCGCCTGCGCGAGATCCTCACCTCGGTGGTGGAGGACATGGAGGCCGGTCGGCTGCTGTCGCAGTGCCTCGCCCGGCACCCGCAGGTGTTCGGCAACGTGTTCGTGAGCCTGGTGCGCGCCGGCGAACAGTCCGGGCAGATGAGCGAGGTCTTCGAGAACCTCGGGGCGACCCTGCGGATGCAGGACGAACTCGCCTCGCAGACGCGGCGGCTGCTCGTCTACCCCACGATCGTGCTGCTGGTGGTGCTCGCGGTGATGGTCTTCCTGTTCACCTACCTGGTGCCCCAGGTCACCGGCCTGCTGCGCACGATGGGCATCGCGCTGCCGGTGCAGACCCGGGTGATGATCGCCATCTCCGAGGCCGTCCGGGCGTGGTGGCCATTGCTGCTGCTGTTGCCGGCGCTGCTGGCGGCAGGCGCCGGGTGGGCGGTGCGCACCCGGCCGGCCGCGCGCCACGCCTGGGACTGGTTCAAGCTGCACCTGCCGCTGACCGGGCCGCTGCTGCAGAGGGTCATCATGGCGCGTTTCGCGAACGTCTTCGCGCTGCTGTACCGCTCGGGCATCACCATCCTCGATGCGCTGCACACCTGCGAGGCAATCGCCGACAACAGGGTCGTGGGCCGGGCGATTGCCCGCGCCACCGGCCAGATCGACGCCGGCGTCAGCCTGACCGAGGCATTCCGCGACATCGGCGGCTTCCCGCCGCTGGTCATCCGCATGCTGAGGGTGGGGGAGGCGACCGGAGCCCTGGACACCGCGCTCGTCAACATCACCTACTTCTACAACCGCGACGTGCGCGAATCGATCGAGCGCGGACTGAAGCTGCTCGAGCCCGTCCTCGTGCTCGCGCTGGGCGGTTGCCTGCTGCTCATCCTGTGGGCCGTCCTGTCCCCGGTCTACGACATCCTCGGGAAGCTGCAGCTGTGACGAGCCGCGGCCGGGGTTCCCCATGCTGAGCCGGGGTCGGCTGCTGCTCTGCGTCGGCGCCGCGCAGGGCACGCTCGCGCGCTGGCGCGCGGGGCGGCTCGTCGACTGCACCACCTTCCCGGCCGACGAGGCGGGGCTACTCGCCTTCGCCGGGGCCGTCGCTCACCACACCCGCGTGCCGCTGCACGCGCTCGTCGACGCGGTCGAGGAAGACTACCGGTTCGAACACCTGCCCCACGCCGGGGCACGCGATCGATCCGCCATGGTCGAGCGTCGGGCCCGCCAGCGCTACCGCACCTCGCCCTTCCACGGCGCGACTCGACTGGGCCGTAGCGCCGAAGGCCGGCGCGACGACCGCTACCTGTTCGCGGCGCTGACCAACCCGGACATCTTCACCCCCTGGGCCACGGCGATCCAGGGCGCGGGGCTGGCGCTCGCGGGACTGCACCCGCTGCCCATGCTGATGCCCGTCCTCGCGCAGCGACTCGGCGTCGGCTCGGTGCCTTCGCTGCTGGTCGTCTCGACGGCCGCGGGGCTGCGCCAGTCCTTCATCGTCGATGGCGAGCTTCGACTGAGCCGACTGACACCGCATGCGCCCGACCGCGAACGAGCGGCACTGGCTGTCGACGAGATCGCCGCGACCTGCCAGTACCTCGAGGCGCTGCGGCTGCGCACCGCGGACGTCCCCCTCGACGTCGTGCTGGTCGAGACGCGCGACTCGCTGGTCGGCGTACTCGCCGCGCTCGAGCCGCGCGTGACCGGGCTGCGCTGCCAGCGCATCCCCGCGTCCGCGCTCGCCCAGCGCCTGGCCCTGGACGAGGGCGACATCGCGCGCATGCCCGACCTGCCGCTCCTCGCGCTGCTCGGCCGCCAGCGCCCCCTGCTCAACCTCGCGCCCGCCGCCTCGCTCGAGCGCCACCGCGTGCTGGGCATCCAGCGCTCGCTGTACGCGGCCGCGGGTGTCGTGGGCATCTCGGCGCTCGGCTTCGGCGCGGCCAGCGTCCTGCAGCAGCGCCAGGCGCTGTCAAATGCGTCCGCCCATCAGGCCGAAGCCCGTGCCTGGCAGGCGCGCTACGAGGCGGCGACCCGCGAGTTCCCCGCCGCGCCCGCCTCGCTGGAAACCCTGCAGCGCACGGTCGACTCGGCGCAGGCCATCGCGCGGGTGGCGCGAACGCCCGAACGGGCGCTGGCCGCGGTCTCGGCCGCGCTCGATGCCCAGCCCGAAATCCTGCTGCGCCGCGTGGTCTGGCGCACGGGTGCCCCCCCCGGCGAGACCGATGCACCGGCCACGGGAGCGGGCTCGCAGGGCGTTGCCTCGCGCAACGGTCCGCGCACGGAGAGCGTGGTCCTCGAGGGCGAGGTGGCCGGCATGGGCGGCGACCTGCGCCAGACGATCGCCCGCATCGACGCGCTGGCCGTCAGGCTGCGGGCCGATCCACGGGTGCTGGCGGCCACGGTGACCCGGCTGCCGCTCAACCTCAGCCCGGGAGGCAGCCTGTCGGGCAACACGCGCGAACGGCCCGAACAGGCGGACAGCGGCGCCACCTTCCGCCTCGTGATCGTGCTGCAGGAGCCACGGACATGAGCGTGCGGGCGCCCCGCTCTCCGTTCGTGCTGCCGGCGGCAACGCTCGCCGTCGCGCTGGTCGCCGCCAGCGCGGTCGTCGTCGCCACCCAACGGCTGGCCGCGGCGGGCCGGGCCGAGGAGGCTCGCCGGCAGCGCGTGCTCGCCGAGGCGCGAACCCGCTTCCAGCGCGTCGGCGACGAGCGCGACCGACTCGCGCTGTATGCGCCGCGCTATCGCGCGCTGGAGGGCACCGGATTCATCGGGCAGGGCCAGCGGGTGAACTGGGTGGACGGGCTGCGCATCGCGGCCGAGGACGCGCGCCTCGCCGGCGTGCAGTACCGGATCGGCGCGGAAACACCGCTGCCTGCCCCGCCCCCGGGAGCGGTCGGTCTGATGCACTCGCCGATGACCATCGACCTGCAGTTGCTGCACGAGGGTGACCTGCTGCGACTGCTGCGCGCGCTCGAGTCGCGGCGCGCCGGCGTGTTCATGCTCGACGCCTGCGCGATCGAGCGCCTGGGAGCGGCCGGGGAGCCGCCACGCCCCGACGCGAACCTGCGCGCCGAGTGCAGCCTGTCCTGGGTCACCGCGCCCGTGCCGACGCAGGCTCCGCGCCGACCATGATCGCAAGCCCGCTGCCCCCCCTGCCGGCACGCCCGGGCCGGCTCCGCCGCAGGCGTGCCGCCCTCGCAGCGCTGCTGGCGGTGCTCGGTGCGCTGCACGGGCTGGCGCAAGCGCGCACCCCGGCCGCCACGACGGCCGATCTCGGCCGGCTGTTCCACACGCCCGCACAGCGCGCCGCGCTCGACCAGGCGCGCGATCGACCCGCGCCAGGCACGGGCCGCCCGCCTGCGGCCCCGGTCGCCCCCCCGCCCTCGGTGCTGTCGGTGGACGGCATCGTGCGCCGCGACGATGGGCGCGCGACGGTCTGGATCAACCAGCAGCCCGTGCGTGCCCCTGCCGATGCCGGGTCGGTACGGGTGGGACCGGTGCGCGACGCAACCGATGGCGTCGAACTGCGCATCCCCGACGCGGGTCGACGCATGCGCCTGAAGGTCGGTCAGGAGGCCGATGCGGACAGCGGCGAAGTCAGGGACCACTATCGACGTACGCCGGCGCCTGCATCGCATGGCGTCCCCGTACCCGCTCCGGGCGCCGCCTCCGTACCGACCGCGCCGCCCGCTGCACCGCCGAGGGCGGCCGGGGGCGCCACGGCATCCTCGACCGCGCCTCCCGGCGCGCGTCGCGACGCACGCGATCCGATGGACACGCGGGAGCCTCCGCGCCCGGGGAGGTCGCGGGCGAGCGCAGGCGCCCGCCGTCCGCACCCGACGGCAGGCCCTGAACATGCCGTGCGCGCCTGGCAAGGCGAGGCCGCGACGGCCCCGTACACGCGCCGACCGCGTCCATCGGCCGGAGCATTTCGCCGGGTACGGCCCCGTCGCGACCCGGGCCGCGCGCCGGCCGCGACGGCCCCCGCCTGCCGCGAACCGTCCGGCTGCGCCCGGTCCGCAGCGCCCATGCGCGCCTCGCCGTGAGCGGGGCGTGGCGCTACTCGCGATCGTGGTGTTCCTGGCGCTGATGGTCACCGTCTACACGGTCGGCCGGGTCGGCGATGCCGGGGACCGCCAGAGCCGCGCCAACCGGACCGCGCAGGCACTGGCCGGCGCACGCGCGGCACTGATCGCCTACGCCGCCACGGACGATATCCGTGCGAGCGGGCCGGCCGACCAGATACGCCCGGGCAGCCTCCCCTGCCCCGACGCCAACGGCGATGGGCGTCTCGTCGTCGGCATCGACATCGTGGGCGGCGCCTGCAAGGTGTACGTCGGTCGCGTGCCCTGGAACCGGCTGGGCATCCCGCCCCCGGTCGACGATGCGGGCGAGGTCCTGTGGTACGCGCTCAGTCCGCAGTACCGGGACGCCGGCACGCTCGAACCCGACGCGGCCGACCATCTCGCGCAGGGAGGACTCGTCCATCCCGATGCACCGGGCGCGCTGAGCCTGACCGAGCAGCCGGGCGGCGCGACCCGTGCGGGGTTGGTCGCCATCGTGTTCTCGCCGGGCGCCGCGATCGGCAGCCAGGTTCGCAGCGGGAGCGGCCTCGCCAGTGCGGCGAACTATCTGGACGGTCCCAACGCGAACAGCACGACCACCTTCGTGGCCGCCCCCGCCTCGGACCTCTTCAACGACCGGCTCCTCGCCATCACCCGCGAGGACCTGATGGCCGTCGGAGAGCGACGGGCACTGGCCGAGGTCGGGCGGGCGCTGGCGGCCTTCCACGCCCGCCACGGATACCTGCCGCCGCCCGCGGCGTTCGGGGATGCGCAGTGCACCGCCTGGACCGTCGCGACGACCCAGTGCGTCGCGGTCGACGGGCTCGCGGTGGGGCGGGTGCCGGCGACGATCCCGCCCCCGCGGGCGACGTGGCCGGGGGCCTCGGACAGCGAACCGGATCGCGTGCTCGGCGCCTCGGGATCCGGCCTGTGGTTCGGGGGACAGCGCTGGCGCGAGAACCTCGTGTACGCGGTCGATCCCGCCTGCACGGTTCCAGGCGGGGCGTGCGCCCCGGGCGCACTCGCGCTGGTACCGCCCGCGGGGGCCGCGCGACCGGCCGCGTTCGTCCTGATTGCCGGCGGCAGCGCGGCTGCGGGCCAGGCACGCTCCGACGCGTCCACACGCGGCCAGTTCGCCAACTACCTCGAGGGCGACGCACTGGCCGCGGCGACGCGCATGGCCTCGGGCTCACCTCCCGAGCCGCTGGTCGTGGCGGCGGGCACCCGCGCTGTGGCATGGTCGCCCTGAACCGGGTGCACCCGGACGGCCTGCAGCGGACGGCCGCGATCCACCAGCCCCGCGGGGCCCGCCGTGCAACCGTCCGCGACGGCGATCCACCCGCCGGCCCCACCTCGTGCGCTGCGCCACAGTTCCCTCCGACCCGATCCGCATGCCCGCTCCTTCCCCTGCCCTCGCCCGGATGAACCCGCGGCTCCCCGCGCCGGCCTCGCCGCGGGGAGCGCGTCGCATGTCCCGGCCCGCCCTTCGCCAGCGAGGGGTATCGCTCGTGGAGCTGGCGGTCGGGCTGCTGGTGCTGTCGCTCGTCATCGGGGGGCTGCTGATCCCCCTGGCCACGCAGGTCGAGCAGAACCGCCTGAACCAGGCCCAGCGCCAGCTCGAGGAGGTCCGCGAGTCGCTGGTGGGCTTCGCGCTGGCCAACGGCCGACTGCCCTGTCCCGCGTCACCCGCGTCCGGCGGCGTGGAGAGTCCCCCGGGCGGCGGCGTCTGCACCCATCCCAACACCGGCTTCGTGCCCGCCGTCACGCTCGGGCTGTCGACGATCGACGAGCAGGGCTACGCGATCGACCCGTGGGGGCTCGCCCAGAACCGGATCCGCTATGCAGTGACGGCCAGCAACGGCTCGGCGTTCACCACCGGGGGAGCGGGTTCGATGCGGGTCGTGGGACTCTCCGCGCTCGCCCCCGCGCTGCGCGTCTGCTCGACGGGCGCGGGTGCCACCGCCACCGACTGCGCGAGCGGTACGACGCTGGCGAGCAACGCGGTGGCCGTGATCTGGTCGCTGGGCCCCAACGCGGCCACCGGAGGCACGTCCGTGGACGAGGCGCAGAACCCGAACCCGAATAGCGCCAACGCCGATGCCGTGTTCGTGAGCCGTGTCCGCGGCTCGACCGCCGTCGCCGAGTTCGACGACCTGGTGACCTGGTTGTCGCCGAACGTGCTGTATGCCCGGCTGGTGGCCGCCGGGCAGCTACCCTGAAGGCTCCCGGTGAACGCTCCGCCAGCGCCCCCCTCTCCCCGCGCGGTCGCGCTCGTGGCCACCGCCACGCTGCTGGAGGCGCTGCGCTCCCGGCTGGGCTGGCTGCTGGCTGCCACCGGCCTGCTCGCGCTCGTCTCGTGCGCATTCGCGGCCTCGCTCGCGCTGACCGAATCGGGTCGCATGCAGGCTGCGCTCTCGGGCAGCGCGATCCGGATCGCCTGGGTGTTCGTGTTCACCCTGCACGTCACGGGCAGCCTCGTGCGCGATCTCAACGAGCGAGGCTTCGAGCACTGGCTCGCGCTGCCCGTCTCCCGATCGGCCTGGGTGCTGGGCCGCGCCGCGGGTTTCGCCGCCGCCGCCGCGGCGGCCTGTGCCGCGCTGTGGATCCCGATGGCCGCGCTGTCCGCCCCCGGCCCCGCGGCCGCATGGTGCCTGGGCCTGTTCGCCGAATTGGTCGTGATGGCGAGTGCGGCCACCTTCTTCGCGCTCTCGCTCGGGCATCTCGCGGCGGCCGCGGCACTCGCCGCCGGCTTCTACCTGCTTGCCCGCAGCCTCGATGCGCTGCGCCTGATCGCGCACGCGGGCGAGGCGCTCACGCCCGGACCGCTGCTCGACGTGCTGCGCGCGGGACTCGACCTCCTCGCATGGCTGCTGCCGGCGCTGTCGCGCTACGGCGGGTCGAGCTGGCTCGTCGATGCCGTGCCGCCGGCGGCGGCGCTCGCCGCGCTGCTCGGCGCCGCGCTTGCCCAGAGCGCGCTGCTGCTGGCCGCGGCACTGGTCGACTTCCATCGGCGGGCGCTGTGAGCCCGGCCACGCGCGTCGACCTGCGGTGGCGGCAGGTTCCGCGTGGGCTGCGCCTCGCACTCGCGCTCGCGCTGGGCGCCCAGCTGCTTCTGGCCGCACTGCAACCGAACCCCCGCGCACGCCGTGAGCCCCTGCCTGCCCCCCCATCGATCGAGGCGCTCAGGGCCATGGCGATGGCAGAGCCCGCCTCGCTCGCGCTCGCCGGCGCCCTCTGGCTGCAGTCGCACGATACCCAGCCGGGGCTGAGCATCCCGCATCGCGCGCTCGACTACGAACGGCTGGTACCTTGGCTGCGACGCCTGCTCGAACTCGACCCCACGGGACAGTATCCGCTGCTGCTCGCCTCGCACGTCTACAGCCAGGTGCCCGATGCCGAGCGCCAGCGCCGCATGCTGCTGCTGGTGCGGGAGGCCTTCGACGCCGATCCGGACCGGCGCTGGCGCTGGCTTGCCCACGCGGCCCTCGTCGCGCGGCACCGTCTCGGCGACGCGGCGCTCGCGATCGAGTTCGCGACCGCGATCACCCGCAAGGCCACCGGGCCGGCGGTGCCCTCATGGGCCCGCCAGATGTCGGTCCTCCTGCTGGCCGATACCGGCGAATCGCAGGCGGCGAGCGTGCTCCTGGGCGGCCTGATCGACGCGGGCCTGGTGACCGATCCGGCCGAGTTGCGGTTCCTGCTCGAGCGCGGCGTACCCGCCCCCCTGCCGATCTCACCACGACCGCCCGATCGGTGAGTCCACGGCACCGACTGCGCCCGCCCACGCCCGCCCGACGGGCCGCCGAGGCGCCGGGCGGCGGCGGACACGCAGGGCACGGTTCAGGCGTCCAGCCGGCCGTCCGGCACCGGGTCCGCGCCCGACGAGCGTGACATTGTTCACGGACAGAGCCACAAATAGCGCACACCATCATCCGGGTAATCGTTGGTTGATGGCCTCGTGGCTCAACCCGCCAGGCGGTGCCCCGCGTCCGGGAGGCCGCCCGGCTCATGTCCGCGGAACCCGCAAGATGATCGTCCGCCGCCAGTCCGGTTTTACCCTGATCGAGATCGCCATCGTGCTGGTGATCGTCGGCCTGCTGCTGGGCGGGGTGCTCAAGGGGCAGGAACTCATCACCAGCGCGCGGGTGCGCAACCTCATCTCGGCGCAGGACGGAGTCAAGGCTGCCTTCTTCGGCTTCCAGGATCGCTTCCGCGGCCTCCCGGGCGACTACCTGCTCGCCAGGCAGAACATCAATGGCGTGGGCACGGCCTGCGGCACCAGCGGCAACGGCAACGGCAACGGGCAGATCGAGTCGACCGAGTCGGTGCTCGCATGGGAACACCTCTCGAAGGCAGGCTTCATCACCGGCTCGTACACCTGCGCCGCCACCGAATCGCAGAACACGACGCCGTTCAACCCCTACAACGTCACGCTCCAGCTGATCTTCGACGGCAACTACGGCACCGGCACGCCGGCGGCCCGGCACAACCTCAAGACGGGCGCGCAGATCCCGGTCGAGATCATCGCCGAGGTCGATCGCAAGGTCGACGACGGCCGTCCCTACTCCGGGTCGTTCCAGTTCTCGCCCTACGCAGGGAACGGAACCGCCCCCACCGCCGCCAACTGCGTGAATTCCACCGCCACCCCGCCCGAGTGGAACACCACCAGCGGCCAGGCGAACTGCGGCGGCGCGGTCATCTTCTGACCCGCTGCGCGCGGGCCCGCGGGCGGTCGAGGAGAAGGCAGGGTCGCCCGACCCGATCGCATGCCCGCAGGCGCCGCACGAGCGCACTTCGCCCGACCGGCGAGCGCGCCCCTCGCCCGGAGGCCGCACGACCGGAGTCGGTTCGACTGAAGGTGGCATGACCCAAGGCTGCGCCACCGGTGCCTGCGCGGTGGGCCCTTGCGGGTCGGGCGTCCGTCGCCTCGCCCCCCGGTGCTCCAGCTCGGGCCACCGACTGCCCGGGAACGTTCGCCGCGGTGCGCATCAACTGCCCTGCAGCAGCCTCATCTCGGCGGCGGCCACCGCCGCCGCGCTGCCACGCAGGACCACGACATCCCCGGCGGCCAGTTCGGTTCCGGGCGCGGGCGACACCTCGCGCACGCCCCGGCGCCTGACCACGCTCACCTCCGCCCCGAGCGGCGCGATGTCGAGTTCGTCGAGCCGACGACCGACCGCGTGCGCGCCGACCGGCAGGGCCACCGAGTGCAGGAAGACATCCTCCCCGCTCTCGTCGGCCGTGTCCGAGAGCCCGTGGAAGAAGCCCCGGAACAGCCGGTAGCGTTCCTCCCGCGCGCTGCGCACCCGTCGCACCACCCGCCCCAGCGGCATGCCGAGGAGCATCATCGCGTGCGTGCCCAGCATGAGGCTACCCTCCATGACCTCGGCCACCACCTCGGCTGCACCGGCCGCCTTGAGTCGCTCGATGTCGCTGTCGTCGCGCGTGCGAACCACGACCGGGAGGTCGGGGCGCAACTCGTGCACGAGGTGCAGGATCTTCAGCGCCGACGCGGTGTCGGCGTAGCTCACCACCAGCGCGCGGGCCCGGGGCAGGCCTGCCGCCATCAGCACCTCGCGCCGCGCGGCGTCGCCGAAGACCACCTGCTCGCCCGCGGCCGCGGCCTCGCGCACCCGGTCGGGGTCGAGGTCGAGCGCGAAGAAAGGTACGCGCTCGGCGTCGAGCAGCCGGGCGAGATACTGGCCGCTGCGACCGTACCCGCAGATGATCACATGGCGGTCGGCCGCCATCGAACGCGAGGCGATCGCGGTCAGCTGCATCGCGCGAGCCATCCATTCCGACCCCCGCCAGCGGCGCACCAGATGCTCGCTGTGCTCGAGGATGAACGGCGCGGCCGCCATCGACATCACCATCGCCGCGAGCACGGGCTGCAGGACCCACGCGGGCAGCAGCGACAACCCGGCCGCGAGCGTGAGCAGCACGAAGCCGAACTCGCCGGCCGGCGCCAGCGCCAGCGCGACGCGCAGCGACACGCCGGTGTCCGTGCGCAGCAGTGCGAGCACGGCCATCAGCACCGCGACCTTGACCGCGAACAGGGCGGCGAGCACGGCCAGCACCAGCGGCAGGTTGGCGGCGATCCAGGCGAGGTCGACCAGCATCCCGATGGTCACGAAGAACAGGCCGAGCAGCAGGTCGCGGAAGGGCTTGATGTCCTCCTCCACCTGGTAGCGGTACTCGGTCTCCGAGATGAGCATGCCGGCCACGAAGGCCCCCAGCGCGAGGGAGAGGCCGATCGACTCGGTGAGGAAGGCGAGGCCGAGCGTGAACAGGAGCACGTTCAGCGCGAACAGTTCGGCCGATTTCTGGCGGGCGACCAGATGGAACCAGCGGCGCATCAGCGGCTGGCCCAGCCCCAGCAGCAGGCCCAGCACCAGCACCACCTTGGCGATGGCCAGGGCGAGGTTGACCGGCAGGTCCGCGATGGAGGCGGCGAGCGCCGGGACCAGCACCAGCATCGGCACCACCGCGATGTCCTGGAACAGCAGTACCCCGATCACGCGCCGCCCGTGCTCGGAGGCGAGTTCGAGGCGATCGGCGAGCGTCTTGGCCAGGATGGCCGTGGAGGACATCGCCAGCGCGCAGCCCAGCACGACCGCGGTCTGCCAGGCCAGTCCGATCGCCAGCGCCAGAAGCGCGCCGACGATCGCGGTGAGCAGCACCTGGAGTCCGCCCAGGCCCAGCACCAGCGAGCGCATCGCGAGCAGTCGGGGCAGGCTGAACTCGAGCCCGATCGTGAACATCAGGAACACCACGCCGAACTCGGCGAGATGTCCGACCGACTCGGTGTCGGGCACCAGCGCGAGCGCGTGCGGCCCCATCAGCACGCCGACCAGCAGGTAGCCCAGCAGCGGAGGCAGGCTGACGAGCCGGCAGAGCACCACCACCACCACCGCCGCGGCGAGCAGGGACAGGACCAGGGGCAGGGTGCTTTGCATGGGCTCCGTAGCCGGGCG
>CAIKXV010000004.1 GCA_903831455.1 uncultured Pseudomonadota bacterium | reverse complement strand
GGCACGGCCCTGGTCAACGTGTCCCAGGCGACCGACGCGCCGCTGAAGGGCGCGGGGCTGGTGCTCGGACATGCCGGCGCGCCGGCGGTGTTCGACCTGAACGCTCCGGACAACCAGGTGGGTGGGGTCAGCGGCCAGGTCAAGTCGGTGAACTTCACGCACGACCAGGCGCTGGAGATCCGAACGGGCGGCGGCTACGCAGGCCTCGCGGCGACCGACCCCTTCACGCTGAAGGTGACCGGTGGGCATCTCACGGTCGCGAGTGGTGCGACGCTGAGCGGCGCCGGCGGCATCGAGCTGGACGCGGGCAAGCGCGTGCAGAACGAGGGCACGCTGCAGTTGCGACCGGTCGCCGCCTCGGGCAGCGCGGGCACGCTGGCGATCACGGGCGACTTCGTGAATGCGAGCGGCGGCACGCTGAGCCTGTCGATCGGCGGGGCTACGGCGGGCAGCGGCGCAGCGGGTTACGACCAGGTCCGGGCCAGTGGCGCGGCGACGCTGGACGGCACGCTGACGGCGACGCTGGCCAACAGTTTCGCGCCGTCGGGCCAGTCGTTCGACCTCGTGCGGGCCAACACCCTCGTCGGCACGTTTGCCACGCGCAACCTGCCGGCGGGGCTCGAGGAAGGCGTGCTGTCGGTGGGGGACCCGGCGGTCGCGGTCTTCCGCCTGCTGCACACCGGCGCGAGTTGTCCTTCGGGCGTGATCTGCTGGGACGGCGGCGCGGGGACGACGCGCTGGACGGATGCGGCGAACTGGCGCGGCGACTCGGTGCCGGGATCGACCCAGCGCGCGGCGCTGCGGTTGCCCGGCACGGTGGTCACGCACGACCAGGGCGGCGCGAGCAGCACGGTGGAGTCCATCGACACTCCGGCGAACACGGAACTGATCGTGACCGCCGGGGCGCTGACGGTGAGCGGCGCCAGCCAGGGCTCGACGCTCGCCGGATCGCTGTCGGTGCTGGGTGGCACGTTCAACGCGAACGGCACCCTGAGCGCGACCGCGGTCGCGCAGAGCGGGGGCACGCTGGCGGTGGGCAGCACGGGCGCGTTGACCGCCACCTCGCTCGACCTGAGCGCCGGCACGCTGTCGGTGGCGGGCACGCTGTCGGCGACCACGCTGGCGCAGAGCGGGGGCTCGGTGCAGTTGACGGGCAGCGCCGCGCAGGCCTCCGTCGGTTCGTTCGCGCAGAGCGGAGGCTCGGTGACAGGCTCGGGGCGCCTGACCGTCGATGGCAGCTTCGCCCAGACGCCGGGGGGCACCATCGACCTCACCGGCGATGCCTCGATCACCCAGGCCAGTGGCGACCTGGTGATCGGCGGGGAGGTGCGCAGCCGAGCATTGACCCTGACAGCCTCCTCCGGCAGCGTGCAGATCGATCGCCCGGTCGCGGCGTCGACCGGATTGCTGACCGTGGTGGCGACCGGCGGGAACTCGGACGTCAGGATCAATGCCGGGGTGTCGAGCACTTCCCACAGCCTCGATATCACTGCGGGTCGCGACATCCGGGTCGACGCGCAGGTCACCAGCGGAGAGGAGGCGACGATCGCCCTCACCGCGGGCCGAGACATCCTGATCGGTCAGCGGATCAAGTCCGAGGACGGGACCATCACCCTGACCAGTCGTTCGGCGACCGGCATCGTGCGCGAAAGCGGCGATGGCAAGCTCGAGTCCGGGACGCTCGTGCTGGCACGTGCGACCGGGGTCGGTGCCGCGACCTTCGATCTGGGCGCCAGCGGCAACCGGATCGGGCGGCTGAGCGGCGAGACCGCCAGCCTCACGTTCCGGAACGCACAGGCGCTGGAGATCGGATCGGGTGGCGGCTACGAGGGCCTCGCGGTGACCGACCCCTTCACGCTGAAGGTTAGCGGCGGACACCTGAAGGTCGCGAGTGGTGCGACGCTGAGCGGCGCCGGCAGCCTCGAGCTGGATGCGGGCAAGCGGCTGATCAACGCGGGCACGGTGCAGCTGCGGCCGGATGCCACGACGGGCAGTGCCGGCACGCTGGCGATCACCGGGGGCTTCGAGAATACCGGCACGCTGCGCCTGTCGATCGGCGGTACGACGGCGGGCAGTGGCCCCGGCGGCTACGACCAGGTGCAGGTGAGCGGCGCGGCGACGCTG
>CAIKXV010000003.1 GCA_903831455.1 uncultured Pseudomonadota bacterium | reverse complement strand
CGCCCATCATGTGCGCGTTGGAGATCGGCACGAAGCGGCGGGCGCCGAAGAAGCGACCGACCTCGATCTGGAAGGCGATGGCTTCCCGACGGGCGGTTCCGCGGTCTCCGCGAAGCATCGCCTGTTCATCTGCCGTCAGCTCCATGGTCCCCTCCGGATGTGGTGCCAGTCAGTCGAGGCGGATCGCCCTTGCCGCCTCGGCCAGGGCGAAGGCCTGCGTCCCCGCGCTCACGGTGCCGCTGTAGCGGGAGAAGAACAGATAGCCGTCGAACGGCGTGACGATCTCCTCGAGCACCGCGTAGCTGTAGAGGTCGACGACGCGACCGAGCAGGGTGCCGGCCGGCAACAGGCGCCCGACGTCCGACGGGCGTTCGAACAGCGACTCGAGATAGCCGGAGTTGCGGGGCCGCAGTTCGCGCCGTCCGGCCAGGTCGAATCGCACCTGCGACGGTGGCGTCGCGTCGCCGTCGATCAACCCGAGGTGGGTCGCCAGCCGGGTCAATCCGGCGAAGGACTGCTCGAAGTAGGTGGCGGTGCTGTCGGGGCCGAGGAAGGTACCCCCGATCTCGGGGTTGCAACTCGGGATGCCCCGCTTCGTCGTGACGTAGTGCGCGGAGGTGCCGGTCAGGTCGTTCTCGTGCACGAACGGCTGGCCGAAGGCGCGCGCCATCGCGAGGCAGCGCTCGCGGATGTCCGGCGGTGCCTTGCCGTTGTAGTCCACTCGACCCTGCAGGCGACCGCCGCTGCCGCCGGCGTGGAAGTCGCAGTGGAAGTCGATATGGTCCAGGAAGGACTCGGTGATGACGGCCGCCATCATCTGGGTGGTGTTGCCTCGCGCATTGCCCGGGAACGCCTCGTGCAGGTCGGTGCGGCCGTGCGGCTCGGGGGTGAGTCGCTGGCAGGCCGCGGTGGCCAGCGGATTGCCGACCGAGATGACCGCGACTCGCCCGCGCAGGGCCGAGGTATCCAGCGTGGCCAGCCAGTGCCGGATGACCATGGTCGGCAGGAACTCGTCGCCGTGCTGGTTCGTGATGATGCCCAGCGTCGGTCCGGGATGTCGCCCGGTCACCACGTGCAGCGGGATCGAGAGTTCGCCCCCGCTGAGCAGCGTCGTCACCGGGAGCCGGCGAAAGCTGCGCCCCTCCGGTTCATCGCGCCACGGGGCGGCGGTCATCGGGGCCTCCGCGGCGGGCGCAGTCTGGGTGTGGGCCCGGGTGGGCGTCGTAGTCGGGGCCATTGCCGCTTCTCCTCAGGCCGGGATCTTCACCGGGGCACCGGTGTCGATGGAGCGCAGGATGGCTTCGAGGCCGTCGACGCCGGCGAGGATGTCCTCGATCGGCATCACGCACGGACGCCCACCTTCGATCGCGTCGGCGAAGGCCTCGAGTTCCAGGCGCTCGGTGCGTTCGGACTGGAAGCGCCGGACCTCGCGCGGCTGGTCGATCATCTGCACCGTCATGTCCCAGGTGGGCAGGTGCTCGATGGCGCCGACCTCGACCATGCCCTTGGTGCCGAAGAACTGCATCCTCCAGCACTCGGCGGTGGCGAGCACCATGCCCAGGTAGGCCGTGACGCCGCTGCGAAAGCGGAACAGGACCGAGGTGGTGTCGTCGACGCCGCGATCGAGCACCTGCCGGAAGCTCTGCGCGTAGACGCTCTCGACGGGGCCGGTGAGGAAGATCATCGCGTCCATGTTGTGCACGCCACGACCGGTCAGGCCACCGCCGGGGCTCTCGGTGCGGTCCGGTCGCCAGTGGTCGGGGGCGTAGCGGAAGACGCTCGGGCCGTTGAAATTGCCTTCGACGTGCAGCAGGCGGCCGAGCGTGCCATCGGTGAACATCCGGCGGATCTCCAGCAGGGCAGGCTGGAAGCGCCAGTTGAAGCCCAGCGCGAGCGTGACGCCCGCCGCGCGGCAGGCCTCGATCGCGGTCTGCGCATCCGCGCGGTTGAGCGTGAAGGGCTTTTCCACGAACACATGCTTCCCGGCTTTCGCCGCGCGGGTGATGAGTTCGACGTGGCTGCGATGGGGGGTGGTGATCACGACCGCATCGACCCCGGGGTCGAGCAGTACCGCGTCGAGGTCACCGTGCACGGGAAAGCCCTGCTTCGAGGCGAAATCGCGCGCGTTCTCCGGCGTGCGAGTGGCCCCAGCGACGAAGCGGATGCGTTCGCTACCTGCTGCGCAGGTGACCATGTTCTGGCCCCAGCGGCCCAGTCCGATGATGGCGGCGTTGATCATGCTGTCGGAGTCCTGTGGAGGTGCGCGAATGTCAGGCGGCGCCGGCGCGTTGCGCAAGGGTGGAGGGAAAGCGGAAGACGTTGGCGGGCGCATCCGCGAAACCGTGGTCGGTACGCAGGCGGGCGATCATCTCCAGCGCGTAAGGGGCTGCTCGATAGAGCAGGATGCGCTGCCCGGCGTCGAGCGCGAGCCCTGCGCGTTCGGCCATGCGGTCGCAGTCGGCCCGCAGGCGGGCATCGGCCTCCGGCGCATCGGTCGGGCGGGCGATCGGGACGAGCGCGGGCTTCGCGCCTCCCGCGACGAGCGTCGGGGTTCGACGGTGCCAGTCGGTCACAGTCTGGAGCGCGTGGCCTGCACGCAGCACCGTGGCGTCCTCGAACGGGCGCCCGATCAACTGCAGGCCGATCGGAAGCCCCGTGCTCGAAAAGCCGTTGCAGACCACCAGTGCAGGACCGGCGGCGACGTTGGAGGGCGTGAACAGGTTCGGTTTTCGCCAGAAGCTGAGCGGGTCGTGGACATCCAGCTTCGGGGCGGGGCCTTGCCCGACGGTGACCAGCAGGTCGAAGCGGTCGAAGATCTCCGACATCTGGTGCACGGTGCGACGATGCTCGCGGGTGGCGCTGAAATAGTCGCTGGCCGTGAACAGGCATGCGGGCAGGGCCCTCTGGAGGAAGTCCCAGCCGAAATCGCCCGGCCGCGAGCGCAGTGCGCTCTGGTGGATGGTGTAGATCTCGGTCTCGGCGATGATGACCTTGATGTCGAACGACTCCTTGAGCGGACGCACCCGGGCGTCGGAGACCGAGGCGCCCAGCGACCGCAGCACGGCCAGCGACTCCTCGAACGCAGCGAGGGTCTCGGGCGAGGCCGGCTGATCCTCTTCGCCGTAATGCCGGATCGCCCCGATCCGCAGGCCCGACAGATCGGGCGCCAGCGCGCCGCGATAGTCCGGTACCGGCACGCGTACGGAGCCCGCATCGGCGTGATCGAAGCCGGCGAGCCCCTGGAGCGCGATCGCGCAGTCCTCGGCCGAGCGAGCCATCGGACCGCAGTGGTCGAACGAGAACGAGTTCGGAATCACGCCGGCGCGGCTGACCAGCCCGAAGGTCGGCATCAGGCCGGAGATGCCGCAGAAGGACGCGGGGCCGCGGATCGAGCCGCCGGTGTCCGACCCCATGGCGAGCGGCACGAATCCTGCCGCGATCGCCGCGCCCGATCCGCTGCTCGAGCCGCCGGTGAAGTGCGCGGTGTTCCACGGGTTGCGCGCGGGCGGCCATGGCAGGTCGAACGACGGGCCTCCGTGCGCGAACTCGTGGGTGGCGAGCTTGCCCATCAGTACCGCGCCGGCTTCCCGCAGCCGGCGCACGGTGGTGGCGTCCTGTTCCGGGCGACGGTCGATGCAGACCCGGGAATGGCCGGTGGTCGCGATGCCCGCCGTGTCGTAGATGTCCTTCAGCGCGTACGGGATGCCGTGCAGCGGTCCGCGCCACTGTCCGCGGTCGATTTCCGCATCCGCTGCGCGGGCCTGGTCGACCGCGAGGTCCAGGGTCGGCGTGATGAACGCATCGACCTGCGGATCGAGTGCCTCGATCCGGTCGGCGAGCGCACGCACGTACTCGGCGCTCGACAGTTTTCGCGTGCGGATGAGTTCCGAGGCCTCGGCGAGGCTCAGTCGATGAAGGTCGGAGGGGGCAGGGGGCATGGCAGGGACCCGTCGTGAGGGCTGGAATCGTGCGGGCGAGCATTATCGCGCCGCGCGCCGGGTTGCGTCGCCCCGGGGCCGGGTCGAGGTCCGCGGCACGTGGCGTCGTCGGTGGGTGGAACGGACGGCGCATCCGGAGGCGGGGCCGCTCCGGGGGCGCCGTGGCCGACTTCGGGCCTCAGACGGTGGACGCTCCGCCGAGGATGCAGGTCATCTGGCTCGACAGCACGCCCCCGTTGCCGTGGACCAGGGCCGTCTCCGCTCCTGCCACCTGGCGCGCGCCGCACTCCCCGCGCAGCTGCCGCACGGCCTCGATCAGGATGAACAGCCCGTACATGCCCGGATGGCAGTAGGAGAGTCCGCCGCCGTTGGTGTCGACCGGCAGCTCGCCGCCGGGGGCGATGCGGCCCCCCGAGACGAATCGGCCACCTTCGCCCTTCGGGCAGAAGCCGAGGTCCTCGAGGAACAGGATCGGCGTGATGGTGAAGGCGTCGTAGAGCTCGACCACGTCGATGTCCCGAGGGCCGAGTCCCGCCATCGCGTAGGCCGCGGGCCCCGAGCGAGCCGCACCGGTGACGGTGAGATCGGCCATGTGGGCGATCGAGTGGTGCGAGAATCCCTCGCCGTAGCCGAGCGGATAGACCGGCGGCTTGCGCAGGCTTCTGGCGCGCTCGCCGGAGGTCATCACGATCGCACCGCCGCCATCGGTGACCAGGCAGCAGTCGCGGACGCTGAGCGGCCACGACACCATGCGCGCACCGAGCACCTCCTCGACCGTGAGCGGCTTCTTCTCCCAGGCGGCGGGGTTGAGCAGCGCCCACTGGCGGGCGGCCACGGCGACCTCGGCGAGCTGCTCGCGTGTCGTCCCGTACTGGTGCATGTGGCGTGCAGCCGCCATCGCATAGGCGGTGGTCGGCATGAACGGCTTGAATGGCGCCTCGTAGTAGTTGTACTCGCGAGGGCTGGCGGCCGCTCGCGACACCGAGCGCTGGGTGCTGCCATAGGCAATCACGGCCACCTCGCACAGGCCGAGCTGGATCGCGGCCCAGGCGTGCGCGACGTGCGTCTCGAACGAAGAGCCGCCGATCTGCGTGTTGTCGTTCCAGCGGATGTCGATGCCCAGATATTCCTTGAGGTGCAGCGTCGAGAACCGCGACTGCGAGGTGGCGGCATACAAGGCATCGACGTCCGACAGCTGGAGTCCGCAGTCCTCGAGCGCGCGCAGCACGCCCTGCGCCATGAGGTCGATCGGACTGGAGTGGCGCGCCACCTGTCCAAGGTCCGACTCGGCGACACCGACGATGGCCGCGGAGCCGCGGCGAAGCAGGTTGTTCATGGCTCAGCCCTCCACCGGGATGAATACAGGGTAGGGCGGATCGTCCGGACGATCGCCTGCGTGCGGGCGAAAGCGCACGCGCATGCCGATCCGCACGCCGGCCGGGTCGATGTCCTCGACGCGCGACATCAGACGAAAGCCCTCGTCCATGTCGACCAGCGCGACGTTGTACGGCTTGCCGTCCTTCACGGGAATCCAGGTGCTGGAGTAGACCGTGCCGAGCCCTCGAGACGTCCGCCATTCGAGATCCTGCGCGCCGCTTCCGGGCGCGCAGACGCGCGGGTAGAACACGGCCGCATCGGTCGATGGGCTGTACTGGTAGGCGAATTCGCCCGCCTCGAGTCGCTCGAGGAAGTGCCCGAGCGGTGACTGCTGCTTGAGATCCATGCGTCGCTCCTGGAGAGGCCGGGTGGGGCCGTGTTCACGCGGCACCGTTCGCCCCTGGCGGGGGCGAGGCGCGCAGCGAAATCAGGGCGTCGGCGGCGGTCACCCCCCCGCACGTCGACGAACAGCGGATTGATGTCGATCTCCGACAGGCGATCGGCGTGATCGTGCGCGAGCCACGACAGCGCGCACAGGGCGCGGGCGAGCGCCTCGACGTCCAGCGCGGGCCGTCCGCGCCACCCCGTGAGCAGAGGTGCCGAGCGCACGCGCCGGATCATCGCGCGAGCGGTGTCGAGGTCGAAGGGTGCGAACTCGTGGGTGACGTCGTGCAGCAGTTCGGTGGCCACGCCCCCGAGGCCGAACATCACGACCGGTCCGAACACCGGATCGTTCACCGCACCGAGGATCACCTCGGTGCCTCGTGCCATCCGCTGCACCAGGATGCCGTCCAGGCGCGCGTCGGGCGCATGTGCACGCGCCGCCGCAAGCACCTCGCGCGCCGCAGCCTTCAGTTCGACCAGACCGCCGACGTTCAACCGCACGGCGCCACTCTCGGTCTTGTGCGGGATGTCCGGCGACTCGATCTTCACCGCGAGCGGAGGATCGAACGGCAGTCGATCGAGGCGATCGACCGCCTCCGGCGTGAGCAGCACCTCGTCGGTGACCGGGATGCCGTACGTGGCAATCAGCGTTTTCGACCTGTGCTCGCCCAGCGTGCCGTCCGTCGGCAGGTCATCGGGCCACTCGCGCCGCTCGACCGATCGCTCGGGATTGCGTTGCCAGCGTCCGGGGGCCCGACAGCGATCGGCGAAGCCGGCCAGTGCGCCCAGTGCGGCCGCGCAGCGCGCAGGCGTGGGAATCATTGGTACGCCCGCCTCGCGCAGTCTGGCGATCATCGCGCCGATCCGCTCCGGCGGTTCGTTCTGGCTGACGATCACCGGCTTGTCCGACGCAGCCACGATCGGCAGGAACTGCTCGACCCAGGGCAGCGCGTTTGCCCCGCCGATCGAGCGCACGATCAGGCTGTCGACCGTCGGGTCGTCGAGGAGGACGCGGATGATGCGGTTGTACTCCTGCCACGCCGAGGAAAAATGGGCAGTCACGTCGACCGGATTGCCGAGGGATGCGAAATCCGGCGCGACCTCGCGGATCGCCGCGACGCTGCGGGCATCGGGCAGCGGAAGGTCGAGCCCGGCCTGCTCGCAGCGATCCGCGGTCAACACCCCTGCGCCGCCCGAGGTGGTCAGGATGGCCACCCCGCGTCCGTGCGGCCGTCGGCCGGCAAGGAAGGTGTGCAGCGCGTCGAGCAGGTCGTCGATGTCGCGGATCTGGACGAAACCGCCGCGCTCGAAGGCCTCGCGGAAGAGCTCCGCGCTGGCGGTCATGTTCGCGGTATGCGACGCCACTGCGCGGCGACCGGCGCGCGTATCGCCCACCTTCCACACCAGGATGGGCTTGCCGAGTTCGAGGGCGCGCGCGCCGAGGTCGAGCAGGGCGCGACCGTCGCCCACCCCCTCGAGATAGGTGACGAGCACCTCGACTTCGGGCCTCTCGATCAGCACGGCCATCATCTCGAGTGCGCTGATGCTCGCCTCGTTGCCGGTCGAGAAGACGTGACCGAAACCGATGCCCTCGCGTTGCGCGGCGGACACGACCGAGTAGCCGAAGCCACCGCTCTGGGTGACCATGGCGACCGGGCCGGGCTTCAGATCGGGGTTGCTGAACGCGTGGCCGAACCCGAGGTAGGCGCGCGCGTGGAGGTTCATCACGCCCTGGCAGTTGGGGCCGATGATGCGCACCCCGGTCGTCGCGAGCACTTCGTCGAGTTCCCGCTGCAGGGCTGCACCGCGCTCGCCCAGTTCGCGAAAACCGGCCGAGAGGACGATCGCGTAGGGTACGCCTCCGCGCGCGCAGTCGCGCAAGGCCTGCGGAACCGCCGCAGCCGGTACGGCGACCAGCGCGACATCGCACGGTCCGGGCAGCTGCGCCGCGCTGGGGAAGCAGGGCAGTCCGCGGATCCGTTCGTAGCGCGGGTTGACCGGATAGACACTCCCGGAAAATCCGAATTCGGTGAGGAAGCGCATCGGCTGCCCGCCGATCTTGCGCGCATCCTCGCTCGCGCCGATCACCGCGACGGCTTGGGGCGCCAGCAGCCGGGTGTAGGGCTCCCCGGCGCCCGCGTCGTTGCGGCCCGGATCAGTCGGCACGGATGCCTGCCGTCTTGACGATGCCCGCCCAGCGAGCGATTTCCGAGCGGATCAGCGCGGAAAACTCCTCGGGGGTGTTGGTCACGATCTCGATGCCCTGGGCGGCGAACCGTTCCTTCATCTCGGGGGTTGCCATCGCGCGCCGGATGTCCGAGTTGAGCCGCTTGACCAGTGACGGGCTGATGCCGCCGGGGCCGACGATGCCCCACCAGGGCGTGGCCTCGTAGCCCTTGTAGCCTTCCTCGGCAATCGTCGGCAGCTCTGGCGTGGTGGGGCTGCGCCGGGCGCTGGTGACCGCGAGCGCGCGCAGCTTGCCGGCCTTGACGAACGGCCCTACGGTCGACCAGCTGCCGAAGCTGTACTGGATCTGTCCACCGATCACGTCGGTGAGTGCGGGTGCCAGGCCCTTGTAGGGCACGTGGATCACGTCGATGCCCGCCATGCTCTTGAGCAGCTCGCCCATCAGGTGGGAGGTACCGCCTGCACCGGTCGATCCGTAGGCGAGCGTCCCGGGCTTTGACCGGGCCAGCGCCACCAGTTCCCGCACCGAGCGAGCGGGTACCTGCGGGCCGACCACCAGGACGAAGGGCGACTCGCCGGTCAGCGACAGCGCGCTGAAGTCGCGGACCGAGTCGTACGGCAACTTGCGGATGACGCTGGGGTTGACCACGTGCGCGAGCCCGGTCTGCAGCAGCGTGTGCCCGTCGGCGGGCGCGCGCGCGACGATTTCGCTGCCGATCACCGTATTGGCTCCCGGACGGTTGTCGACGACCACCGTCTGGTTCCACAGCTCGGCGAGCTTGCTGCCGACCGCACGCGCGATCAGGTCGTTGGCCGCGCCGGGGGCGAACGGCACGATGAAGCGTACCGGCCGGGTGGGGAAGGGTTCGGCGGCGGCTGCGATCCCCGCCGCGCCCAGGAGGCCGATCAGGGTCGGGAAAAGGACAGCGAACGAACGCGTCATCGGGAGACTCCACGCGGTGGCACGGCGGACGAGGATATCCGAAGCGAGGCGTTCGCCGCACGCAGGCGCCGGGCGGGCGCAGCCGACAGTCTCAACGCCCCTGGAAGCGCGGCGTGCGCTTCTCGCGGAACGCGGCCACCCCCTCGCGGTGATCCTCGGACAACCTCACATGGGTCTGGACGAGCGCCTCGTGGTCGAGCAGCTGCTCCAGTGTCGGGGTACACATGAACTGGAACATCTTCTTCGTGAGCCCCAGCGCCCAGGTCGGTCCCGCCGCGAGGTCGGCTGCGAGCGCGTGCGCCTCGCCGAGCAACTCGCCGTCCGGCACGCATTTCATCGCGATGCCCAGGTCGACCAGCTCGCGGCCGCCCACCTTGCGGCCGGTATAGGCGAGTTCCTTGGCCTTCGCGATGCCGAGGTACTGCATCAGGAAGAAGATGGAGCCTCCATCCGGGACGACGCCCACGCGCCGGAACGACAGCGCCATCGTGGTGCTCTCCGCCGCGAGAATCAGGTCGCAGGCCAGCATCAGGCTGCTTCCGATCCCGTAGACCGGGCCATGCACGGCCGCGATGACCGGCTTCTCGATCGCCGCGAACGCCTGGAACACGCGGTGGCGCGAGCGCGAGCGGGCCCGCGAGCCCAGAAGATCGGAGCTCGCCATGTTCGAGATATCCCCGCCCGAGCAGAAGCCGCGCCCGGCACCGGTGAGGACGATGGCGCGCACGGTGGGGTCTGCCCCCAGCGAGTGGGCGTGGTCGTGGAGCAGCTGGTACATCTCGTCGGACAGTGCGTTGATCTTGTCCGGGCGGTCGAGGGTGAGGGTGGCGATGCCTTCGGCGATAGCGAGACGGACGGTCATGGTCGGCGGGGCGGTTGCGAATACGGGTTCAGGGCGTCGTTCGACGGGGGAAGCGAATGCAGGGATCGGTCCAGGCCCGGGGGCGTGACAGGCCGATACTGGCGGCATGAGCCGATGCCGGGCATTCGATACTGCGCCGGAGGGGCACGATGCGAGTGCGGGATTCGTGCGGCGCGCCAAAGTCCGGGCGGCACCGCAGGGTCGGCGCGCGCGGGCTCAACGCGGCAGCCCCAGCACCGTGGTGGCGAGGATGTTGCGCTGGATCTCGTTCGATCCGCCGTAAATGGTACCGGGCCGCGAGCTGTAGAAGGGCGCCAGCACGTTCACCGACGAGCCCTCGAGCGCTACTTCGCCTGCCAGCGCGGCATGATCCTCGGCGGCCAGCAGCGCGAGTTCGGAGATGCGCTGCATCAGCTCCGTGCCCCAGATCTTGAGCAGCGAGACGTCGGCGCCCAGCGGCTCGCCGCGCCTGACCTGATCGACGAATTCCTCGTACGCCGCGGAGAGGTCCTCGAGGTCCATCCGCAGTTCGGTGTAGCGGTCGAGGAACGCCGGGTCGCCGAACAGCCCGCGGGCCCGTGCGACCTGCTCCAGCCTCGCGAAGGCCTGTCGCGGGCGCCTGGGGCTCCCGATTCCCAGCCTTTCGAATCCGAGCAGCGACTTGGCGATGCTCCACCCCTCGTCGATGCGGCCGACCAGGTTCCCGCGGGGGATCTCGACCGAATCGAAGAACACCTGGCAGAACTCCTCGTCCCCGGCGATGTTGCGGATCGGTCGGACGGTGATTCCCGGCGTGCTCATGTCCACCAGCAGGAAACTGATGCCCTGCTGCTTGCGCGCACCACGGGAGGTTCGAGCCAGCAGATACATGTGCGTGGCGTCCATCGCCAGCGTCGTCCAGATCTTGCTGCCGTCGACCACGAACCGGTCGCCCTGCAGCCGCGCCGAGGTCTGCAGGCTCGCGAGGTCCGATCCGGCGTTGGGTTCGGAATAGCCCTGGCACCAGATCGCCTCGCCCGACAGCGTCTTCGGCAGATATTCGCTGCGCTGTGCCTCGGTTCCGTAGCGCAGGAGGATGGGGCCGACCTGCGTGATGCCCTGGTCGGGCATGCGCCCGCAGCCGTGCCGCTCGAGTTCCTCCAGCATCACGATCTGGCGGATGGGTGACAGTCCCATGCCCCCGTGTTCGCGGGGCCATCCCGGCGCGATCCACCCGCGCCGGTACAGCCGCGACCACCACTCGCGCGACTGGGCCCAGCGCAGTCGTCCGGCGGGGTAGCGCACTTCATCGGGACACCAGGCCTCGATCCAGGTGCGCACCCGCAGACGGAAGTCCTCGAGAGGCAGGGCTTCCCAGTCGGCAGGGGCGTCGATCGTCGGCGGCGAGGGCGGTGACATGGTCGGGAAGTGGGGTTCAGTGGGCGTTCGAACCGGGGCGGACGACGGCCGGAGGAGGATGGACCCTGCGCATCAGTCGACGATCGGGGGGGCGAGACGTGCATAGCGGCGGCGGTGTTCCAGCTCCGATCCCAGCCATGCGCCGAGTACCAGCGCCCGCCGAACATGCATGCCGACCTCGCAGTCGTCGGTGAAACCGATCGCCCCGTGCAGCTGGATCGCCTCGCGGGTGATCTGTCGCGCGCTGCGCGCGGCGCGCGCCTTCACGCGGCTCGCCCCCCGGGTGCGGAGCTCCGCGGAGGGGTCGTGCCGCAACGCGTCGAGCAACTGGCGCATCACGCTCTCTCCGATGCGCTGGTGGATGTAGAGGTCGACGGCACGATGCTGCAAGGCCTGGAACGCCCCGATCGGACGATCGAACTGGGTCCGGGTACGCAGGTAGTCCAGCGTGAGATCGAGCGCCCGTTGCGACAGACCGAGCAGTTCGGCGGCGCTGCCGATGAGCGCGGTGTCGATCGCAGCCCACGCGGCTGCGAGTGCCGGCTCTCCGCTGGCCAGCAGGTGGTCCGGGGGAAGCACGAGGTCGGCGAATACCAGATCCGCCATGAATCGGCCATCGGCCTGGGCATGTGCGAGGACCTCCAGCCCCGGGCAGTCCGCCGGCACCCAGAACAGGACGGGCTGGTGATCGGCATGGGCATGGACCACGTATCCGTCGGCACCCACGCCTCCGGCCACGAACCGCTTGCGCCCGGTGACACGCCACGCTCCCTGGCCAGCCGAAACCGCGACCGTTCCGATGCGCTGGAGATCGATGGGACCTGCTTCGTCCTGCACGGCAAGGGCGACGATGCACTCGCCCGCGACGATTCGCGAGAGCAGTCCGGTCCTCGTCGCGCTGGTCGGTGCGTGTACCAGGGCCTGTGCCGCGGCGAGGACTTCGGTCAGGGGCTCCGGCAGCGACGCGGCGGCACCCGCGCGCACCACCGCGACCATCGAATCGAGCCCCAGTCCCAGTCCGCCGTCGGCTTCAGGGATCAGCAGGGCGGGCCATCCCAGCGACGCGAGCTCCCGCCAGGCTTCGCGATCGTATCCGGGGGTGCGATCACGCCAGCGCCGGGCGCGTGCGAGCGGATCGGATCGGGCGAGATAGTCCGCTGCGCTCCGGGCCACGAGCGCGCAGCCCTCGTCGGGATCGACCCCGCTCGGCTCGGTCATCGCGACACCCCCGCGAGGCCCGCCACGGAGATCGTGCCTGCCGATGCGCTCATGCCCGGCGGACGGTCGCGATGGAGGCGCGGGACCACGTCATCCGATCTTCGCCCACCCGTTGTTGAGCACGACCGCGCCGCGGGTCGGCACGGTGCAGCGGAACCACGCCTCGCCGTCGCCGCGCCAGATCTCGGTGCGGATCGTCTCGCCGGGGAACACCGGCGAGGAGAATCGTGCCTCCATGGCCGTGAGGCGCGTGGGGTCCCAGCCGCAGAGCTGGCGCAGCAGGGCGATGCCGGCGATGCCGAACGTCGCCCGGCCGTGGAGGATCGGCTGCGGGTAGCCCGCGCGCGCCGCGAAGCCCGGGTCTGCGTGCAGCGGGTTGTAGTCGCCCGAGAGCCGGTAGATCAGCGCGAGCTGTGGCAGGACGGGCCATTCGTCCGCGAGATCGGCCGCGCGCCCCTCGGGCAGGCTGCGGGGGACCTTCGGCGAGGCCGAAGGCCCGCCGAACCCCCCGTTGGCCCGCGCGAAACTCGTCGATTCGGTCGTGGCGATGCATTCGCCGGTCGCGCAGTCGAGGATGCGGGTTTCAGTCAGGATCAGCGCGCCGCGCCCCTCGCCCTTGTCGACGACCTCGACCACCCGGGTCTGGCCGCGCAGCCGGCCGCTGACCGGCAGTGGACGATGCAGGGTGAAGCCCTGTTCGCCATGGACCACCTTGGTGCGGTCGATCCCGGTTCGCGGATCACCCGTCCAGCCCATCGGTTGGCACAGCACGACCGCCAGGGTCGGCAGGGCCAGAAGACCGTCCTCGTAGACGAAGCGCAGCTGGTGGGCGTCCATGGGATCGGCTCCCATGCCCAGCCCCAGGGCGTAGAGCATCGTGTCGCGCGCGGTCAGGTCGAGGTCGACGTCGGCGATGGGCCAGTTGCGCAGCGCCGGGTAGTCGATTCGCAGGGGAGGAGTCGCGGGTTGGGTCATGGAAAAGAGCCGTGGGTCGGCGTATCGGATCAGTCGGTGGGGCAGGGGCCGCCCACGCCGCCGCGTCGATGGCGCGGGCGGGCGGTCTTCAGATCGCGTCGTGCGGAAATACCGTGACGGTCCGATCCAGGGGCACGAGCGACGCGCGGAAACTCGGTAGCGCGTGTTCGAGGACGCTCTGCGGTGTCCAGCCCTCTGCGCGGTGGACGCCGCGGATCGGGCGATGCTGGCTGAACAGGAACAGTTCGTTCTTGCGCACGTAGAACACCTGCCCGGTCACCTCGTGCGCGGCATCGCTGCACAGGAACACCGTGAGCGGGGCGTTCATTTCGGCGCGGATCTCCATGCGCTGGGCCACGCGCTTCTGCTGTGCCGGGGTGTCGGTGGGAATGGACGCGATCATGCGGGTCCACCCCGAGGGCGCGACGCAGTTCGATCGGATGCCGTACTTCTGCATGTCGCGGGCGATCGAGTTCGACAGCCCGACGATGCCCAGTTTCGCCGCCGCGTAGTTGGCCTGCCCGATCGCGCCGATGAGTCCGGCCGTGGACGTCATGTGCACGTAGGCGCCAGCCCCCTGCGAGCGGAAGTGCGGGGCCGCGTGGCGCGCGACGTTGAACGAGCCCTTGAGCATCACGTTGACGACGGCATCCCAGTCCGACTCCTCCATCCTGTGGAAGATCACGTCGCGGAGGATGCCCGCATTGTTCACGACGGCATCGACACGCCCGAAGGTGTCGAGCGCGCACTGCACGATCCGGCCCGCACTGGCCCATTCCGACACGCTCTCCAGGCAGGCGACCGCTTCGCCGCCCGCCGAGCGTATCTCCTCGACGACCGACTGGGCCGGCGTGGCCTCGCCGCCCGTGCCGTCGAGGGCAACCCCGATGTCGTTGACCACCACGCGTGCGCCCTCGGCGGCCATCAGCAGCGCCACGCCGCGGCCGACGCCACGGCCCGCACCGGTCACGACGACCACCTTTCCATCCATCATGCCCATCGAGTTCTCCCGTCGAGGCTGGGTGGGACTATTCCGGCTTGGCCCCGGAGGCCTTCACGACCTTCGCCCACTTGGCAATCTCGCCGCGCAGGAACTCGACCGTCTGCTCGGGCGTGGTCCCCATGACCTCGGCCCCCATCTGCGCGAAGCTCTCGAGGGTCTCGGGCGACCGGAGTCCCTTGACGACGACCCCGTTGACCCGGTTGACGATCTCGCGCGGCGTGCCGGCGGGTGCCGACATCACGTACCAGGTGCTGACGTCGTAGCCGGGCAGGCCGGACTCGATCATCGTCGGCACGTCCGGGGCCAGCGAGGAGCGACGCGAATGCGTGTTGGCGATCGCGCGCAGCCGCCCGGCCTTCACGTGGGGCAGCAGCGCCGGGATCCCGCTCAGGAAGAAGTCGACCTCGCCGCCCAGCAGGGCAGCGGTCGCCGGCGCGGCGCCCTTGTAGGGGACGTGCACCGTGCGGATGCCGGCCATGCTGTTGACCATCTCGGCCATGAGGTGGGAGGCGCCACCCACGCCGACCGATCCGAAGTTGAGCTTGCCCGGGTTGCGTCGCGCGTAGTCGATCAGTTCCTTCAGGTTGCGTGCCGGGACGCGGGGATGCACCACGAGGAAGTTGTCGACCAGTGCCAGCAGCGTGACGTGGGAGAAGTCCCGGATCACGTCGTAGCCGAGTTTCGGGTAGAGCGAGGGGCTGATGCCGTGGGTGGACAGCGAGCCGACGATCAGGGTGTAGCCATCGGCCGGCGAACGGGCGACGAACTCGGCTCCGACCGTTCCGCCCGCACCGCCGCGGTTCTCGATGACGGCAGGCTGGCCGAACGCCTCCTCGATCTTGCGCGCCGCCGCGCGCCCGACGATGTCGGTGGGCCCACCCGGCGGGAACGGTATGACGACCCGGACGGGCTTCACCGGCCACGACGGCTGGGCGGCGCAGGGCTCGGCGAGAGCCACCGCGGTGACAACACCGAGGGCGAGGGTCAACCCGGTCGTGCGCATACGGTTCCTCCGGACGTGCGCGCCGCGGGCTCTCGGGCGCGCGGATCCCGCATCGACGGCGCAGGCTCGTGCGCCACGGGCATCGACGGGGACCGATTGTTGTGCGCGAAGTGTACGCCGCGGTCGTCCTGCCTGCCAGCGAGTCCGGGGCACTCCGGGCCTCGCGCGGGCCGAGTGCCCTATCAT
>CAIKXV010000002.1 GCA_903831455.1 uncultured Pseudomonadota bacterium | reverse complement strand
GCGGCCCGGGCAGGTCGATCACGGGCGCGGTCTGGGGCACCGACAGGCGCCACAGCGCGGAAGGGGCGTTGAAGAACGGGTGCGACTGCTCGCGCAGCGATGACCAGAGGCCCTCGGCGACCGCGGGGGGCTCGACCTCGCCGCCGATCGCGCGGCGCGCGACCGCCACCGCCGCGACCGCACCCGCCAGCCGAACCCTGAGCACACCCTCGTGCCAGACGGTCGCCGACAGCGGCAGCGGGCGACCTGCCCATTCGTTCATCAGGCGCAGCGCCTCTCCCTGATCGACCTCCAGTCGAAGCGTGCAGGTATCGGCCGGTTGCGGCACGACCTTCAGCGAGACTTCCGTGATCACGCCCAGCACGCCCAGCGAGCCGGCGAGCAGGCGGCTCACGTCGTAGCCCGCGACGTTCTTGATCACCCGGCCACCGAAGGCCAGGTGCTGGCCCTGGCCGTCGATCAGGCGAGCGCCGAGCACGAAGTCGCGCACGCTGCCCGCGCAGGCGCGACGCGGCCCCGACAGGCCGGTCGCGACGCAGCCGCCCACCGTGGCCTCGCGGCCGAAGTGCGGCGGCTCGAAGGCGAGCATCTGGCCTTCGCCGGCCAGCGTGCGCTCGAGGTCGGCCAGCGGCGTGCCGCACCGCGCGGTCACGACCAGTTCGCTCGGATCGTAGTCGACGATGCCGGCGTGGACGGCGACCTCCAGCGGCTCGCCGCGCAGCGGGCCGCCGTACCAGTCCTTGGTACCCCCGCCGCGGATGCGCAGCGCCACGCCGCGACCGAGCGCCTCGCGCACGCGCTCCTCGACCAGTGCGTCCGGGCTGCCCACCGCGCGCCTCCTAGAACCGCTCGAGGTGCGGATGCGGCAGCGCGCCGCCGTGCACGTGCTGCCGGCCGTACTCCGCGCAGCGATGCAGGGTGGGGATGCACTTGCCCGGGTTGAGCAGGCCCGCCGGGTCGAATGAGCGCTTGACCTCGAGGAAGCGCTCGCGCTCGGCCGCGGGAAATTGAACGCACATCTGGTTGATCTTCTCCAGCCCCACGCCGTGTTCTCCGGTCACGGTGCCGCCCAGACGCACGCTGAGTTCGAGGATCTCGACGCCGAAGGCCTCCGCGCGCGCGAGGGAGTCGGGGTCGTTGGCATCGAACAGGATCAGCGGATGGAGGTTGCCGTCGCCCGCGTGGAACACGTTCGGGCAGCGCATGTCGTAGCGCTTTTCCATGTCCTGGATCGCGCGCAGCATCTCGCCCAGCCGCTTGCGCGGGATGGTGCCATCCATGCAGTAGTAGTCGGGCGACACCCGCCCTGCGGCGGGGAAGGCGTTCTTGCGACCGGCCCAGAAACGCAGCCGTTCCTGTTCCGAACCCGACACGCGCAGCGCGGTGGCACCCGCCTCGCGCAGCACCGCCGACATCCGGCCGATCTCCTCCTCGACTTCCTCGGCGGTGCCGTCGGCCTCGCACAGCAGGATCGATTCGGCTTCGAGGTCGTAGCCCGCGTTGACGAAGGGCTCGACCATGCGGGTGGCGGGTCGGTCCATCATCTCGAGGCCGGCCGGGATGATGCCCGCCGCGATCAGGCGGGCCACGGCATCGCCCGCGCGGCCGACGTCATCGAAGCTCGCCATGATGCAGCGCGCGACCTGCGGGCGGGGAATGAGGCGCACCGTGACCTCGGTGGTCACCGCGAGCATGCCCTCGCTGCCGATCAGCACGGCGAGCAGGTCGAGTCCGGGCGAGTCCAGCGCCTCGGAGCCGAACTCGATCACCTCGCCGTCCATGGTGACCGCGCGCACGCGCAGCACGTTGTGGACCGTGAGGCCGTACTTCAGGCAGTGCACGCCGCCGGAGTTCTCGGCGACGTTGCCGCCGATCGAGCAGGCGATCTGGCTGGAGGGGTCGGGCGCGTAATAGAGCCCGTGCGGCGCCGCCGCCTCGGAGATCGCGAGGTTGCGCACGCCAGGCTGCACGCGCGCCATGCGTGCCTGCGGATCGACCTGGAGGATGCGCGAGAGCTTCGCGGTGGAGAGCAGCACGCCGGCCGGATGCGGCGTGGCGCCGCCCGACAGCCCGGTACCCGCGCCGCGCGGCACGACCGGGACGCCGAGTTCCCGGCATAGCCGCAGCACCTCGACCACCTGCCGCTCGTCGGTGGGCAGGACCGTGACCAGCGGAAGCTCGCGGTAGAGCGTGAGCCCGTCGCACTCGTAGGGGCGCTGTTCCTCCTCGGTGTGCAGCACGCTGCCCGGGGGCAGCAGGGACTGCAGCCGCGCGACCAGTGCGGCGCGATCGATCGAGACGGTGGAGGGCGAGGGCTGGTCCACGGGCGTTCAGGCGGGGAGGAGCGCGACGCGAGGATGGTACGCCGCCCGGGCGCGTCGCGCGCTGCGCGGGACGCTGACGGCCGGCGGCGACCTGAGCCGGGATCCCGCGCCGGTCGCCGGCGACCGACCGCATCGGCCCGAGGGGCGGGCACGACTCCCGGCGGCCGGGTGGCCGATCCCCCGGCACGGCGCTCAGCGGTACGGCGCGTCGACCAGGATCACGCGGAAGTCGTTCACGTTCGTGTGCGTCGGGCCGCAGGCCAGGGCGTCGCCCAGCGTCTCGAAGAACCGGTGTGCGTCGTTCGCGGCGAGGCTGGCCTGCGCGTCGAGTCCCGCGGCCTGCGCCCGCGCGAGCGTGTCCGGCGAGACGAGCGCACCGGCGGCCGGGCCGGCCCCGTCGATGCCGTCGGTGTCGGCCGCAAGTGCGTGCACGCCGGGCATGCCGCGCAGCGCGAGTGCAAGGGCGAGCTGGAACTCGACGTTGCGTCCGCCGCGTCCGCCACCCCGCACGGTGACGGTGGTCTCGCCGCCGCTGATGAGCGCGCAGGGGCCGGCGACCGGCTGGCCGTGGCGCGCGACCTGCAGCGCGATGCCCGCGAGTACCCGCGCGGCCTCGCGCGCCTCGCCCTCCAGCGAGTCGCCGAGGATGAGCGGCTGCCAGCCGGCGGCGCGTGCGACCGCGGCGGCGGCCTCCAGCGACTGCTGCGGGCGGGCGACCAGCCGTGCGCTCGTGCGGGCTAGCGCAGGGTCGCCGGGCTTGGGCGTCTCGGATCCGGGTGCGGCGAGCGCTTCGATGGCCGCCCGAGGTTCGGTGATCCCGTAGCGGGCCAGCACGCGCCGGGCATCGCCGACGGTGGTCGGATCGGCCACCGTCGGACCCGAGGCGATCACGGTGAGTTCGTCACCCGGCACATCGGAGATGGCGAGCGTGATCACGCGCGCCGGCGAGCAGGCGAGCGCGAGCCGGCCCCCCTTCACCCGGGAGAGGTGCTTGCGGACGCAGTTGATCTCGCCGATGTCCGCGCCGCAGGCGAGCAGCGCGCGAGCGAGGACCTGCTCGTCCGCGAGGCCCATGCCGGCGACCGGCGCGGCGAGCAGCGCGGAGCCTCCGCCGGAGAGCAGCACCAGCACGAGGTCGTCGGACGTGAGCCCCGCCACCCGCGAGAGCAGGCGCTCGGTGGCGGCCAGCCCGGCCGCATCGGGCACCGGATGCGCGGCCTCGAGCACCTCGATGCGCCGGCACGGCAGCGCATGCCCGTAGCGGGTGACGACCGTGCCCTCGAGCCGGTCGAGCGCGACCTCCCAGGCGGACTCCAGCGCGCGCGCCATCGCCGCAGCGGCCTTGCCGGCGCCCACCACCACGATCCGGCCGGCGGGCGGCAGCGGCGGCAGGTGTGCGGCGAGCGTGCGCGAAGGATCGGCGGCCGCCACCGCGGCATCGAACATCGCGCGCATCAGCTCGCGCGGCGAGGCGATCGGTGCCACGGTCGTCCGCGCTCAGCGCTGGAGGGTGGTCGAGGCCAGCGCCTCGAGCGCGTGCACCATGGCCGAATGGTCCTGGCGCCCGGCGCCCATGCCCACGCAGGCACCGAACAGCTCCTGCGCGGTGGCGGTGTTGGGCAGGCTCATGCCCATCGCGCGCGCGCCGGCGAGCGCGAGCGAGAGGTCCTTCTGGTGCAGTTCGATGCGGAACCCCGGGTCGAAGGTGCGGCGGACCATGCGCTCGCCGTGCACTTCCAGCACGCGCGAGGCCGCGAACCCGCCCATCAGCGCTTCGCGGACCCGCGCCGGATCGGCCCCGGCCTTCGCGGCGAACACCAGCGCCTCGGCCACCGCCTCGATGTTGAGCGCGACGATGATCTGGTTGCACACCTTGCAGGTCTGGCCGTCGCCGACCTCGCCCACGCGCGTGATGTTGCGACCCATGCGCTCGAGCAGGGGCATCACGCGCGCGAACGCCGGCTCGCTGCCGCCGCACATGATGGTGAGGCTCGCCGCCTTGGCGCCGACCTCGCCGCCGGATACCGGCGCATCGACGTAGTCGCAGCCCAGCGCCGCGATGCGCGAGGCGAAAGCCTTGGTGGCGATCGGCGAGATCGAACTCATGTCCATCACGCACTTGCCTGCGGACAGCCCCTCGGCCGTGCCGCGCGCGCCGAACAGCACGCGCTCGACGTCGGGCGTGTCGGGCACCATCAGGATGACGATGTCGGCGCGCGCGGCGACCTCGGCCGCATCCGCGCAGGCAATGCCGCCGGCCTCGACCAGGGCCTGCGGCACGCCGCTGCGGCTG
>CAIKXV010000001.1 GCA_903831455.1 uncultured Pseudomonadota bacterium | reverse complement strand
GCGATGAACGCCTGCAGCGTCCGCTCGAAGATCGCCGCCCACTGCGCGGCGGTGCGCGGCTGGGCCATCGCCCGCCGCAGCCTGCGCAGCTGATCGACGAAGCGCGACAGCGCGCCCAGCGCGCGCGCCTGCATGCCCTCGACATCCCCCGCGGGCAGTCGACCCTGCCAGGGCGCGTCCGCCTGCTCGGGCAGCGCGTAGGACAGGAACAACCGCTCCAGCGCGTCCGTCGCGCTGTGCGCGGGCTCGGCCGGCAGGCCGAGCTGGCGGCGGTGGTCGGCGTCCGCCCCCCAGCGCAACCCGCCCTGCGTGATCCAGTCGCGCAGCCGTTCGAGGTCGGCTTCGTCGAGGTCGAAGCGCCGCGCGATCGCCGCGCGGGCGAGCAGCGCATGCAGCCCGCTGGCCGGCCAGCGCGAGCCGGCGAACTCCAGCACCTCCAGCAGCACCTGCGCCACCGGGTTGCTGCGGCTGCCCGGAAGACCGGTGACGGTGTAGGGAATGGACCGCTCGGGCGGCACGGTGCCGAACACCGCCTCGATCAGCGGGGCGGACTGCTCCAGGTCCGGCAGCGCAACCAGCACCTGCGAGGCTTGCAGGTCGGGCTGATCGCGAAACAGCCCCAGCAGGCGCGCGTGCAGCACTTCGAGTTCGCGCACGCGCGAATGGCACACATGAAGCTCGATCGAGCGATCCTGCTCGGCCACCCGCAGCGAACCCGGGGCGGGTTCGCGCAACTCCAGCATCGAACGCTGCAGCTGCGCGAGCAGCGAGTCGCCCTCGGGCTCGCAGTACGGTTCGCGCTCGACGTCCGGCTGCAGGTGCTCGATGAGCACGGCCTGCTGCGCGCGGGCCTGCCCTCCCCACCCCGCCAGCAGCCGGTGGCCGACTTCGTGCAGCGCCTCGCGGCCGATTCGGCGCAGCCACGCGAGCTGGCGCTCGGAGACGGTGTCCACCCAGTACTCGCGACACGGGTTGAGCACGTAGAGGTCGACGCGGAGGCGTCGGCCCAGCGCCTGCAGCACCTCGAGGTGCAGCGGTGGGGTGGCCGGCAGCGCGAACACGTGCACGCGCCCGGGCAGCCGGGGCGAGAGCGCGACCGACGGGTCGGCCACCGCATCGGCGAACTGCCGGAGCGGGTTGCGCGCGGGCAGGCGCAGCTCGCCCGCGATGCGCGTCCACAGCGCGGACAGCCAGCGCTCGTCCTCGATCAGCTCGGCGGGCACGGGCGGCGCGCCGCCCTCGCCACGACCGATGACCGAGCGGTTCTGCTGCCAGGCCTCCAGCCAGTCGTTGCGCCAGGTGGTGTAGTCGGACAGCAGCTTCGCGATGCGCTGCGCGAGCTCGTAGCGCAGCGTGGCGTCCGCGCGGCTCGCGTAGCGCGCCAGCCGCGGATAGGCCTGCATCCACGGCTCGTCGTCCAGCGCCGCGAGCACCATCCACGCCAGCCGGTCGGCGTCGAAGGGCGACTGCGGCCGCACGTCGCTCAGCTGGGCCGCGGCCTGCCGCCACAGCCATGCGCCGAGGTAGTCGAAGCGCAGGTTCGCGCACACATGGTGCCGCCGCGCGAGGTCCAGCGTCAGCCGGCGCCGCACCGCGATGCTGTGGACCACGACCGCGTCGACCGCGAACGGATCGTCGGCCGGGCGGAACAGCGCCTCGCCCAGCGCGTCGGAGAGCGCTTCGAACCGGTTGGAGAAGTGGACGTGCAGGGTCATCGAGGTGGAGCGGACGGGGCGCGCGGAGCGGCGCCCCACGGGTGTGGCGTACCGGCAAGCCCGGGAAACACGGGATGGTTCCAGATTCCCGGCCTGCGCACAGCGCCCGACCGACCCATAAGGATGCCCGGTCGGTGGCTCATGCGGTGAGCCGGCCGCCCTCCGGCGTGGCCGCGTCGGTGTCGGCTCGGCGACGCTCGCGACGAGCGCGACCCTTGCGGTGGGATTCGCGTCGCAGGGGGGCCGTTCCGGCGTTGAGTCGCCACACAGGCGCTCGTAAAATGGTCATTGCGGCAAGCAGCCAACCTGCAGCCACATGGGCAAGCCCCACCCTGGCCCATGCTCCCGGGCCCGCCCATCCTGGGCGCGCCCATCCCGTGCCCGTCCATCCCGGAACCCACGCCATGCTGCTGGATGACAGCGTTCGCGCCCGAGTCGACCCCTCGCTCAAGCGCGAGGCCAACGCGATCATCCGGGCCGCAGGGCTGGACATGAGTACGGCCATACGCCTCTTCCTGCGCAGCGTCGTCGAGACGGGCAGACTCCCGATCGACGTACCCCGAGCAAACCCCACCACGCTGGCCGCCATCCGCGATACCCGGGCTGGGCGCACGCGCAAGACCACGCTGCATCGACTGTAGGCGTGGTGCTTGCGGGTCCGTAGCCGTTCGACGCAGTGGTCAGCGGCTCCCGCAGCCGGTCAGGCGCGACGAAACATCCGGTCGTACTCGAACGG